>NZ_JBFATO010000012.1:0-201885 GCF_040678355.1 Streptomyces sp. NPDC052701
AAACGCCCGGTCACATTCCGAACCCGGAAGCTAAGCCTTACAGCGCCGATGGTACTGCAGGGGGGACCCTGTGGGAGAGTAGGACACCGCCGAACTCCTTTTAGAGCTCTGGCTCTTGGGCATGCAGCCCGAGAGCCAGAGCTTTTTTGCGTTGAGGTAAGGTCAGGGAGCATCATCGGTACCTTTCCCACAGGAGGCCCCCGGGTGGAGGTCCAGGAGACTCGCGTCCAGACGGACCGTGTCCTCACCATCCCGAACATCCTCAGCATGGCGCGTCTCGTCGGTGTGCCCCTCTTCCTGTGGCTGATCCTCAGGCCCGAGTTCGGTGGTCCGCAGAGTGACGGCTGGGCACTCCTCGTACTGGCCCTGAGCGGCGTCAGTGACTACCTGGACGGCAAGCTCGCGCGCCGGTGGAACCAGATCAGCAGTCTCGGCCGGCTCCTTGATCCCGCGGCCGACCGGCTCTACATCCTTTCGACCCTGGTCGGTCTCACCTGGCGCGAGATTCTGCCTCTCTGGCTGACGGCCGTACTGCTGGCGCGGGAGCTGCTCCTGCTGGTGATGGTGGGCATTCTCAGGCGGCACGGCTATCCGCCGCCGCAGGTGAACTTCCTGGGGAAGGCCGCGACCTTCAACCTGATGTATGCCTTCCCGCTGCTCCTGCTCAGTGACGGAAGTGGTTGGATCTCGTCACTCGCTGCTATTTTCGGATGGGCGTTCGCCGGATGGGGTACAACGCTGTACTGGTGGGCAGGAGTCCTCTACGTAGTACAAGTCCGCCGCCTGGTCCGTGCGGACACCGTGGCCGATTGACCCCGCTCATTGTGTGGCCGTAACGGCCCGATGGCCCGCGCTGGAAAAGTGCGGGACAATCTGGGCAGGTGAAGTCGGCTAGACCGTCGTCTCTTCGAGGAGGACGCTTCCGACATGAAGGCCGTAGTGATGGCCGGAGGCGAAGGCACGCGCCTTCGCCCCATGACCTCAAGCATGCCCAAGCCGCTCCTGCCTGTGGCGAACCGCCCGATCATGGAGCACGTGCTGCGGCTGCTCAAAAGGCATGGGCTCAACGAAACAGTTGTGACTGTCCAGTTCCTGGCCTCGCTCGTCAAGAACTACTTCGGTGACGGCGAAGAGCTCGGGATGGAGCTCACCTATGCCCACGAGGAGAAGCCACTCGGTACCGCCGGAAGCGTCAAGAACGCCGAAGAGGCGTTGAAGGACGATGCCTTCCTCGTCATCTCCGGTGACGCCCTGACCGACTTCGACCTCACCGAGCTGATCAATTTCCACAAGGAAAAGGGCGCGCTGGTCACCGTCTGTCTGACGCGTGTGCCCAATCCGCTGGAGTTCGGCATCACCATTGTCGATGAAGAGGGCAAGGTGGAGCGGTTCCTCGAGAAGCCGACCTGGGGGCAGGTCTTCTCGGACACCGTGAACACCGGTATCTACGTGATGGAGCCCGAGGTCTTCGACTACGTCGAGCCCGATGTGCCCGTCGACTGGTCCGGTGACGTCTTCCCGCAGTTGATGAAGGAAGGCAAGCCGATCTACGGCTATGTCGCCGAGGGCTACTGGGAGGACGTCGGCACGCACGAGAGCTACGTGAAGGCGCAGGCCGACGTCCTGGAGGGCAAGGTCGACGTCGACATCGACGGCTTCGAGATCTCCCCGGGCGTATGGGTGGCGGAAGGCGCCGAGGTGCACCCGGACGCCGTTCTCCGCGGGCCCCTCTACATCGGCGACTACGCGAAGGTCGAGGCCGGCGCGGAGATCCGCGAGCACACGGTGGTCGGGTCGAACGTCGTCGTGAAGAGCGGGGCCTTCCTGCACAAGGCCGTCGTCCACGACAACGTCTACGTCGGGCCGCACAGCAATCTGCGCGGTTGTGTCGTCGGGAAGAACACCGACATCATGCGCGCGGCCCGTATCGAGGACGGCGCGGTCATCGGTGACGAGTGCCTCGTCGGTGAGGAATCGATCGTTCAGGGAAATGTGCGGGTCTACCCGTTCAAGACCATCGAAGCCGGTGCCTTCGTCAATACCTCGGTCATCTGGGAATCCCGGGGGCAGGCGCATCTCTTCGGCGCCCGCGGCGTGTCCGGAATCCTGAACGTGGAGATCACACCGGAGCTCGCGGTGCGTCTCGCCGGCGCCTATGCGACCACCCTCAAGAAGGGGGCGACGGTCACCACGGCCCGCGACCACTCCCGAGGCGCCCGGGCACTGAAGCGGGCGGTGATCTCCGCGCTGCAGGCCAGCGCCATCGACGTACGGGACCTGGAGAACGTGCCCCTGCCCGTGGCCCGGCAGCAGACCGCGCGGGGCAGCGCGGGCGGCATCATGATCCGGACCACGCCCGGCGTGCCGGACTCCGTGGACATCATGTTCTTCGACGGACAGGGCGCCGACCTGTCGCAGGCCAGCCAGCGGAAGCTGGACCGGGTGTTCGCGCGGCAGGAGTACCGGCGCGCGTTCCCCGGTGAGATCGGTGACCTGCACTTCCCGGCCAGCGTCTTCGACTCGTACACCGGGTCGCTGCTGCGGAACGTCGACACGACGGGGATCGCGGAGTCCGGGCTGAAGGTGGTCGTGGACGCGTCCAACGGCAGCGCCGGACTCGTGCTGCCGAGCCTGCTCGGGAAGCTGGGCGTGGACTCGCTGACAATCAATCCCGGTCTCGACGAGTCCCGGCCCACCGAGACGGCCGACATGCGGCGGGCGGGGCTGGTGCGGCTCGGTGAGATCGTCGCCTCCTCGGGAGCCGCGTTCGGCGTGCGGTTCGATCCCGTCGGTGAGCGGCTGTCCCTGGTCGACGAGAAGGGGCGCATCATCGAGGACGACCGGGCGCTGCTCGTGATGCTCGACCTGGTCGCGGCGGAGCGGCGCAGCGGCCGGGTGGCGCTGCCCGTGACCACCACCCGGATCGCCGAGCAGGTGGCGGCGTACCACGGGACCCAGGTCGAGTGGACGACCACCTCCCCCGACGACCTGACGCGCGTCGGCGGCGAGGAGGGGACGATCTTCGGCGGCGACGGCAAGGGCGGCTTCATCGTTCCGGAGTTCAGCAGCGTCTACGACGGCACGGCGGCCTTCGTACGGCTCATCGGGCTGGTGGCGCGGACGCAGCTCACGCTCAGCCAGATCGACGCACGCATCCCGCGGGCCCACGTCCTCAAGCGGGATCTGGCGACTCCGTGGGCCGTCAAGGGGCTCGTCATGCGGCGGGTCGTGGAAGCGGCCGGAGACCGCTTCGTGGACACCACGGACGGTGTGCGCGTGGTGGAGGCCGACGGGCGCTGGGTGATGGTGCTGCCCGATCCGGCCGAGGCGGTCACCCACCTGTGGGCCGAGGGGCCCGACGACGCCTCCGCGCAGGCCCTGCTGGACGAGTGGTCGGCCATCGTGGACAGCGCGGGCCGGTAGGAGACACAGCACGCGTGCGGTGCGTGCCGGACAAGTGTCCCCAAGGGGGCCTGTCCGGCACGCCGGTGGGGCCGTTCGGAGGTGACGGCCGCGACATGCGACGATGTGCGGCATGCCGCAGCAACCCCCCGTTCGGAGCACACCTTCGCGGCCCCCGCGTCCGGACGCGTCCATGTCGTTGATCACCAACGTCATGGACCACAGCCTCGACGACGGATACGCCGAGGCCGCCGCGCGGAAGAAGGCCGCGGGCGAGGGCGGCATGCCGAAGACCCTCAGGGCGAAGCTCGGTCTGGCCGCCGGCCTGGTGCTCGCGGCCCTCGTCGTCACCGTCGGGGCGGCCCAGGCGCGGGTCACGGCACCCGTGGTCGCCAAGGAGCGCGAGGAGCTGATCGACCGCATCGACCGGCAGACCGAGGCGGCGGACGAGCTGGAGGACAGCGTCGACGAGCTGCGCGCGGACGTGAGCGCGCGGCAGCGCGAGGCGCTGGAGGAGAGCGGGGACGGCGGCCGGTCCGAACTGGTGGGCGTCCTGTCGGGGGCCGTCGCGGTGCAGGGTCCCGGCGTGAAGCTCGTCGTGGACGACGCCGAGGACGCCGGTACCGGTGCCGACGGCGACCCGCGTGAGAGCTCCGGGTTCTCCGACACCGGCCGGGTGCGCGACCGGGACATGCAGCGCGTGGTCAACGGGCTGTGGGAGTCGGGCGCCGAGGCCGTCTCCATCAACGGGCAGCGGTTGACGGCCCTGTCCGCGATCAGGGCCGCGGGTGACGCGATACTGGTCGACAACCGGCCGCTGGTGCCGCCCTACACGGTGCTCGCGGTGGGAGACGGCCAGCGGCTGAGCACCAGGTTCCAGAACAGTGCCGACGGGCTGTACCTGCACGCCCTGCAGGAGAACTACGGCATCCGCACCGGCATCTCCGTGGAGGACGACCTCCGGCTGCCCGCCGCGCCGAGTCTGACCGTACGTACAGCACGACCGAACACCGAGAAGACCGAGAACACCGAGAAGGGCACATCGTGATCGCCGTACTGGGCCTCGTCGTGGGAGTCGTGGCCGGCCTGTTGGTCCGGCCCGAGGTTCCGGCGGCCGTCGAGCCTTATCTCCCGATCGCTGTCGTGGCGGCGCTGGACGCCGTCTTCGGTGGCCTGCGGGCCATGCTCGACGGCATCTTCGACGACAAGGTCTTCGTGGTGTCGTTCCTGTCGAACGTGGTCGTGGCCGCGCTGATCGTGTTCCTCGGCGACAAGCTGGGCGTGGGCGCCCAGCTGTCCACCGGCGTCGTGGTCGTCCTCGGCATCCGCATCTTCTCCAACGCCGCGGCGATCCGCCGGCACGTGTTCCGGGCGTGAGGCCGATGAGCGAGCACGACGCACGGCACGACGAGACGCCCGAACCCGGGAACCGGCTGCGCAAGGAGCTGCCCGACGAGGTGCCCGCGACGGATCCGCCGGAGGCGGGAATCCCGGAGGAGGGGGCCCCGGAGAAGAGGGCTCCGCAGGCGGGGACTCCGGAGGAGAAGACCGAGCCGCCCCAGCTCACCGGCCGGCAGCGACTGGTGAAGGGGCTGTGGCCGCCGCGCGTGACCCGGGCCCAACTCATCGTCGCCCTGCTGCTGTTCGGCCTCGGCTTCGGCCTGGCCGTCCAGGTGGCGTCGAACAGCGAGAATGACAGCGCCCTGCGCGGCGCGCGCCAGGAGGATCTCGTCCGGATCCTCGATGAACTCGACGACCGCACACAACGTCTTGAAGACGAGAAGCGGGGACTCGAGAAGCAGCGGGACGAACTGGAGAACAGCTCGGACCAGGCCGAGGAGGCCCGTCGGCAGACGGTCGAGAAGGAGCGGCAACTGGGCATACTGGCGGGCACCGTGGCCGCGCAGGGGCCCGGCATCACCATGACCATCGGGGACGACAGGGGGAGGGTCGAGGCGGACATGCTGCTCGACGCGATCCAGGAGCTGCGCGCGGCGGGTGCGGAGGCGATCCAGGTGAACGGCGTACGGGTCGTGGCCGGCACGTATCTGACGGATTCCGGCAACGGCGTGGGCGTCGACGGGAACAAGATCAACGCGCCTTATCGTTTCAAGGTCATCGGCAAACCGCAGGACCTCGAGCCGGCGCTCAACATCCCCGGAGGCGTGGTGCAGACTCTCGAGAAAGAACAGGCCACCGTCACTGTCGAGCGGTCGGGCAAGATCGTCGTGGACGCCTTGCGAGCGGTGAAGCGGCCTGACTACGCTCGGTCGTCCTCCCGGTGAACCGGCGGTGCATGGGGGACATCCGGCAAGGGCATGAGGTTGCGGGGGGTCGGCGCACCGAATGGGTGGTGCGTGGTGGAAACTGTCTGGCGGAGACGGACGTTGTGAGGATGTCCGGGTCGACCAGTGTGTTCAGTCAGGGTTCGTCCTGCCCCACGGGCGGGTCTGTTTCGGTCAAGGGGAATCGCCCGTGAAGTTGTTTGCGAAATTGTTCGGCAAGAGCGCGCGAGAGGGCAGCGACAACGCGACCGCTCGCCATCGCGCACAGCCCGACGCAGAGGGTCAGCGTCCGCTGTTCCGGGACCAGGTGGCTGGTCCGGGCGGCGGCATTTCCGGAGGTCAGGGCGCGCCGTCGGTTGACCCTGCGCAGTCCGGCGGCATAGGTTTCGGCCAACCGTCAACCTCAGGTACGGGTGGAGGGTTCGCCGCCGGCCCGTACGCGTCCAACGCCCCGGCGGGGCAGCCGCCGCAGGAGGATCCGTCCATGTCGGCCCTGGTGTGTACGAGGTGCGGTAACCGCAACGCGGAGAACAGCCGCTTCTGCTCCAACTGCGGCGCCCCGCTGCGGGCCGGGGTCCCCGCGGAGCGTTCGTCGGAGACGACCTCCACGATCTCCATCTCCGGTCTCGAGGCCTACGACGCCGAGGCCACCGGCCAGACGCCGATGCCGACGCTCTCTCCCGAGGCGCAGGCCGCCGTCGAGGCGCTGCCGCAGGGCTCCGCGCTCCTGGTCGTGCGCCGCGGGCCGAACGCCGGCAGCCGCTTCCTGCTGGACAGCGACCTGACCACGGCCGGGCGTCACCCGCAGAGCGACATCTTCCTGGACGACGTGACGGTCTCCCGGCGGCACGTGGAGTTCCGCCGCGGCCCGGACGGCACGTTCACGGTGGCCGACGTGGGCAGCCTGAACGGCACGTACGTCAACCGGGAGCGGATCGACCAGGTCGCCCTGAACAACGGTGACGAGGTGCAGATCGGCAAGTACCGGCTGGTCTTCTACGCGAGCCAGCGAGGCTACTGACCCTCCCCCGGACTCCGTCCGGGGGAACCCCCAGGGAGGGTCCATGCTTCGAACACCGAGCGGTGGTGCCGGGCACGGCACCACCGCCCCGGACAGTGGCCTGATGAGCATCGGCACGGTGCTGAACGTGCTGCGCGACGAGTTCCCCGACATCACCATCTCCAAGATCCGCTTCCTGGAGTCGGAAGGGCTCGTCGAGCCGCAGCGCACCCCCTCGGGGTACCGCAAGTTCAGTGCGGAGGACGTCGAGCGCCTCGGTCACGTCCTGAGAATGCAGCGGGACCACTATCTGCCTCTGAAGGTGATCCGCGAGCACCTGGAGGCCATGGAGCGTGGCGAGCCCGTCCAGTTGCCGGCTCTGGGCCGACAGCGTGACGGGCAGGCCGTGCCCGGCTCGGCCGAGGGGCCCACGGCGGCCCGGATCGGTCGGGCCGAGCTGCTTGCCGCCGCCGGTGCCGGTGAGCAGGAACTGCAGGAGTGGGAGTCGTACGGGCTCGTCGCTCCGCTGGAGGACGGGGCGTACGACGCGGAGGCCGTGACCGTGGCCTCGCTCGTCATCGAGCTGGGCCGGTTCGGGATCGAGCCACGGCACCTGCGCGCGATGAAGGCCGCCGCCGACCGTGAGGCCGGCCTGGTGGAGCAGGTGGTGGCTCCGCTGAAGCGGCACCGGAACCCGCAGACCAGGGCGCATGCCGAGGCGCGCACGAAGGAGCTGGCGGGACTCACCGTGAAGCTGCACGCGGCGCTGGTGCGGACCGCGCTCGGGGTGCGGCTGCCCTGAAGGGACCCGATCGCGGGTCCGGTCCGGCCGCCCGTTGCGGCCTCGACTACCCAAACATCCCGGGCACGGCCTAGGGTTGCTGTGTGAACGAGCTCGATGTCGTAGGTGTCCGGGTGGAAATGCCCTCCAACCAACCGATCGTGCTGCTGCGTGAAGTGGGGGGCGACCGCTACCTCCCTATCTGGATCGGACCGGGCGAGGCGACCGCGATCGCCTTCGCCCAGCAGGGCATGGCTCCGGCACGGCCGCTGACCCACGACCTGTTCAAGGACGTGCTGGAGGCCGTCGGCCAGGAGCTCACGGAAGTGCGCATCACGGACCTGCGGGAGGGCGTCTTCTACGCGGAGCTGGTGTTCGCCAGCGGGGTCGAGGTCAGCGCCCGTCCGTCCGATGCCATAGCGCTGGCGCTGCGCACCGGCACGCCGATCTACGGCAGCGACACGGTGCTCGACGACGCCGGTATCGCGATCCCCGACGAGCAGGAGGACGAGGTGGAGAAGTTCCGCGAGTTCCTCGACCAGATCTCGCCGGAGGACTTCGGCACCAGCAACCAGTGACGTTCCGGTGGCCGGCCACCGGCCGGTGGGCCGCGTGGGCGGCCGGCGGACGAAGCGGTCCGCGGCGGAGCCGCCCACGGCCTGTGACCGTGGAAATGCCCGCACGGGCCCGTGGCCGTGCGAGCGTCACACGGGCCGCGCCGAACCCATTCGGCTAGCCTTTCCCCGCGGTGGGGCACGGGAAACCACTCTTAGGGTGATTATCACTCGGCGTGCCGAGTGTGGCGATCGTTGACGCACCCCTGGTGACTGCCTACCGTCGAGAAGGCAGGTCAAGGACGGAGGTCGGCGTGAGAAGCAGCGGCGACGGTACGGCGGGGGGTGCCCCCGGACGCGGTCTCGGGGTGAGCGGTCCGTACCCTCCCCCGGGCTCCCGGCTCCGCGCGAGCGCGGGATACCCCCCTCACGGCAGCGCCGCCGATCACATTCCGCAGCGACCGACAGCCGTGCCGAGCAGCGGAGGGACGACGTCCATGGCGTCCGAGCAGATCGGCTACCGCGGTCCCACGGCCTGTGCCGCCGCCGGTATCACCTACCGGCAGTTGGACTACTGGGCGCGCACCGGGCTCGTCGAGCCGAGCGTGCGACCCGCCCACGGGTCCGGGACGCAGCGTCTGTACAGCTTCCGGGACGTCGTCGTCCTGAAGATCGTCAAGAGGTTCCTCGACACCGGTGTGTCGCTGCAGAACATCCGCACCGCGGTGCAGCACCTGAGGGAACGCGGTTTCCGCGACCTGGAGCGGATGACGCTGATGAGCGACGGCGCCACGGTCTACGAGTGCACCTCGCCCGACGAGGTCCACGCCCTGCTCCAGGGCGGCCAGGGCATCTTCGGGATCGCCGTGGGCGTGGTGTGGCGGGACGTCGAGAACGCGCTGTCCCAGCTGCACGGGGAGCGGATCGACACCGGTGAGACCCTGGTCGGGCACAACCCGGCGGACGAGCTGGCGCGGCGGCGCAACCGGGCGGTCTGAGCGGGGCCGCCGCGGCGGCGGCGCGTCGGCGCGTTGTCAGTGGCGTAGGGCAGCATCGGGGATGTGAGAACCGCGCCCACGATCCTGCACCTGGACATGGATGCCTTCTTCGCCTCGGTGGAGCAGGCGTCCAAGCCGAGTCTGCGCGGGAAGGCCGTCGTCGTGGGAGGGCTCGGGCCGCGCGGGGTCGTGGCCACCGCCTCGTACGAGGCACGCGTCTTCGGGGTGCACTCGGCGATGCCCATGGCGCAGGCCCGGCGGCTCGCGCCGCACGCCGCGTACCTGGTGCCCCGCTTCGGGTTCTACCGGTCGATCAGCGAGCGGGTGATGGGGCTGCTGCGGGCGCTGTCGCCGTTGGTGGAGCCGTTGAGCCTGGACGAGGCGTTCGTGGACCTGGAGGCCGGCGGGGCGGCCTGGGACGAGCGGTCGGCGCGGCTGGCGGGCGCGAAGCTGCGGGCGGACATCCGGGCCGCCACGGGGCTGACGGGATCGGTCGGGCTCGCCGCCTCCAAGATGCTCGCGAAGATCGCTTCCGAGCAGGCCAAGCCCGACGGGCTGGTGCTGATCGAGCCGGGCACCGAGCGGGCCCTGCTCGGCCCGATGCCGGTGCGGACGCTGCCGGGCGTGGGACCGGCGACGGGCGACCATCTGCGGCGGGCCGGGATCACCACCGTCGACGAGATCGTCGAGGCGGGCGAGGACGAGCTGGTGCGCCTGCTGGGGAAGGCCCACGGACACGGGCTCTACGCCATGGCGCTGGCGCGCGACGACCGGCCCGTGGTGGCCGAGCGGGAGGCCAAGTCGGTCTCCGTCGAGGACACCTACGACGTGGACATCCACGACCGGGTGCGGGTCGGGCTGGAGGTGCAGCGGCTGGCCGACCGGTGCGTGCGGCGGCTGCGCGGGGCCGGGCTGTCGGGACGGACCATCGTGCTGAAGGTGCGGCGGTACGACTTCTCCACGCTGACCCGGTCCGAGACGCTGCGCGGGCCGACGGACGATCCGGCGGTGATCCGGGAGGCGGCGGCCCGGCTGCTGGACTCGGTGGACACGACGGGGGGCGTCCGGCTGCTCGGCGTCGGGGTCAGCGGGCTCGCCGACTACACCCAGGAGGACCTGTTCGCACAGGCGGCGGGGGAGCGGGCCGGCGTTCCCGCGGAGGAGCCCGAGGCGGCGCCTGTCGAGGAGCGGCAGGCGCCCGCCGAGCGGCGGTGGCCCGCGGGGCACGACGTGCGCCATGCCGCGTACGGGCACGGGTGGGTGCAGGGCAGCGGGCTGGGGCGGGTCACCGTGCGGTTCGAGACCCCGGACTCGAAGCCCGGCCGGGTGCGGACGTTCCGGATCGACGACCCGGAGCTGGAGCCGGCGGAGCCGCTGCCGCTGGTGCCGCGAGGACCGGACGCGAGCGGGGAGGAGGCCGTCGGCGCGCCCTCCGGGGGTGTGGGACCGGTGGGTTCGTGAAGACGCCCGGGGAGCGGGGCACCCTCATCCCGCAGCCGTCTCGTCCGTGCCCGCGAGTCTGCCGAAGTCGCGGTCCGGGAGCGGGGGAGCGGCGGCGACGTCCAGGCCGTAGTGGTGGTAGAGCTGGAGTTCCTGCTCCGGAGAGAGGTGGCGGCCGACGCCGAAGTCGGGGGCGTCCTTGATGAGGGCGCGGTCGAAGGGGACGTGGAGGGCGCCGTCGACCAGTTCGCTGGGCTCCAGCGGCACGAAGGCGTCCCTGCTGAACAGGCCGGTCCGTATGGCCGCCCATTCGGGGACGCCGGTGGCGTCGTCGAGGTAGACCTCGTCGATGGTGCCGATCCTGGTTCCGTTGCGGTCGAATGCCTTGCGGCCGATCAGGTTGCGCGGATCGATGTCGGTTCGCACGGGCCCTCCACTTGGTCGCACCTCATCCGTAAGCACTACAAAACGGCAGAATGGGGAACGCGGCCACTCGAAGGCCCGGGCGTTGACCCCGCTGGTAGGCTGGCAGACGGCTGCTGACCCCGTGCGGGAGAGTCCTCCAGGCAGCATCGGAGGCGCCGAAGGAGCAAATCCTCCCCGGAATCTCTCAGGCCCACGTACCGCACGGACGAGGTCACTCTGGAAAGCAGAGCGGGTGTCGACGGCTTCCGCTCTCACCGACGGTGAAAGCCGGGCGTCCTCGGACGATCCGGTGAAGCTCTCAGGTCGAGATGACAGAGGGGGAGGCCGTCCGGGCACCCGTGCCGTGGTGCCCCTCGAAGGTCGCGTCAGACCAGGAGGCCTCCGCAATGACCGCCCATCGCACTCCGCTCTCCGAGCTCGAGCAGACAATTCCCTTCGAGCAGCGCCACATCGGGCCCGACCAGGAGGCGCGGGCCAAGATGCTCGCGCAGGTCGGCTACGGCTCGCTCGACGAGCTCACCGCCGCCGCGGTCCCGGATGTGATCAAGAACGCCGACGCGCTGGACCTGCCGGGCGCCCGCAGCGAGGCCGAGGTGCTGGCCGAGCTGCGCGCGCTCGCCGACCGCAACCAGGTCCTCGGCTCCATGATCGGACTCGGGTACTACGGCACCTTCACGCCGCCCGTCATCCTGCGCAACGTCATGGAGAACCCGGCCTGGTACACGGCCTACACGCCGTACCAGCCGGAGATATCGCAGGGACGGCTGGAGGCGCTGCTCAACTTCCAGACCATGGTCGCCGAGCTCACCGGCCTGCCGACCTCCGGGGCCTCGCTGCTCGACGAGGGCACGGCCGCGGCCGAGGCGATGGCGTTGTCCCGGCGCATGGGCAGGAACAAGAAGGGCCTGTTCCTGGTCGACGCGGACGCGCTGCCGCAGACCATCGCCGTGCTGCGGACCCGGGCCGAGCCGACCGGGGTCGAGGTGGTCGTCGCCGACCTCGGCGAGGGCATCCCGGCCGAGCTCGCCGAGCGTGAGATCAACGGCGTGCTGATCCAGTACCCGGGCGCCTCCGGTGCCGTACGCGACATCAAGCCGGTGATCGACCAGGCGCACGAGCTGGGCGCGCTCGTCACCGTCGCCGCCGACCTGCTCGCGCTGACGCTGCTGAAGTCGCCCGGTGAGCTCGGTGCGGACATCGCCGTCGGGACGACGCAGCGGTTCGGCGTGCCGATGGGCTTCGGCGGACCGCACGCCGGATACATGGCGGTGCAGGAGAAGATGGCGCGCAGCCTGCCCGGGCGGCTCGTGGGCGTCTCCGTCGACGCCGACGGCAACCGGGCCTACCGGCTCGCGCTGCAGACCCGCGAGCAGCACATCCGCCGGGAGAAGGCGACCAGCAACATCTGCACCGCGCAGGTGCTGCTCGCCGTGATGGCCGGCATGTACGCCGTCTACCACGGGCCGGAGGGCCTCAAGGGCATCGCGCGGCGCACCCACCGGTACGCCACGATCCTCGCCGCCGGGCTCGCCGGCGGCGGTGCCGAGGTCGTGCACGGGTCCTACTTCGACACCCTGACCGTACGCGTGCGGGGCCGGGCCGCCGAGGTCGTGGCCGCCGCCCGGGACAACGGCGTCAACCTGCGGCTCGTCGACGCCGACCACGTCTCGATCGCCTGCGACGAGACCACCACCCGGGCCCGGCTGGCCGCCGTGTGGAGTGCGTTCGGCGTCGACGGCGACGTCGAGGCGCTCGACGCGGCCACCGGGGACGCGCTGCCGGAGGCGCTGCTGCGCACCGACGACTACCTGACCCACCCCGTCTTCCACCAGCACCGCTCCGAGACCGCGATGCTGCGCTACCTGCGCAGGCTGGCCGACCGGGACTACGCGCTCGACCGCGGCATGATCCCGCTGGGCTCGTGCACCATGAAGCTCAACGCGACCACCGAGATGGAGCCGGTCACCTGGCCCGAGTTCGGGCAGCTGCACCCCTTCGCCCCCGCCGAGCAGGCGCAGGGCTACCTCACGCTCATCCGCGAGCTGGAGGAGCGTCTCGCCGAGGTCACCGGCTACGACAAGGTGTCGCTGCAGCCCAACGCCGGGTCGCAGGGCGAGCTGGCCGGCCTGCTCGCCGTACGCGGGTACCACCGGGCCAACGGCGACGAGCAGCGGACCGTGTGCCTGATCCCGTCCTCCGCGCACGGCACGAACGCCGCGAGCGCCGTGATGGCGGGCATGAAGGTCGTCGTCGTGAGGACCGCCGGGGACGGCGAGATCGACGTGGAGGACCTGCGGGCGAAGATCGAGCAGTACCGCGACGAGCTGGCGGTGCTGATGATCACGTACCCGTCGACGCACGGTGTCTTCGAGGAGCACGTCTCCGAGATCTGCGCGCAGGTGCACGAGGCCGGCGGCCAGGTGTACGTCGACGGCGCCAACCTCAACGCGCTCGTCGGTCTGGCCAAGCCCGGGCACTTCGGCGGCGACGTGTCCCACCTGAACCTGCACAAGACCTTCTGCATCCCGCACGGCGGCGGCGGTCCCGGCGTCGGCCCGGTGGCCGTGCGGTCGCACCTGGCGCCGTACCTGCCCAACCACCCGCTGCAGCCCGAGGCCGGGCCCGAGACGGGCGTCGGTCCGGTCTCGGCGGCGCCGTGGGGTTCGGCCGGGATCCTGCCGATCTCGTGGGCGTACGTCCGGCTCATGGGCGGCGAAGGGCTCAAGCGGGCCACGCAGGTGGCGGTGCTGAGCGCCAACTACATCGCCAAGCGGCTGGAGCCGCACTACCCGGTGCTCTACACCGGCCCCGGCGGGCTCGTCGCCCACGAGTGCATCATCGACCTGCGGCCGATCACCAAGGCGACCGGGGTGAGCGTCGACGACGTCGCCAAGCGGCTCATCGACTACGGCTTCCACGCCCCGACGATGTCGTTCCCGGTGGCCGGAACGCTGATGATCGAGCCCACCGAGTCCGAGGACCTGGCCGAACTCGACCGGTTCTGCGAGGCGATGATCGCGATCCGTGCGGAGATAGAGAAGGTCGGCTCCGGCGAGTGGCCCGCGGACGACAACCCGCTGCGCAACGCCCCGCACACCGCGGCCGCGCTCGGCGGGGAGTGGAAGCACCCGTACAGCCGCGAGGAGGCCGTCTTCCCGGGCGGGGTGCGGGCCGCCGACAAGTACTGGCCGCCGGTGCGCCGCATCGACCAGGCCTTCGGCGACCGGAACCTCGTGTGCTCCTGCCCGCCGCTGGACGCCTACGACGGCTGAGGACGGCCGAGTCCGTGACAGGGGAGGGCCCCGCCGGCGAGGCGGGGCCCTCCCCTGTGTCTCAGGCCGGGTAGGCGTGCGTCTGCGCCGCCTTGACCGTGGCCCACACGGAAACGCCCGGATACAGGCCGAGTTCGGCCGCGGCGACGGTGGTGAGGTCGGCGGCCAGGTCCAGTCCGCCGGTGAGGTCCACGCGGATCTGGTCGCCGTGGGTCTCCAGGCCGGCGACTTCGCAGCGCCAGAGGTTGCGGGCGCTGGAGCCGGTGGGGCGGTCCCGGAACAGGGTCACGGCGCTCGGCGGGAACGCCACGAAGACCGGGCCGGAGAGGTCCTCCGTGGTGGTGACGGCGGGACCCGAGTCGAGCCGGACCGTGTGCCCCTCGGCCCGTCCCCGGTAGAGGTTCAGACCGACCAGCCGGGCGATGTAGTCCGTACGCGGACGGCGGGCGATGCCGGCGGGCGTGCCCTCCTGGACGACACGGCCGTCCTCGACGACGACCAGCCGGTCGGCGAGCACCATGGCGTCCAGGGGGTCGTGTGTGACCAGGACGGCGACGGCCTCGAAACCGGCCAGGTGGCGGCGCAGCCGGGCGCGCACCTCCAGGCGGGTGCGGGCGTCCAGGGCGGCGAGCGGTTCGTCCAGCAGCAGCAGCCGGGGACGGATGGCCAGGGCGCGGGCCAGGGCCACGCGCTGGGCCTGGCCGCCGGAGAGGCGGCGGGGTTTGGCGCCGGCGTACTCGGCCAGGCCCATGCGCTCTAGCCACCGGGCGGCCCGGGCCCGGGCCTCGGCCTTGGAGGCGCCCCGGCAGCGGGGGCCGAAGGCCACGTTGTCGAGGGCGGTCAGGTGCGGGAAGAGCAGGTAGTCCTGGAAGACGACGCCGACCGGGCGGGACTCGGGCGGCGTACCGTCCAGCTCCGCCCCGTCCAGCCGCAGGTGGCCGGCCGTCAGCGGGACCAGGCCCGCCAGCGCCCGCAGGGCGGTGGTCTTGCCGGCGCCGTTGGGGCCGAGCAGGGCGACGACGTCGCCCGGCGCCGCGGTGAGCGTCACGTCGAGACGGAAGGGGCCGCGGTCGACGACCAGGCGGGCGTCCAGGCCGGCGTCGCGCGCGGCCTCGGCGGGGGCGGCCGTGCCGTCGGCGGGACCGGTCATGAGGCCGTCATCCAGCGGTCCCTCAGGCCCGCCAGCACGGCGATCGACACGGCCAGCAGCACCAGGCTGAGGGCGATCGCCGCCGCCGGGTCGTTCTGCAGGGCCAGGTAGACCGCGAGCGGCATGGTCTGCGTACGGCCGGGGAAGTTCCCCGCGAAGGTGATCGTCGCGCCGAACTCCCCGAGGGCGCGGGCCCAGGCCAGCACGGAGCCGGCCGCGATGCCCGGCGCGATCAGCGGCAGCGTCACCCGGCGGAACGCGGTGAAGCGGGAGGCGCCCAGGGTGGCGGCCGCCTCCTCGTAGCGCGGGTCGGCGGCTCGCAGGGTGCCCTCCACGCTGATGACGAGGAAGGGCATCGCCACGAACGTCTCGGCGAGGACGACCCCCCACGTCGTGAACGGCAGCGTGATCCCGAACCAGGCGTCCAGCCACCGCCCGATCACGCCGTTGCGGCCCAGCGCGAGCAGCAGGGCCACCCCGCCCACCACCGGGGGGAGGACCAGCGGCAGCGTCACCAGGGCGCGGACCAGACCGCGGCCCGGGAAGTCCGCGCGGGCCAGGATCCAGGCGAGGGGAACGCCGATGACCAGGCTCAGCGCCGTGGCCGCCGTGGCGCACACCAGCGACAGGCGCAGCGCCTGCCACACCTGCGCGCTGGTCAGCTGCTCCGGCAGGCTGCTCCACGGGGTCCTCACCAGCAGGGCGACGAGGGGGAGCAGGAGGAACGCGAGGCCGACGAGCGCGGGCAGCAGCAGGGGGACGGGGACCAGGCGCGCGCCCCGGCCCGGGCGGGCGCGCCGGGGTGCGTTCGCCGAAGTGCCGTGGCCGGTCGCGGCGGGGCGGGTCACGGCTCGAGGAACCCGGCCCGGGCCAGCGTCCTCTGGCCCTCGGCGGACCTGACCAGGGCGATGAACGCCTCGGCCGCCGCGGGGTTGGGTGCGCTCCTCAGCCGGGCGATCGGGTAGTCGTTGAGGGCCTCGGCCGACTCGGGGAACTCCACGCCCTCCACCTTGTCACCCGCCGCCCGCACGTCGGTCCCGTACACGAGGGCGGCGTCGGCCTCCTTCAGCTCGACCTTCGTCAGGGCGCTCCTGACGTCCTGCTCGTACGAGACCGGGGCCAGCTTCACTCCGGCGGCGTCGAGCGCCTTTCGCGCGGCGGCGCCGCACGGCACCTCCTTGTCGCACAGCACCACCTTCAGGCCGGACCCGGCCAGATCCTTCAGGGAGGTGATGCGGTCGGGGTTGCCCGGGAGGGTGGCGATCTCCAGCCGGTTGCGGGCGAAGACGGCGGGCACTCCGGTGGCGCCTTCCCGGTCCGTGACGGTCCTCATCGTCCGCGCGCTCGCGGCGGCGAAGACATCGGCCGGGGCACCCGCGGTGATGCCGGCGGCGAGGGTGTCGCTGCCGCCGAAGTTGAAGACGACCCCGGTACCGGGGTGTTCCTCCTCGAACCGCTCGCCCAGGGCCGTGAAGCTCTCCTTGAGGGAGGCGGCGGCGAAGACGGTGACCGTGCCCGAAATCTTCCCGGACGAGGCCGCCGAGGAGCCGGACGCGGCGGGGTCCGGACCCGGGCCGGACGAGGAACAGGCGCTCAGGGCCAGCAGCCCGGCCGCCACCCCGGTGGTCCGAAGGGCCCGGCGTGTCCGGCGCGCGGAACGGGTCATCTCGGGGCGCTCCTCTGTCCTCGGGGGAAGAGCCCGCGGGACTCCTCCGATACGCCGATCATAGTGGCGCAGATGCGAGCCGGAAGCCTCCCGTGGCATCGCAGGAGCCGGGACGAGAGGATCTCGGGGTGGGCATGTGCGTCCCCGGCGGAGTTCTCTCCCGCTCAGGCGCGGTCGATATGGACGTTCGTCGACTTCACGCGGGCGGTGGCCTCCATGCCGACCTCCAGGCCGAGCTCCTCGACGGCCTCCCGGGTCAGCAGGGAGACGAGCCGGTGCGGGCCGGCCTGGATTTCGACCTGCGCGGCGACGTCACCGAGCTTGATCGCGGTGACGATGCCCGGGAAGGCGTTGCGGGCCGAGGTGTACGAGGTGCCTGTCTCGTCGTTGCCGGACCCGGCGAGTTCGACCGAGAAGGCGGCCAGGTCGCGGCCGTCGACGAGCCGCCGTCCGCTCGCGTCGCGGTGGGTGGTGATCCGGCCCGCGTCGGCCCAGCGGCGGGCGGTGTCCGGGCTCACGCCGAGCAGCCGCGCTGCCTGGCCGATCGTGTAGGAGTGCATGCCGGTCACGATAGGGCGGTGGGAGGGGGACGCGGGCGAGGGGTTGGCCGACGGGTATGACGCGATATAGCGTTAGTCCGCGAGCATCGAGCGGGTGGGCGGGGACGCCGTGCCCGGGAAAGCCGGGGTGGACCATGTCGGGGGAGTTCCTGCGCACGGGCGGGCCGGCCGGGCTGCGCGCCTCGCACGCGGACCGGGACCGGGTCGTGGACGTGCTGACCGCCGCCGCGGGGGACGGGAGGCTGACGGCCGAAGAGCTCGAGGAACGGGTGGAGGCCGCGCTGACCGCCCGGACGGTGGACGAGCTGACCGTGCTGACGGCGGACCTGCCGGACCCGGCGGGCGCGGCGACGGTCACCAAGGACTTCGCGCGGATCGAGCAGGTGGGTGCCTCGACGCGGCGCGGCGAGGGGTGGGCGGTGCCCCGGAGCATGGAGATCCGCTCCGAGTGGGGTGAGGTGACGCTCGACTTCACCCGGGCGGTGATCACGCACGACACCCTCTCCGTCGACGTGGACATGCGCGGCGGCGTCCTGCGGCTGGTGACCCGGCCGGGTGTCGTGGTGGACACCGACGGGCTGGTGGCCCACTACTCCAGGATCAAGGCACGGCGGTCGGCGGCCGGCGACGGTCCCGTGGCGCTGCGGGTGGAGATGGCGGGGGAGATCAGCTTCGGGCAGGTGGTGGTGCGTCCGGGGCGGCGGGCGTTCGGCAGGAGATCCTCCCGGGGCTGAGCGGGTCGCACACCCGCCCGGAGTCGGGCGGACCCCGTGCGTGCCCGGCCCGGGCGTCCGCCGGGTGGGCGCTCCGACGCCGCCTGCCTGGCACCGCACCGGATCTCCCCACGGCGCGGGCCGGGAGGTTCCTGCCCGTGGAGCGACCGGCCCGGCCGGACTGGTGCCGGCCGCGACCGGCACCAGTCCGGCCCGGCCCGGCCACACCTTCGCCGGCCGCCGCCGGCAGCATCCCGAGCGCCGGATCACGGCCCCGCCGGCCCCGGGGCGGCGCGCCGGGGCGCCTGTGCGTCCGGACGAGGCCCGCCCCTACGGCCTAAAGATCGCTCGGGGCGAGACGGGCGTGATCGCCCGGGCCGGTCCGGTGTGCCGGCGAGCCGCCCGGTGCCCGGTGGAGCCGGGACCGGTCACGCTGGTCGTCGAGGTCCGGACGGCGTCCGTCGTACCGCCCACCGTGACGTCCGCGGGGCAGGGGACGCCCGGCCTGCGGGCCGGTGGGCCCGGCACCCTGGCCTTCTCGCTCGGCGACGGCACCCCGCCGGCCGAGCCCGGCGGCCGTTGCCCCTCCACGCAGGTGGCCGGGGGCTTCACCGGACGGGTCGTCGGCGTGCACGTCGTCGAGGGCGGCGCGGCGTTCGACCGGTGCGCGTACGAGGCCGTGCCGGCCCGGGGTACCGGAACGGGTCAGTCCTTCGGGGCCGCCGTGCTCGCCCGCACCACCAGGTCCGTGCCCAGTTCCACCCTCGGCGAGTCCGGCCGTTCGCCGCGGGCCAGGCGCAGCACCGTGCGGACGGCGAGCTTGCCCATGTCCGCGAGCGGCTGGCGGACGGTGGTGAGGGGCGGGGCCGACCAGCGCACTTCCGGAAGGTCGTCGAAACCGACCACGCTCATGTCCTCCGGCACCCTCAGGCCCCGCCGGCGCAGCGCCTCGACCGCGCCGAGCGCCATCTGGTCGCTGGCCGCGAACACGGCGGTCGGCGGCTCGGGGAGGCCGAGCAGGACGTTGCAGCCGGCGAAGCCCGACTCGGGACGGAAGTCGCCGGGGACCACGAGGGACTCGTCGAGCGCGATGCCGGCGCCCTCCAGCGCCGCACGGTAGCCGTCGTGCCGGGCGCGGGAGCACAGCAGCCGCGGTGGCCCGGCGATCAGGCCGATCCTGCGGTGACCGAGGGACAGCAGGTGCTCGGTGGCCGCGAGGCCGCCCGACCAGTTGGCGGCCCCGACGGTGGGCACGTCCAGGGCCGGGGAGCCCGCCGGGTCCACGACCACCAGGGGGACGCCGAGGGCCCGCAGTTCCTCGTGGAGCCCGGGCTCGAGGGCCGAGGTGACCAGGACGACGCCGTCGGAGGCCCGGGCCCGCAGGTTCCGCATCCACTCGCGGGCGTCGCCCGAGCGCCCGTGCAGCGCCGACACGACGGTGCCGGCGCCGGCCGCGTGGGCGACCTCCTCCACACCGCGGATGATCTCCACCGCCCAAGGACTGTCGAGGTCGTGGAAGACCAGGTCGAGCAGGGCCGCACGGGTGCCGGAGGCGGCGGGGCGCCTGCGGTACCCGTGCCGGAGCAGCAGGTCCTCGACCCTGGCCCGGGTCGAGGGCGACACGTCGGAGCGGCCGTTGACCACCCGGGAGACGGTCGGCACCGAGACCCCGGCCCGTCGGGCGATCTCCGTGATCGTGACCCTGCCCCGGCCGCCGGGACCCGTCTCGGTGCCGGCCTCCCGTGCTGCCACTTCCCCCACCTCCGTCGACGGATCCCGCGGAACTTCCAGGAGTCTTCCGGAAAACGGACCCTCCCGGAAGGCGTACCGGACCGCGCACCCGCCTCTCACGGGCCGCTACGGTGCGTCACCGCACCCGGACACGCGTCGGGGCCGGTGCGCAGGAGGTCCTGCGGCCGGCCCCCATGTCCTGGGGCGGGGTGTCGCTCCGCCCGGGGTGCTCAGGCGGCGGTCATCACCCTGCTGGAGTCCAGCGGACGGTGCGGGGCGATGACCCGGCCGTCCGGCAGGAGCTCACCGGTGTCCTCGAAGAGGACCACGCCGTTGCACAGCAGGCTCCATCCCTGCTCCGGGTGGTGCGCCACGAGGCGGGCGGATTCCCGGTCGGCGGAGTCGGCTGAGGGGCACGGTGGCTGGTGCTGGCACATGGGCGGGATCTCTCGCTCGGTCGTGAGGTGTGGTGAGATGGCTGTCGTGTCTGTTCCGCGGCTCGAAGCGTCGTTCATGGCCGTCCCCCGTTGTGTAAGTCGGTCGGAACCCAGTGTTGCCCCACGGGCGTCATTCCGCAGGGATTTCGCAGCACCGCTTCTCACAGGTTGAGGACGCAGCACCCGCGCGGGCGGTTCACCTCAACTGCACTGTCCCTTCGGGTGGTTCGTGGTGGCCGGATGGGGCTAGTCCAGTCGGTGCGGTGACGCTTCCGGGCCGTTGCCGGTCCCTCTTTCCGGCTCCCCCGGGCGTGTCGACGGCCCGGGGCGCCCGTCCCGCCGCCCGTGCGGCGAAAGCGCCGGAGACGACGTCGTACCCCGTCGCCCGTGATGCGGCGACGGGGTACGGAGGGGCTGCGGGGCGCGCCGCGTCAGGCGGGCGAGCTGAGCAGACGGGTCGGCGTGACGCGGTGGGTCAGTACCGGGAGCAGGTCGGCGACCCGGTGCGGACGGTGGGCCGCGATTCCGGGCGGTGCGGGTGCCAGCGGGACGAGCACGTCGGTGGCGGCGGGATGGCCGGTGGCGGCGTCCGCGGTGCAGTCGCCGTGCAGCCAGAGCGTCAGCATGTACAGGCTGGGCACCGACAGCAGCCGGGGCTGGTACGGCTGCGGCACCGACTCGGCCTGGCGCAGCGCCCGCTCGGTCGAGGCGACGTAGGGGCCCTCGAAGAAGTGCGAGAAGGCCCAGCCGTCCGGGGTCAGCATGGTCTCCGCCGCGGCCACCGCGTGATCGCCGCAGCGGATCAGGAAGCGCCAGCCGGCGAGCCGGGTGGCGAAGGCGCCCTCGGGGGTGATGCGGTCGAGGACGTGGACAGGCAGCGGCAGCTCGGGCGTGGTGGGTCCCTGGGCGCCGAGCAGGGAGGGAGTTCGGGCCTCGCGCACCGCGGTGGGGGAGGAGAGCGCAGTCAGGACGGAACGGAGTGCGGGCGCGGGAGCCGGGGGGACATGCAGCGGCATGGTGGGTCGCCTCTCATTCGAAGGCACGGTGGCGCGAGGGCGTGGCGGACGGCGCTGTCTGCTCGCGAGAGGTCAGAGAGGCAGGGGCCGGGGTCTGGGAACGAGAGGTGAGGGTGAGGCTGCCGAACGTCACCACGACGGCAGGATTCTTCGACCGTGGGCGCCAACCTTCTGCCTTGTTCGCGGAGTTTATACGACACGCTGTCAGGCTGTGTTTCGTCTAGCCGTTTCCGGCGGGTAACACAAGGGTACATTCGGTCGGCGATACGCGGGAATCATCCCGATTCCAGATGCGGCGCGCGGCGATGACCTCGTAAAGTGTCCGCCGAGTGGACGGCCAATTCTCATCGGCGTTTTTCACGAGTTCGCGCATGCCCGAAACTGCGCTGTGCGCCATGCCCGGTGAATGTGCCACCGGTCATGAACGGACAGCGTAGCGCGCGGCGGATCCGGCCGGGGGCGTTATCGATCGCTTCGGCGGGGCATCATCCCACGTGACCGGGACGTCGACGGCCGATCTTCGGCCCGCCCATCCAAGGAGGGACACAGCGATGGGGGAGAAGGTCGTGGCAGGTCAGTTCGATCTGTCCGATCGCCAGCGCTATCGTGACAAGCTCCGCCAGTGCCTGACGGGGCTGGAGCGACTGCTGGCGGAGAAGCGGTTCGACCGCCCGAAGAACCTCGTGGGCCTGGAGATCGAATTGAATCTCACGGGCGCCGACGGCATGCCGAAAATGTTGAACGCGCAAGTCCTCGAGCGCATCGCCAGCCGGGACTTCCAAACAGAACTCGCCATGTTCAATCTGGAAGTCAACATCCCTCCGCACCGGCTGGGCGGCCGGGTATTCGACCGGCTCGCCGAGGAACTGCGCACCTCTTTGGCCTATGCGGACCGGAAAGCCGGAGAGGTCGACGCGGGAATCGTGATGATCGGCATTCTGCCGACGCTGGACCGGGACGACCTGGTCTCCTCCAACCTCTCCGACGTCGACCGCTACGCCCTGCTCAACGACCAGATCGTGGCCGCCCGCGGGGAGGACTTCAGGCTCGACATCGACGGTGTGGAGCACCTGACCTGCACGTCGAAGTCCATCGCGCCGGAGGCCGCCTGCACCTCCGTGCAGCTGCACCTGCAGGTCACCCCCGACCGCTTCGCCGACGTGTGGAACGCGGCCCAGGCGGTGGCCGCCGCGCAGATCGCCGTCGGCGCCAACTCGCCGTTCCTGTTCGGGCGCGAGCTGTGGCGCGAGTCCCGGCCCCCGCTGTTCCAGCAGTCCACCGACACGCGCCCGCCCGAGCTCCAGACGCAGGGCGTACGGCCGCGCACCTGGTTCGGGGAGCGCTGGGTCAGCTCGGCCCACGACCTGTTCGAGGAGAACCTGCGCTACTTCCCGGCGCTGCTGCCGATCTGCGACGACGAGGACCCCCTGGAGGTGCTGGACCGGGGCGGCGCCCCGAAGCTGGCGGAGCTCGTCCTGCACAACGGCACGATCTACCGCTGGAACCGCCCGGTCTACGGCGTCGCCGACGGCGTTCCCCACCTGCGCGTGGAGAACCGCGTGCTGCCCGCCGGGCCGACCGTCGTCGACATCATCGCCAACGCGGCCTTCTACTACGGCGTCGTCCGGGCCCTCGCCGAGGACGCCCGGCCGGTGTGGACCCGGCTGCCCTTCGAGGCCGCCGCCGCCAACTTCGACGCGGCCTGCAAGCACGGCATCGACGCCCGCCTGACCTGGCCGCGCCGGGGCCGCCACGGCGGTACGGCCGAGGTCGACGCCGTCACCCTGATCCGCGACGAACTCCTGCCGCTCGCCGAGGCCGGCCTGGACGCGTGGGGCGTCGAACCCGCCGACCGGGACCTGTACCTGGGCGTGATCGAGGAGCGGTGCCGGCGCCGGGTCAACGGCGCGACCTGGCAGGCGGCCACCTTCCACCAGGCCCTGGAGAAGGGGCTCTCGCGGGAGGCCGCGCTGGCCGCCACGACCCGGCGCTACCGCGAGCTGATGTACAAGGGCGACCCGGTGCACACCTGGCCCGTGGACCTCCCGGAGCCGGTGCCGCTGGGCTGACGCGCCGCCGGGGCGCCGTCCTGCTGCCCCCATACTGATCCGACAGGTCGGTGGATCCCACAGGTCGGTGGATCCCACAGGTCGGTGAATGGGGAGGCAGGGTGCAGGCGGAGGCGGGCCCGGTGGGCGAATCGTTTCCCGGGCAGCGACTCACGCGGCGGACGCTGCGCGACGAGACGCTGCTCGTGCTCGGGCTGTCGCTGGGCGCCAGCGGTGTGTCCGCGCTGATCAGCTTCGTCGGATCGGTCACCGAGCCGGGCGGCCTCAAGGACCAGGCCGCCACCCTCAACGCCTCCGCCGCACCGGGCCGCCCCTGGCTCGACCTCGCCTGGCAGCTCTTCGGGATCACCACGGCGCTCGTGCCCGTCGCGCTCGTCGCGCACTTCCTGCTCCGGGAGGGCGCGAGCCTGCGCGCCCTCGGCTTCGACCGCACCAGGCCCTGGCCGGACCTCGGGCGCGGGGCCGCGATCGCCGCGGTCGTCGGCAGCACCGGCATCGCCTTCTACCTCGCCGCCCGCGGCTTCGGCTTCAACCTCACCGTGGTGCCCGAGGCGCTGCCCGAGGTGTGGTGGAAGTACCCCGTGCTGGTCCTGTCGGCGGTCCAGAACGCGGTCCTGGAGGAGGTGATCGTCGTCGGCTACCTGCTGCGCAGGCTCGACCGGCTGGGCTGGACGCCGGGGGGCGCCCTGGTGGCCAGTTCCGTACTGCGCGGCTCGTACCACCTCTACCAGGGCGTCGGTGGCTTCGTCGGGAACGTGGCCATGGGCGTGCTGTTCGTCCACCTCTACCGCCGCTGGGGGCGGGTGGGGCCCCTGGTGGTGGCGCACTCGCTGCTCGACATCGGGGCGTTCGTCGGATACGCGCTGCTGGCGGGCAAGGTGGGGTGGCTGCCGACGGCGTGACCGGTCCGGCCGGGGGAGGGGCGTACGGGGTCTTCGTACGCCCCTGTGGCGCGGTCAGGCGAGCAGTTCGCCGTCGATGACCGTCACCGCCCGCCCGCTGAGCAGGGTGCGGTCGCCGCGCAGGCGGGTGCGGACCCGGCCGGAGCGGGGCGAGGCCTGCAGGCCGGTGAGGTCGGGGCGGCCGAGGCGCTCGGACCAGTACGGGGCGAGGGCCGTGTGGGCGCTGCCGGTGACCGGGTCCTCGTCGATGCCGATGTTCGGGAAGAAGCAGCGGGAGACGTAGTCGTAGCCCCGCGCCGGGTCCTCGGCGCGGGCGGTGGCGATGACGCCGCGCTCGGAGTGGGCGGCCAGGGCCTTCAGGTCGGGCGCCAGGCCGTGCACGGTCTTCTCGTCGGCGACCTCGAGCAGCAGGTCGCCGACGTTCGGGCCGGTGTCGAAGGCCGCACCCGGCTCCGCGCCGAGCGCCTCGGTGATCCCGTCGGGCAGGTCGACCCGGGTGAGCGGGGCGGTCGGGAAGTCCAGGGTGACGGAGCCGTCCTCGGCGGGGGTGGCGACGAGGACGCCGCTGCGGGTGGCGAACCGCACCGGGCCCTCGTGGGCGCCGGTGGTGTGCAGGACGTGCGCGGTGGCGAGGGTGGCGTGGCCGCACAGGGCGACCTCGGCCACGGGGGTGAACCAGCGCAGCGCCCAGTCCGCCTCGCCGCCCTCGGGAAGCGGGTGGGCGAAGGCCGTCTCGGCGTGGTTCACCTCCAGGGCGACGTCACGGAGCCAGTCGTCGTCGGGGAAGGCGTCGAGGAGCAGGACCCCGGCCGGGTTGCCGGAGAAGGGGCGGTCGGTGAAGGCGTCGACGATTCGTATCCGCATGCCCCGACGCTAGGGGTTCCGCGGTGCCGCGGGCCAAGGCCAATTCCCGGGAACTGGACCGGCCCGTCCCGTCCTGTCCCGACGAAGCCGGCCGTCCGCACGCCGCTGACCCGCGTGGACCGGGCGGGAGGCGTGGACGTGATCCGTCGGGACGGACGCCGGCTCTCCGGTCCGTGAAGGGCCTGCCCGGTGCCGATGCTCCCGCTCACTGTCGTGCCAGGGCGGCCGGAACGGCTGCGGGCCGGTCCCCGCCGCGCCCGGGCCGAAGTCCGGCAGCGGCCGATCCGGCTCCGGCCACGGGCCGGAGCCGATGTGCCGTCCGGTCGCCGCCGCCCGGTACCGGCCCGGGAAGTGGCGCTCACCGCGCGACCGGGCCCGCTGGGACGGCGGCCCGGACGACCCGGTCCGTCGAGAACCGTCGAGAAGGCGGCTCGGCCGGGCGGGACGGATACGGCCCGCTGCCGGCGGGGGTTGTCGGTGAAGACGTTCCGATATATCGTTGAAGCATCGCGACAGATCAACGATGGAATGGAGAGTGGTTGCGATGCGTACCCACGGATTCGAGCACGGACACCGGCAGGGCGGCCCCGGGTGCGGTCCCGGCGGCTTCGACGGACGACGTGCGGCCTTCGGCCCCTTCGGACCGGGCGGCCCCGGTTTCGGCCCGGGCGGTCCGGGCTTCGGGCCCGGGCACTGGGGCGGACGAGGGCGCGGCGGACCGAGGGGAAGGGCCCGGCGCGGCGACGTGCGGGCCTCGATCCTGGCCCTGCTCAAGGACCGGCCCATGCACGGCTACGAGATGATCCAGGAGATCGCCGAACGCAGCGGCGGGGCGTGGAAGCCCAGCCCCGGCTCGGTCTACCCCACGCTCCAGCTACTGGAGGACGAGGGACTGATCGCCAGTGCGACCGAGGGCGGCAAGAAGCTGTTCTCGCTCACCGAGGAGGGCCGTGCCGCGGCCGGCGAAGGTCCCGAGGCGCCCTGGGAGGAAGCCTCGCGGGGCGTCGACTGGCAGGCCCTCGGCGAGATCCGCCAGGCCGGCTTCGGTCTGATGGAGGCCTTCGGGCAGGTCTGGAAGACCGGCAGCAAGGAGCAGCGGGAGAAGGCGCTCGGCGTCATCAACGACGCCCGCAAGAAGCTGTACCTGATCCTCGCCGACGAGGACTGAGGGCCCGTCGCCGGTCCCGGCCGGCGGCGAGGGGAGACGGCCTCGGCCGCCGTGCGGCAGGCGCCCCGCGGAGCGATCCGCGGGGCGCCTCGGTGCGTCCGGTCGCCCCGGGTCTCGCCGCAAGGGGCGTGGCGTCCGGTTCGGCCGGTCCGGCGTGTCACCGCCGCGTCGCGCACGCCCCGCACCCGCGGGAAGGGGCCCTCGCCCCCGTCGTGGCCCGGAACGGGACGGCGCGGGCCACGCTGCGGCTGCCCTCGGGGGGCGCGGTGCGAGGCGGCGCGCGCCCCTGAGGGGCGACGACCTGATCTCCTCCGCAAGGAGGAGATTTCGCCCGGCCCGCTCCACTCCTCGTGGGACGCGAGAATGCTTCCCGCCGGGGATGCCCCGCGGCGCGCGGGACTGATGGGGTGGGGATGTGCAACCCCGTACTCCCCGCCGGCCGGCCCACGAGCAGGCGGTCCACCCCGCGGACCACGACGCCCGGCTCGGTGCCGGCCTGGCGGCGGTGGTCGCCGGTGCCCGGCGCAGGGCGGTCAGGGGCGGGGACCGGCAGGTCGACACGGCCCATCTGCTGCACTCGCTGCTGGAGGCCGATCCCGAGGTGCGCGCCTGCTTCGCCGGTGCGGCGCAGCTCGCCCGCCTGCTCGGCTACCTCGTCCAGCGCAGCATCGGCTACGGCCTGCGCTGGCAGAGCGGGGTCGGGGACCGCGGGGCGGTCCCCGAGGCGACGCGGAGCACCGGCCTCTCCCCGCTGGCCGCGGCCGCCATGGAGTACGCCCGCGAGCGCGCCGCGCGGCGCGGCGCGGGGCCGGCCCGCGGTGTGGACCTGCTCGCGGCGATCGTGCGGGACCCGCAGGCGCGGGCCGTCGAGGTGCTGGAGCGCGCCGGGCTGGACGCCCGTGAGGTGGCCGCCCGGGCCGACGGCCCGCCCGGGACCCGCGCGGCGGGCGGCGACTGCGCGCACTGACGCCGCCGCCGCGGAACCGGTCCAGCCGTTCACTGGATGAGACAGGTGCCATAGAGGATGACGCTCCTGTCGCCGCCTGTCATCATGTGCCGGTGCATACGTCTGACAGCAGTCGGAGCAGCCGCGGAAAGGGCGCCGGGCTCGGCCTGGCGCTCGCGTCCGCGGTCGCCTTCGGCGGATCCGGTGTGGCGGCCAAGCCGCTGATCGAGGCGGGACTCGACCCGCTCCACGTGGTGTGGCTGCGCGTGGCGGGCGCGGCACTGGTGATGCTGCCGCTCGCCGTGCGCCACCGTGCGCTGCCGCGCCGCCGCCCCGGGCTGCTCGCCGGGTTCGGACTGCTGGCGGTGGCCGGGGTGCAGGCCTGCTACTTCGCCGCGATCTCGCGCATCCCGGTCGGGGTCGCCCTGCTCGTCGAGTACCTGGCGCCCGCTCTGGTCCTCGGCTGGGTGCGGTTCGTGCAGCGCCGGCCGGTGACCCGTGCCGCCGCCCTCGGCGTGGTCCTCGCGGTCGGCGGACTCGCCTGTGTCGTCGAGGTTTGGTCGGGCCTCGGCTTCGACGCCCTGGGGCTGCTGCTCGCCCTCGGCGCCGCCTGCTGCCAGGTCGGCTACTTCGTCCTGTCCGACCAGGGCAGCGACGCCGGTGACGAGGCGCCCGACCCGCTCGGCGTCATCGCGTACGGCCTGCTCGTCGGCGCCGCCGTGCTGACCGTCGTCGCCCGGCCCTGGTCCATGGAGTGGTCCGTGCTCACGGACACCGCCGACCTGGACGGCACTCCCGTCGCCGCCGCCGTGCTGCTCGGCTGGATCGTCCTCGTGGCCACCGTCCTCGCGTACGTCACCGGGGTGCTCTCGGTGCGCCGGCTCTCCCCCCAGGTCGCGGGGGTCGTGGCCTGCCTGGAGGCGGTCATCGCGACCGTCCTGGCCTGGGTGCTGCTCGGCGAGCACCTCTCGGCGCCCCAGATCGCGGGGGGCGCGGTCGTGCTGGCGGGGGCGTTCATCGCGCAGTCGTCGGCGCCGGCGAAGGGCTCCGGCGGGCCGGTGGCGAGCGGTGACCCCGAAAGGGAGTTGTCCTCCCCCGGAACAGCGGCCTAAGGTGCGGGCCATGGATTCGCGCGCACTCGTTCTTCCGCCTCCGGCAGCCTGAGGCGGGCCCTCCGGAAATCCCGCCCGGCGCGTCGCCGGGCCGAACGGTGCTGCCCGCAGACGAAGTCCACGGACCCGCTGAGTCGAGGTCCCTTCCCGAACTTCCGCGCATCGTGCGCGTCTGCGGAGAGAATTCGTGTCGCATGCTGTCTCCGGCCTGCCCGTCGGGCGAGGCCTCCTCTATCTGATCGTCGCCGGTGCCGCCTGGGGCACCGCGGGCGCCGCCGCCTCCCTGGTGTACCGCGTCAGTGACATGGGGCCCGTCGCCCTGTCGTTCTGGCGCTGCGCGACCGGACTGGTGCTGCTGCTCGGTGTCCGGTGGCTCCGGCCGCGTGCCGGTGCCACCGTCCGGGAACCACTGGGCCGCAGGGCCCTGCGGGCCGGTGTCACCGGTGGCGGACTGGCCGTGTTCCAGACGGCCTACTTCGCCGCGGTGCAGTCCACCGGTCTCGCCGTGGCCACCGTCGTCACGCTCGGCGCCGGACCCGTCCTCATCGCGCTCGGCGCGCGGCTGACCCTGGGGGAGCGGCTCGGCCGCGGCGGGGCCGCCGCCGTCGTCGGCGCGCTCGCCGGCCTCGCGGTGCTGGTCCTGGGCGGCGGGGCCGCGACCGTACGGCTGCGGGGCGTCCTGCTCGCGTTGCTGTCGGCGGCCGGCTACAGCGTGATGACCCTGCTCACGCGCCGCTGGGGCCGCGACGGCGGGGCGGACGCGGCCGGTACGTCCGTCGGGGCGTTCGCCGTCACGAGCCTGGTCCTGCTGCCGCCCGCCGTGGCCGAGGGGCTGCTGCCCCACACCGCCGAACCCGCTCGGCTGCTGTGGCTGCTGGCGTACGTGGCCGCGGTCCCCACGGCCCTCGCCTACGGCCTCTACTTCGCGGGCGCGGCCGTCGTCCGCTCCGCCACCGTGTCCGTGATCATGCTGCTGGAACCGGTGAGCGCGTCCGTGCTCGCCGTCCTGCTGCTCGGCGAGCACCTCACGGCGGCCACCGTGGCCGGCACGTCGCTGATGCTCGGCTCGGTGGCGGGACTGGCGGTGGCGGAGGCGCGGGGCGCGCGGGCTTTGAGGAAGGAGCCCGCGCTCGTGTGAGGCACGACCGGGCCGCGCTGCCCGGCGGGGCGGGACGGGTGACGGTCCCGCCCCGCCCGGGGAGGCGCGGACGCGGCGCGGGGGCCGGACGGGAGACGGCCCGCCCGGTGGGCCGTCGACGGCGAGCCGCCCGAAGGCGTGGACGGCCGGCCGGCGTCGCCGCGGGACGTGTCCCGCGGGCGGGCCGGCGTCACAGGGCCGCGAGATAGCCGGGCAGCTCGGTGCCCGGGGCCAGGTCCGGGTCGGCGACCGGGGTGCCGTAGCCCTTGCGCAGCGGGACGACGCCCGCCCAGTGGGGGAGGGCGAGGTCCTCGGGCTCGTCGTTCACGCCGCCGGTGCGGAGCTTGGCGGAGACCTCGTCCAGGTCGAGGCGGAGCACGGCGGTGGCCGCCAGTTCCTTCCTGTCGGCCGGCCGCGAGTCGCGGGAGCGGCCCGGCACGACGTGGTCGACCAGCGTGTCCAGGGCCTCCCGCTTCTCCTGCGCGTCGGTGACCTGGTGGGCGACGCCGTGCACCACCACGGAGCGGTAGTTGACCGAGTGGTGGAAGGCCGAGCGCGCCAGGACCAGCCCGTCGACGTGCGTGACCGTCAGACAGACCCGGAGACCGGGATCGGCCTGGCCCGCCGCGCGCAGCGGGCGCGAGCCCGTCGAGCCGTGCAGGTAGAGCCGCTCGCCGACCCGGCCGTACAGCGTGGGCAGTACCACCGGCGCGCCGTCGCGCACGAAGCCCAGGTGGCAGACGTAGCCCTCGTCGAGTATCGCGTGGACCAGCTCCCTGTCGTACGACGCCCGGTGCGCGGCGCGTGTGGGGACGGTGCGGTCGGTCGGCGTGTAGGCGGCGGGCTGCGACGGCGTCCGCTCGGTCTGCTCGGTCCCCTGCATGGCGTCCTCCATTGCACTAGTGCATAATCTGTTTTGTGCTAGGAGAGTATCGGATCAGTGGGCGGCGCGCAGCGGAGATCTCGGCGAGCATCGAGCGCGCGGTGGGGACCGGGGAGCTGAAACCCGGCCAGCTCCTGCCGCCCATGCGTGAGTTGGCCGCCCTGCTGGGAGTGAATCCCAACACGGTCGCCGCCGCCTACCGGACGCTGCGCGAGCGCGGGGTGATCGAGACCGCCGGGCGGCGGGGCAGCCGGGTGCGGCCCGCCCCGGCCACGACCGGGCGGGACCACATCCGCGTTGACGTGCCCGAGGGCGTGCGCGACGTGTCGAGCGGCAACCCGGACGCGGCGCTGCTGCCCCCGCTCGCGCCGGCCTTCGCGGCGGCGGCGAAGGAGGGCGACCGCGCCCCGGTCCTGTACGGGCAGACCGCCGTGGAGCCGGAGCTGGCGCGGATCGCCCGGGCCGGGCTCGACGCCGACGGGGTGCCCGAGGGGCCGCTCGCCGTGGTCTCCGGTTCGCTCGACGCCGTCGAGCGGGTGCTCGCCGCCCACCTCAAGCCCGGGGACACCGTCGCCGTCGAGGACCCCGGCTGGGGCAGGACCCTCGATCTCGTCCCGGCGCTCGGGCTGCGCACCGTTCCCGTCGGGGTCGACGACGAGGGGCCGCGCGCCGACGACGTGCGCCGCGCCCTGGCGGACGGCGCCCGCGCGCTGATCGTCACGGACCGGGCACAGAACCCGACCGGCGCCGCGGTGAGCGCTTCACGCGCGCGTGCCCTGCGCGACGTGCTGGAGGGGCACCCGGAGGTGCTGCTGATCGAGGACGACCACGGCCACGGGATCGTCGACCTGCCGCTGCACCCCCTCGCCGGCACCACCCGGCACTGGGCCCTCGTGCGCTCGGTCGCCAAGGCCTACGGCCCGGATCTGCGGCTCGCCGTGCTCACGGGGGACGCCGTCACCGTGGACCGGGTCCACGGGCGGCAGCGGCTCGGCCCCGGCTGGGTCAGCCGGCTGACCCAGCGCGCGGTGGTGCGGCTGTGGGCCGACGGCACGGTGGACGGGCCGGCGGTGGCGGCCGCCTACGGACGGCGCCGGCAGGCGCTGATCGACGCGCTCGCCCGGCGCGGGGTCGCGGCGCACGGGCGCAGCGGCATGAACGTGTGGGTGCCCGTGCCGGACGAGACGGGGGCGGTCGCCCGGCTGCTGCACGCCGGCTGGGCCGTCGCGCCCGGAGCCCGCTTCCGGATGAGCGCACCGCCCGGGATCCGGATCACCGTCTCGACGCTCGCCGAGGACGAGATCGGCCCGCTGGCGGACGCGGTGGCCGCCGCCGTGGGCCCGGCACCGGCGCGGGTCTACGGCTGAAGCGCCCGTGCCGGGCCCGCGCCCGGGGCGTCGGTGCGGGGCTGTCCGAAGCGTCCGGGCGTTCCCGCCCTCGCGGGGGTCCGGGCTTTCCGCTCAGGTACGGGAGCCTGGGCTTTCCCGCTCCTGCACGGGAGTATGACCGCATGGACGAAGAAGCGATCCCGATCCTGCGCGTGTCCGACGCCCCGGCGGCCGTCCGCTGGTACGAGCGGCTGGGCTTCGCCCAGCGGTGGGAGCACCGCTTCGAGCCGGGCCTCCCGGCCTTCGTCGAGGTCGCGCGCGGGCGCGTACGGCTGTTCCTGTCGGAGCACGCCGGGGACGCCCGGCCCGGCACACTGGTGTACCTGCGGGTGGCCGACGTCGACGTGGTGGCAGCCGAGTTCGGGGTGCCGGTCGAGGACGCCCCCTGGGCACGGGAGATCGAGCTGTGCGATCCGGACGGCAACCGGCTGAGGATCGGCACTCCGGCCGGGTGACCCGGGCCGGCCCGGGTCACCGCCGGGGCCGCGCCTGCGTGAGCGCCGCCCCGGCCAGGACGATCAGCGCGCCGACCGGAGTCGACCAGGCCAGCGACTCGCCGAGGAGGGCGACACCGGCGGCGGTGGCGATGACCGGGATGAAGTACGTGACCATCTGGGCCGTCGTCGGACCGACCTCGGCGACCAGGCCGTACTGCAGGAGCACGGCGAGTCCGGTGCCGAGCGCCCCCAGGGCCGCGATCGCCAGCAGCGGCAGGACGGCGAGATCGGTCGGCAGCGTGGTGAACAGCGGTGTGACGACGGCCAGCTGGACCGTGGCGAGCAGCAGCTGCGCGCCCGTCATCGACAGGTTCGAGTGGCCGGTGCCGGCCAGGGTGCGGCGGACGTAGATCCAGCCGACCGGGTAGCTGAGCGAGGCCAGCAGAGCCATCGCCGTGCCCGTGGCGTCCAGGCCGTGGAAGCCCTGCCAGGCGCCGAGCACGGTGAGCACCCCGAGGAAGCCGAGGCCGAGCCCCGCGACCCGCAGCCGGGTCGGGCGGTCCTCGGACAGCGCGACCAGCGACAGCGCCATGCCCCACAGCGGCGAGGTCGCGTTGCAGATGCCCGCCAGGGTGGACGGGATGGTCAGCTCGGCGTACGCGAACAGCGAGAAGGGCAGGGCGTTGAGCAGGAACGCGGCGACCGTCAGGTGCCCCCAGGTGCGCGCACCGCGCGGCAGCCGCTCCCGCTTCACCGCCAGCGCGGCCCCGAGCACCGCCGTCCCGAACACCAGCCGGCCGAGCGTGACCTGGAACGGTGCGTACCCATGGGTGCCGATCTTGATGAGGAGAAAGCTGAAGCCCCAGATCAGGGACAGGGCGGCGAACCTCAGGCGCCAGTCCAGGCGGGGGCGGGGGCGATCGGCCGTGCGGGCCCGGTCGCGAACGGTGGTGGTGACAGCGGTCATGGACGTCACCATGCTGGAAGCAATCTCGTAGCACAAGTGAGATTTCGAACGCGGTATCTCGTAGTATCGCTTACATGTTGAACCTGGAGCGCCTGCGCACCCTCGACGCCCTCGCCCGGCACGGCTCGGTCAGCGGCGCGGCCGAGGCACTGCACATCACCACCTCGGCGGTCTCGCAGCAGATGTCCAAGCTGGAGCGGGAGGTCGGCCAGCGGCTCCTCGCCAGGAACGGCCGGGGCGTGCGGCTCACGGACGCCGGACGACTGCTCTCCGAACACGCCGCGCGCATCCTGTCGCAGGTCCAGCTCGCCCAGTCGGACCTGGAGGCGCACCGCGGGCAGGTCGTCGGCGAGCTGCAGCTGTCGGCCTTCCCGACCGCCGCGCGCGGCCTGTTCCCCGAGGTGCTCGCCGCCCTGCGCGAGGAGCATCCCGGTCTGCGCGTGCGCTCGCACGAGCTGGAGCCCGAGCGGGGCGTCGCCGGCGTGGTGCGCGGCGACCTCGACCTCGCGGTCGTGCTCGACTGGTACAACAAGCCGATGCCGGTGCCCGACGGCCTGGTCAAGGCGGCGATCCTGGACGACCCCGCCGACGTGGCGGTGCCCGCCGGGCACCGGCTCGCCGGCCGCGACGAGGTGGACCTCGCCGAATTCGCCGAGGACGAGTGGATCACCTGGGGGCAGGGCGAGTTCTGCCACGAGTGGCTGATGTTCACCCTGCGCTCCAAGGGCATCGAGCCGGTCGTCGGCCACCGCGCCGCCGAGACCCACACCCAGCTCAACCTGGTCGCCGCGGGCCTCGGCGTGTGCATCGCCCCGCTGCTCGGCCGCCATCCGGTGCCCGCCGGGGTGGTCACCGTCCCCCTCAGGCAGCGGTTCAGGCGGCACGTGTACGCCGTCTGGCGCGCGGACGCCGATCGCCGCCCGTCGATCCGGGCGGCGGTGAAGGCGCTGCAGGCGGCAGGGGAGAGGCTCGGCTGACGCCGGACGGCCCTCGGCGTCAGGCCGCCCCCAGCTTGCGGAAGTCCCAGGAGACGATCTTCTCCGGCGTCAGCCGCAGCCAGGCGTGCCGGCCGTCGTGCGGCATCTCCTCCAGGCCGAAGTACTTGCGGGCGAACAGCGTCTCGGGCGCGTCGAGTTCGGCGTACAGCTCCCCGGTGCGGGGGATCTCGCCGACGAACTCGACGCGCCCGGAGAGCTCGGCACCGCGCAGCTCGTCGTACTCCTCGCCGGTGTCCACCACGATCGCCACCCGCGGATCGCGGCGCAGGTCGGCCCACCGCCTGCTGCGCACGACCGAGTACAGCCACAGCGAGGTGCCGTCCCAGGCGAACCAGAGCGCGCTCACGTGCGGGACGCCGTCCGCCGACACCGTGGCGACCCGGCAGGTGCGCTGGGCGGCGAGGAACCCGTCCAGCTCACCGGGCGTCATCATGATCTTCCGGCCCCGGCGCTGAGTCACGGTCATGCGGCCCCTTCTGTCACGGTCCTGCGGCCCTCTCCGCCATGGTCCTGCGGTTCCCCCGCCATGGTCCTGCGGTCCTTCGGCCGCCGCGCCGTGCCGGGGAACCCCTCCGGCACGACACGTCGTCGTACGCCGGCCGCCCCACGCCGATCCGTCCCCGGAGACGGTCCGCCGCCCTCTCGCCCTGGTCGCCACGGTCGCGACCACCCACGAGGTGCCGGCGTGCCCGGGGCACCGGCGCCGCACGGTCCGGCGCCGGTGTCACGCGAGCGTGATCGAGTCCCCGCTGACGGTGATCTGCACGGCGGGCAGCGGCTTGGTCGCCGGGCCGCTCTGCACGCTGCCGTCGGTGATGGAGAAGTTGCTGTTGTGGCAGGGGCAGTTGATGACCCCGTTCGCGATGCTCTTCACCGCGCACCCCTGATGGGTGCAGGTCGCCGAGAAGGCCTTGAACTCACCGGCCGTCGGCTGTGTGACCACCACCTTCCGGTCGCCGAACACCTTCCCGCCGCCCTCGGGGATGTCGGCGGTCTTCGCGAGCGCGGCACCGGCCGCGCCCTCGCCGCCGGCCGACGCGCCCCCGCTCGTGCCGGAGCCCTCCTGGGAGCCGCCCGAGGCGTCGGAGGAACCCGCGGGGGCGGACGAGCCCGACGCGTCGTCGTCCGACCCTCCGCACGCGGTCAGCGCGACGGCGAGCCCCGCCGCTCCGGCCGCCGCCACGACGGTACGCCGGGCCGGTCCTGACGTGGGCTTGAACGATGCGCTGGTCATGCTGTGTTCCCTTCGGGGAGGTCGTGTGATCTGCCGGGATGTACGGTCCCGGCGGAGTGCCTGTTCAGACGTTGTCAAAATCCTGGCCCGTTCGGCATGAGACACGGGTAAAGCGGAGCTGTCGGTTCGCTGTCGTCCGTGGCGCAGCGCCGCACGGGGCCGTGACCGGCGTCCCCCGTCACGCCAGTAACCTGGGGCGATGCTGAAGGAAGTCATCGCGACCCGCTACATCGCGCCCCTGCGCGAGGGCGGCTCGCTGCCGGGACTCGTCGAGGCCGACGACTTCGGGACGTACGTCGTGAAGTTCACCGGCGCGGGACAGGGCCGCAAGACGCTCGTCGCCGAGGTCGTCTGCGGCGAACTCGCGCGCCGGCTGGGCCTGCGGGTACCGGGACTGGTGACCGTCGAGTGCGATCCGGTGCTGGGGCTCGGCGAACCCGACCAGCAGGTGCAGGAACTGCTCAGGTCCAGCGGCGGCACCAACCTGGGCATGGACTTCCTCTCGGGCGCGTTCGGCTTCGACCCCCTCGCCTTCGAGGTGAGCCCCGAGGAGGCCGGGCGGATCGTCTGGTTCGACGCGCTGGTCAACAACGTCGACCGGTCCTGGCGCAACCCCAACCTGCTGGTGCGGCGGGGCGAACTGTGGCTGATCGACCACGGCGCGACCATGATCTGGCACCACAACTGGCCCGCTGCCGAGGGCTCCGCCGCCCGCCCGTACGACGCCTCCGACCACGCGCTCAGGCCCTTCGCGCCGGACGTCACGGCGGCCGCGGCCGCGCTCGCGCCGCTGGTCACCGAGGAACTCCTCGCCGAGGTCACCGCCGAGATCCCGGACGTCTGGCTGACCGGTGAGCCCGGCTTCGACACGCCGGACGACCTCCGGCGGGCCTACGCGCGGCCGCTGCTCGCGCGCGCCGCCGTCATCCACGAACGCGTCCAGGGGGTCAAGTGACCGAGCGCCACATCACCAGGGCCGGCCAGGGCGGCGGCCGGGACGTCTTCGAGTACGCCCTCCTGCGGGTCGTCCCGCGCGTCGAGCGCGGTGAGTGCGTCAACGCCGGGGTGCTGGTGTACTGCCGCGCACGGGCCTTCCTCGGCGCGCGCACCCATCTCGACGAGGCGCGGCTGCTGGCGCTCGACCCGCAGGCCGACGTGGCCGGCGTGCGGGCCGCGCTGCGTGCCGTCGAGGGGGTGTGCGCCGGCGGCCCGGCGGCGGGACAGGCGGCGCGGGACGACGCCGGACGGCGCTTCCGCTGGCTGATCGCGCCGCGCTCCACCGTCGTCCAGCCGGGACCGGTGCACACCGGCCTCACCCTCGACCCGGCCGCCGAGACGGAGCGGCTGCTGGACCTTCTGGTGCGGTGACCGGCCGGCTCGCCGGCCGGCCGCTCCCGCCCGCCGTCAGCGCCTGCGGCGCCTCACCAGGCAGCCGGCCGTGAGCACGGCACCCGTCGCGAAGGCCAGCCCGACGGCGACGTCCCGGCCGCTCGGCCCGGAGACCGACGCACCCCCCAGTCCGCCCCGCACGCCACGGGGCGGGGTGGCGGTGGGGGCGGGCACGGCGGTGGGTGTGACCGTGGGCGCCGCCGTGGCGGTGGGCGGGGAGGTGGCCGGGGGAGACGAGGGCCGGGCGGGACGGGAGGTGGAGGAGGTGAGACCGCCGACGCGGCGGGGCAGCGCCTCGCAGGCGATGCCGTCGTCCCGGCCCCGGTCCTCGTCGAGCCGGTGCGGGTCGTCCCGGTCCGCCTCGAAGACGGCCTGCGCGTCCTCCTGGTAGGCGAAGTCGCGGCAGTCCAGGTCCTGCGCGTGGGCGGGGCCGGCCGGCGGCACGATCGCGGCGATCGCGAGCAGCGTGCCGACGGCACCGGTGCGAGGGCGCATGGGTGCCTCCTTTCCGGCCACGAACGGCCTGTGCCTCGACGCCAGGGCCTGTCGTCGGACTCCCGTCGTCCGCCCGGAGGGCGGGCCCCGCGGCGTCGGGTGCGTGCTCCCGGCGTGCCGGGGGCGGGCCCTCGTAGCCGGATGTACTCGGGTCCGCGCCCGGTGCGGCGGGAGTGCGTGCAGGGCGTCGCGGGGCAGGCGGGAGTCTCACGACAGACCCTAGGGGCGGCGTGGTGCGGCGGCGCGCGGCCGTAGGCCGACCGGGTGCTCCGGGCGGGCGCCGCCACGCCGGGAGGACCGGTGGGGGCGCCTGTTCCGCGCCGGCCGCCCGGGGAATGGATCACACGCACCCGGTCGGCCGTTGACACCGGGTGCCAGGGCTTCTAGCGTCACGTCTGCTGAAGGTACTAAGCGGTCGCTCATTGACGGGCGGGCCGCAGGAGCCGCATCCCAAGGGCGAGGAGAGCAGCAATGTCCACCACTGAGCAGCGGGTCGCCGTCGTCACCGGTGCCGCGCGCGGCATCGGCGCCGCCACCGCCGTACGACTGGCCGCCGAGGGCCGCGCGGTCGCCGTGATCGACCTCGACGAGGCCGCCTGCAAGGACACCGTCGAGAAGATCACCGCCGCCGGCGGCAAGGCCCTCGCGGTCGGCTGCGACGTCTCCGACGAGGCGCAGGTCGAGGCGGCCGTCGCGCGCATCGCCGAGGAGCTCGGCGCGCCGACCATCCTCGTCAACAACGCCGGCGTGCTGCGCGACAACCTGCTGTTCAAGATGAGCGTCTCCGACTGGGACACCGTCATGAACGTGCACCTGCGCGGCGCCTTCCTGATGACCAAGGCCTGCCAGAAGCACATGGTGGACGCCGGCTTCGGCCGGATCGTCAACCTGTCCTCCTCCTCGGCGCTCGGCAACCGCGGCCAGGTGAACTACTCGGCCGCCAAGGCGGGCCTGCAGGGCTTCACCAAGACCCTCGCCAAGGAGCTCGGCAAGTTCGGCGTCACCGCCAACGCCGTCGCCCCCGGCTTCATCGCCACCGAGATGACCAAGGCCACCGCCGAGCGCGTCGGCATGGGCTTCGAGGACTTCAAGGCCGCCGCCGCGACCCAGATCCCGGTGCAGCGCGTCGGCGAGCCCGAGGACATCGCCAACGCGATCGCCTTCTTCACGGGCGACGCGGCCGGCTTCGTCTCCGGCCAGGTGCTGTACGTCGCCGGCGGACCGCTCAACTGAGGGACGGGGACATGACTTCCGTGGAACTGCCCGAGCCGTCGGGCAAGGTGGCCCTCGTCACCGGCGCCAGCCGCGGCATCGGCTACGGCGTCGCCGAGGCGCTGGTCGCGCGCGGCGACCGGGTCTGCATCACCGGCCGCAACGAGGACGCGCTGAAGGAGGCCGTCGAGCGGCTCGGCTCCGACCGGGTCGTCGGCGTCGCCGGCAAGGCCCACGACGAGGCCCACCAGGCGATCGCCGTGGAGCGCACGATGGAGGCCTTCGGCCGCGTCGACTACCTGGTCAACAACGCCGGTACGAACCCGGTGTTCGGGCCGATCGCCGACCTCGACCTGAACGTGGCGCGCAAGGTCTTCGAGACCAACGTGATCTCCGCCCTCGGCTTCGCCCAGAAGACCTGGCACGCCTGGCAGAAGGACAACGGCGGCGCGATCGTGAACATCGCCTCCGTCGCGGGCCTGGCGCCCTCGCCCTTCATCGGCGCGTACGGCGTCAGCAAGGCCGCGATGATCAACCTGACCGTGCAGCTGGCCCACGAGTTCGCGCCCGGGGTGCGGGTCAACGCGATCGCCCCGGCCGTGGTGAAGACCAAGTTCGCCCAGGCCCTGTACGAGGGCCGGGAGGCGGAGGCGGCCGCGGCCTACCCGCTGGGCCGGCTCGGCGTGCCCTCCGACATCGGGGGCGCCGCCGCGTTCCTCACCTCCGAGCAGTCCGACTGGATCACCGGCCAGACGCTGGTCGTCGACGGCGGCATCTTCCTGAACGCCGGCGTGGCCTGACGCCCGCGGTCCGGCACGGGCGCCGACCCCCTCGGCCTCCGTCGGGTTCCGCCGTTCCCCGCCGGGTTCCGCCGGCCGGGAACGGCGCCCGTGCCGGCGCGGGACGGTGTCGCGCGGGGAAACGGCGGCTTACGGGCGGATGACAACGTCGTCATCGACGTCCCGGTCTCAAGAACCGCACGGGGCGCTCCCACGGGCAGGACGCTGCGGTATGGTCTGCCGACCCTTGGTACGGCAGATCGAGGAGCGTGCGCGTGTTCAACCGGAACCGATGCCTGCGGCGGGTGGCGGCCATCGCGTCCATATCGTCCCTGGTGACCGGGTGCGGCGTCCTGTCGTCCGACAGCCCGGACGACGAGGGACCGATCGTGGTGGGCACGACCAGTGCCCCCAGCACGCTGGATCCCGCCGCCTCCTGGGACAGCTCCTGGGAGCTGTTCCGCAACATCTACCAGACGCTGCTGAGCTATCCGGTCGGGGCGACCACGCCCCAGCCCGACGCCGCCGAGAAGTGCGGCTTCTCGGACAGCTCCAACCAGGTGTACCGCTGCACGCTGCGCAAGGGCCTGAAGTTCTCCAACGGCGACCCGCTCGACGCGCAGGCGGTCAAGCACTCCATCGACCGGGTCCGCAAGCTCAACGTCAACGGCGGTCCCGCCGGTCTGCTGGGCAGCCTGGAGCGGGTCCAGGCGCCGAGCGGGCGGGAGGTCGTCTTCCGCCTGAACAAGCCGGACGCCACCTTCCCGTTCGTGCTGGCCACACCCGCCATGTCGATCGTCGCCCCCGGCGCCTACCCCGCGGACGCCCTCCGCGAGAAGGGGGACGTGGTCGGTTCGGGGCCGTACACCCTGAAGTCCTACGAGGACGGCAAGGAGGCGGCACTCGTCCGCAACGACCGCTACGAGGGGTACGCGAAGCACCGCAACAACGCGGTGACCATCCGCTACTTCCAGGGCTCCGACGCGATGGTCGAGGCGCTGCGGGAGAAGGAGATCGACCTCACCTACCGCGGTCTGGCCGCCGGTGACGTCCTCGACCTGCAGAGCGTGGCCGGCAAGGACCAGGAGATCCAGCTGGTCGAGGGCACCGGCACCGACATCAACTACCTGGTGTTCAACCCCAAGGACCCGTGGGCGGGCAAAAAGGCCGTGCGCCGGGCCGTGGCCCAGGTCGTGGACCGGGCGGCGATCGCGCACAAGGTCTACAAGGACACCGTCGACCCGCTGTACTCCATGGTCCCCAAGGGCCTGACCGGCCACACCACGGGCTTCTTCGACGACTACGGCGATCCGAGCGTCGCCAAGGCCCGCCGGATCCTCGCCGACGCAGGGATCACCGAGCGGGTCCCGCTCACCCTCTGGTACACCACCGACCGCTACGGCTCCGAGACGGCCCTGGAGTTCCAGGAGCTGGAGAAGCAGCTCGAGGCCTCCGGCCTGTTCACGGTCACCCTCAAGAGCCGCCCCTGGAACACCTACGTCAAGGGGTACCAGAACGGCGAGTACCCGGCGTTCGGGCGCGGCTGGTTCCCCGACTTCCCGGACGCCGACAACTTCATCGCCCCCTTCGTCGGCGAGCAGAACGCCCTTGGCACCCCCTACCCGGCGCCCGAGATCACCGACGTGCTGCTGCCCCGCTCGCGCCGCGAGAGCGACCGCGCCGACGTGGTGCGGGAGTTCGAGCGGGCCCAGCAGATCCTCGTCGACGACGTGCGGCTGCTGCCGCTGTGGCAGGGCCGGCAGTACGTGGCCGCGAGCCGGGACATCTCGGGCGCGGAGCGGGCGCTGGACCCGTCGACGATCATGATGGTGTGGGAGCTGTCCCGGAAGACCAGCTGGTAGGTCCGGGCGCGGCCGCCCACGGGCCGGGAGCCGGGGCCGGCTGTCAGTGGCCGCCTGTAGGTTCTGAAGCCTGAAGTGACCGCACACCGTAAGGACGTTGACGTGACCGACATCGCCATGCTGCCCGAGTCCTGGCGCGGGGTTCTGGGCGACGAGCTGCAGCAGCCCTACTTCAAGGAGCTGACCGAGTTCGTCGAGGAGGAGCGGGCGAAGGGTCCCGTCTATCCGCCGCGCGAGGAGGTCTTCGCGGCCCTGGACGCCACGCCCTACGACGAGGTGAAGGTCCTGATCCTCGGTCAGGACCCCTACCACGGCGAGGGACAGGGGCACGGCCTGTGCTTCTCGGTCCGGCCCGGGGTGCGCATTCCCCCGTCCCTGCGGAACATCTACAAGGAGATGCACGAGGAACTCGGCCTGCCGATCCCCGACAACGGCTATCTGATGCCGTGGGCCCGGCAGGGCGTCCTGCTGCTCAACGCGGTGCTCACGGTCCGCGGCGGCGAGGCGAACTCGCACAAGGGCCGGGGCTGGGAGAAGTTCACCGACGCGGTGATCCGCGCGGTCGCCGGGCGGCCCGACCCGGCGGTCTTCGTGCTGTGGGGCAACTACGCGCAGAAGAAGCTCCCGCTGATCGACGAGACGCGGCACGCGGTCGTGAAGGGCGCGCACCCCTCGCCGCTGTCGGCGAAGAAGTTCTTCGGCTCCCGGCCGTTCACGCAGATCAACGAGGCGGTGGCCCGGCAGGGCCACGAGCCGATCGACTGGACGATCCCGAACCTGGGCTGAGCACGCCCCACTGCCGGGCCGCCGACGGCGGCGGCCCGGCACGCCGCTTGCCGGTCCGGCGTCCGCCCCGCCCGTGCGCCCGGTGCCGGCCCGGCGCGCCGTCGGCCGGTTCCGCGTCCGCCCCGCCCGTCCGCTCCGCCGGTGCGCCTCGGCCGTCCGCCCCCGTTCGTGCGCCCCGTTCGTGCGCCTCGGCCGTCCGTTCCGCCCGTGCGTGCCGCGCAGGGCCGGCCCGGTGCCGCCTGACCGGGATCGTCCGTGCCTGCGGTTAGCGTCGGGAGGGGACAGCGGGCGAGCGGTGCGGAGGGCGCGGTGGCGGAGCGATGGGGGCAGGCGGCGCCGGACGCCGTGCCGACCCGGATCGGGCAGGTCGTCATGCTGCACCACGCGGGCGACCGTGAGGAGGCCCGGCGCCGCCTCCTGGACCTGTGGGCGGAGATCGGCGAGCACGGCGATCCGCTGCACCGGTGCACGCTGGCCCACTACCTGGCCGACACGCAGGACGATCCGGCGGACGAACTGGCCTGGGACCTGCGGGCCCTGACGGCCGCGCAGGAGGCCGCGGGGGAGCTGCCCGCCGGACACGGGGACGCGCTCGCCGCGCGGGTGCTGTATCCCTCGCTGCACCTGAACCTGGCCGCGGACTACGTCAAGCTCGGCCAACGCGAGGCTGCCCGGACCCATCTGCGGTGGGCCCGGGGTGCGGCGCACGCGCTGGCCGACGACACCTACGGGGACCGGGTGCGGGCGGCCATCCGGACCCTGGAGTCGCGGTTGGGCGGGAGCGGCGGGGCGTGGGAGCCGCCGAGGCAGCGGCCGTAGGGCGCTAGGCGCGCGTCACCGTCCGTACGCCTGCCGGCAGATCACCGCCTCCGGACTGTCGGCCCGCCATCCCCCGTACTCCCTGCCCAGCGCGCACACGTTCGGGGTCTCCCGGGCGGTGTGCCGGGCCGGCCGCGGGACGTCCGGGACGGCGGGGGCCGGCCGCCGCGGTCGCCGTGCGTCCGGCTCGCGGGCTTCGGGCCGGGCGGGCCGGGCGGGCCGGTCGTGGGGGCCGGACGGCGGTTCGGGCCGCGGTGCGGGGGCGACGGCGCGGCGCGAGGGGGGCGCGGCCGGTTCCGGGGAGCGGGAGGGGCCGGTGAGTTCCAGGGCCTCGCGGGCCGGGGCCTGCACGATCTGCGTCTCGCTCCGGGCGTCCGGGTGCGGCGCCGACGGCCGGCCGGGTGCCGCCGAGGGGCCGGGGACGAGGGGATGCCGGACCGTCACGCAGCCGGTCAGGGCCGAGACGGCCACGGTCACGAGGAGCGTTGCTGCGGTCGTCGTTCGATGCACCCGCGCCACTCTGCTGGGTCCGGCGCCGCGGGCGGCGGCGGACAGGCGCAGGATGCCCCGCACGGGTGATCTCCTTCCCCGTACGGGGGCCGGGACGGCGCACGGCTGACGTCAGTCGCCGGTGGTGCCGTCGACGCGCTCGCGGATCAGGTCGGCGTGGCCGTTGTGGCGGGCGTACTCCTCGATCATGTGGGTGTAGATCCAGCGCAGGCTCAACCGCTCGCCGGTGCGCCCGTGCCTTCCCTCGCAGAGGTCGTCCAGACCGAAGCGGGCCGCGTTGCGGCGGGCGACCGCGATCTCGGTCTGCCAGGTGGTGTGCGCCTCCTGCCAGGTGTCCGCCTCGGTGAGGTGGAACTCGCCGTCCGGATCGTCCTCGCCGTAGTAGATCGGGCCAGGGTCGTCGCCGACGAGGACCTTGCGGAACCAGCTCCGCTCCACTTCCGCCATGTGCCGCACCAGCCCCATCAGGGACAGCTCGGAGGGCTCCACGGCGGCGGTCCGCAGCTGGGCGTCGGTCAGGCCCTCGCACTTCCAGGCCAGGGTCCGGCGGTGGTAGTCCAGCCAGCCCTCCAGCATCGTGCGTTCGCCGGCGTTGCCGGCGGGTTCGCGTCGCTCGGTCGTCATACCCGCATCCTTTCCCGGGGACGCCTGGTCCTGCCAGGGGTCCTCAGCCGCCGAGCATGCCGTCCAGGAGCTCGTGCAGGCTCGCCCGCACCTCGTCCAGGTCCGGTACCCGTGCGCTGAACGACCCGGCCACGCACGAGAACATCAGGCCGTCCGCCCAGGCGACCAGCGACAGCACGTGCCGGTCCGGGTCCGTGGAGCCAGCCGCCGTGACCAGGGCGGCGAGCTGGTCGCGGAAGCGGGCGCCCGTGGCGTCGAAGTAGGCCCGCAGCTCGGGGCGGCGGGTGGCCTCCAGGGCCAGCTCGTAGCGGGCGAGGGTCAGTTCGCGGTTCCGGGTCAGTGCGCGGTGCGCGGCGAGGGCCAGCCCGTCCGCCAGCGAGCCGAGCCCGGCCCGCGGGTCCGGCACCTCGTGCAGCGCCAGCACCCGCGCCTCCCGTTCGGCCAGACGCCGCACCGCCAGTTCCAGCAGCGCCTGCCGGGTCCGCGCCAGGTTCGACGTGGAGCCCTGGGGGAGCCCGGCCGCCTCGTCGACCGCCCGGTGCGTGAGCCCGCGCATCCCCCGCTCGGCGAGCAGGGCGAGGGCGGTGTCGGCGACGAGGTCGGCGCGGGAGGCGCCTGCGGTGCGTTCGGGCATGGAGACCAACCTATCCGGCGCACTACATCCGTAGTAGAGTCGATGCGTACTACAGATGTAGTGACCGAGGAGGAGCCATGGCACAGTCGAGGCGGGCCGTCGTGATCGGCGGCGGGATCGGGGGCCTGGCCGCGGCCGCCGCCCTGCACCTGCGCGGCCACCAGGTGACCGTGCTGGAGCGGGCCGCCTCGCTGGAGCCAGTCGGCGCCGCCATCTCCCTGGCCCCCAACGCCCTGCGCGCGCTGGACGTCATCGGGCTCGGCGACCAGATCCGGGACCTCGCCGCCTGGCAGGGCGACGGCGGGCTGCGCACCCCCGGCGGGCGCTGGCTCGCACGCTCCGGTGCCGCCGCCGCGGCCGAGCGCTTCGGCGGCCCGCTCGTCCTGCTGCACCGCGCCACCCTCGTCACCGCCCTGGCGGCGCTGCTGCCGCCGGACGCCGTCCGCACGGGCGCCGCGGCGACCGTCGCCGACCCCGGCGCCGCCGGCCGGCCGGCCCGGGTGAGCACTGCGGACGGGGAACTGGAGGCCGACCTGGTGGTGGCCGCCGACGGCCTCCGCTCCGCCGTCCGCCGCGCGCTGTTCCCCGACCACCCAGGGCCCGTCTACTCGGGATTCACCACCTGGCGGGTCGTGATCCCGGTACCCGGCGCGCGGTTCGCCGCGCACGAGACCTGGGGCCGGGGCCGCATCTGGGGCACGCACCCGCTCAAGGACGGCCGGGTCTACGCGTACGCCGCCGCCGTCGCCCCCGCGGGGCGGCGCGCGCCCGACGAGAAGGCCGAGCTCGTCCGCCTCTTCGGCGACTGGCACGACCCCGTCCCCGCCGTCCTCGCCGCCGCCCGCCCGCAGGACGTCCTGCGCCACGACGTCCACCACATCGCCCAGCCGCTGCCCGCCTACCACCGCGGCCGGGTCGCCCTGCTCGGCGACGCCGCGCACGCCATGCCGCCGACACTCGGCCAGGGCGGGAACCAGGCCATCGAGGACGCGATCGTCCTCGCCCACCACTGCGACGACCTGCCCGCCTACAGCGCGGCACGGCTGCCCCGCACCACGGCCATCGGGCGCCGGGCCGTGCGGGTCGCCCGCCTCAACCTGATGACCGGCCGGGCCGCGGTCGCCGTACGCGACACCGCGGTGGCCCTGCTGTCGAAGGCCGGGCCCGCGCTGTTCCTGCGGGGCTTCGACGGGATCGCCGACTGGCGGCCTCCGTCAGGGGGCACCGGCCGCCCGGGCGGGGCCGGCGGCGGGGAGGCCGGCAGCGGGCAGGCCGGCAGCGGGGAGGCCGTATGCTCCCGGCAGGCTTCGGCGGACCGTCCGCGGAGCATGGGATCCGCGAAGGAGAACACCCCGTGAAGGTCGGCTGCATCGGACTCGGCGACATCGCGCAGAAGGCCTACCTCCCGGTGCTCGCCTTCCGGCCCGGGATCGAACTGCACCTGCAGACCCGCACCCCCGCGACGCTCGAGAGGGTCGCCGACGGCCTGCACCTGCCGCACCGGCAGCGGCACGCCACCCTCGAGGACCTGCTCGCCCAGGACCTGGACGCCGCCTTCGTGCACGCGCCGACGGCCGTGCACCCGCAGATCGTGACGCGGCTGCTGCAGGCGGGCATACCGACGTACGTAGACAAGCCGCTCGCCTACGAGTTCGCCGACTCCGAGCGGCTGGTGGCGCTCGCCGAGGAGCGGGGCGTGAGCCTCGCCGTCGGCTTCAACCGGCGCCACGCCCCCGGGTACGCGCAGTGCGCCGACCACCCGCGCGAGCTGATCCTGCTGCAGAAGAACCGGATCGGGCTGCCGGAGGAACCGCGCACGATGATCCTCGACGACTTCATCCACGTCGTCGACACGCTGCGCTTCCTGGCGCCCGGTCCCATCGACGACGTCACCGTGCGCGCCCGCGTCGTGGACGGCCTGCTCCACCACGTCGTGCTCCAGCTCGCCGGGGACGGCTTCACCGCGCTCGGCGTGATGAACCGGCTCAGCGGTTCGGCCGAGGAGGTCCTGGAGGTCTCCGGACAGGACACCAAGCGCCAGGTCGTCAACCTCGCCGAGGTCGTCGACCACAAGGGCCAGCCGACCGTGCGGCGGCGCGGGGACTGGGTGCCGGTGGCCCGGCAGCGCGGCATCGAGCAGGCCGTGCTGGCCTTCCTGGACGCGGTCCGGGCCGGGAGGGTGCTCAGCGCCCGGGACGCGCTGGCGACCCATGAGCTGTGCGAGCGGGTGGTGCGAGCGGTCCTGGAGCGGGCCGCCTGAGCCGCAGCGCCCGCAGGCCCTCGGCGGAGCACCAGCCGGCGAGGACCAGCAGGGCCGCGTACACCGGCCAGGCGCCGAGGCGGACGTACGGCGTGGTGCCGTGCGCGAGCGGGACCTCGTACACCTGCGTGGTGCTCGCGCCGGTGCCGAGCCGGGGGCCGACGGGCGCCCCGCCCGGGCCGTGGACGGCCGAGACGCCCGTCAGCGTGGCGTGCACCATCGGGCGGCCGGTCTCGGCGGCGCGCAGCGCGGCGAGCGAGGCGTGCTGCCGCGGTGCCCAGCTCTGCTGGAACGTCGAGGTGGCCGACTGGCCGACCAGGACGTCGGCGCCTTCCCGGGCGAGGTGGCGGGTCATGTCGGGGAACGCCGTCTCGAAGCAGACCATCGGGCCGATCCGCAGCCCGTTCCCGGCGTTCATCACGACCTGCCGGGCACCGCGCCGGCGGTCCTCGCCCGCCGCCTCGCCGACCGAGGTCGCCCAGCCGAGCAGCGAGCGGGCCGGAATGTACTCGCCGAAGGGGACGAGCCGCATCTTGTCGTAGCGGTCGCCGGTCGGGCCGCCGGGGCCGATCAGGATCGAGCTCTTGTAGATGCCGGGCCGGTCGGAGCGCCGGGCGTCCACGTTGACCAGGATCCGGGCGCCGGTCTCGCGCGACAGCGCCGCGAGCCGCCCGGCGAGGTCGGGCCGGGCGGCGAGGTCGAAGCCGACGCTGCTCTCGCCCCAGACGACCAGGTCGACGTCCTGGCCGGCCAGCTGCCGGGTGAGCCGCTCCTCGCGGTCGAAACGGCGGTCGCTGCTGTCGGGGCCCTTGACCACGCCGGGCTGGACGACGGCGACGGCGACCCGGCCGTCGATGTCGGGGCGGGGTGACCACACCCAGGCCGCACAGGTGGCGGCGGCCGTGGCGAGGAGCCCGGCCACGGCGGGAACGCGGGCCTGCCGCACCGCGACGAGCACGGCGACCGCCGTGTTGACGGCCACCACCAGGAAGCCGAGCAGCCACACCCCGCCGACCGACGCCAGCCGCAGCGCCGCCTCCACCTGCCACTGACTGGCGCCGAGCACGCCCCACGGGCCGCCGAGGCCCTGCCAGGAGCGGATCAGCTCGGCCCCGAGCCAGCCCGACGGCAGCACCACGAGCGCGGCGGCGGCCCGGCCCCGCGAGGGCACGCCGCCCAGCAGACGGCGCACCAGCCAGCCCCACGGCGCCCACAGCACCCCGAGCAGGGCGGCGATGACGAACGTGAACACGTGCAGGTTCGGCAGCAGCCAGTGGTGCATCGCCAGCATGAAGCCGAACCCGCCCCACCAGCCGTCGTACGCGGCCCGCTTCCCGGTCGGCGCGGTGCGCGTCAGCAGGATCCAGGGGACCAGGGCGACGTAGGCGAACCACCACAGCGACGGGGCGGGAAAGGCAAGGACGGGCAGGGCGCCCACGACCGCCGCGGCGGTCGAGCGCCGCCACGGGGAGGCGAGCCAGTGGCCGAGCGTCTTCATAGGCGCCTCCCTACCCCGTCGTGCCACCAGTGTGCGCCCCGAGGGCGATCCGGATGGAACGCGTCCGCCCGGCCGGTCACGCAGGCGGTGCGCAGGCTCAGTCGATCACAGCCGCCGCGCCCCGCCCGGGAGGGCGCCGCCACTTCTCCCGCACGGTCACCTCGCGCAGCCGCCAGCCCTCCGCCGTCCGCAGCAGCGCGAAGGCGTACCGGCCGCCGCACACGAGGTCGGGCGGGGCACCCGGCCCGGCGCCGCTCATCGGACTGACGTAGTCGGCCTGGACCTCGGCGGTGTCGCCGGTGTCCTGCTCCCGGATCCCGAACCGCACCCGGCGGTTGACGATCAGGTGCTGCCGCACCGGGAACAGCCGCAGGCTCCCGGCGAGCCAGGCCGCGACCTGCCCGGCGTCCCCCTCGATGCCGCCGGCCGAGCGGTAGTCCGCCCGCCCGTCCGGGGCGAACAGCCCCCGGTACGCCTCCCAGTCGCCGTCGTCCACCGCCACCGCGTAGTCGGTGACGAGGTCGTCGACGGCCAGCCGGTCCCTCACAGTGGCGAACTCCACACGCTGCGTCATCGGCCCAGTGTTGGGCATGGGACCGGCCACGCCAAGGTGTGCGGCGACATTCGGGTGCCGGAGCGGCCCCGGAGGGGCGGGAGGACGGCCCGGACGGGCGCCGACGGCCCCTCGGCCGCCTTTGACCGGCCGCGACGGCGAAGGGTGACGTCCGTACCCATAGGGTGACCCCATGTCTGCCACCTTGAATTCCGCGAGAACCCGCGCCGCGCTGCGCACATCGGCGCGTGTCTCCTGCGAGTTGCTGCTGGTACTTGCGATGTCGGCGGTGGCCCTGTGGCTTCTGGGGCGGATGTGGTCGGTGGTCTGGCCGCTCGTAATCGGCCTGCTCCTCACCACGCTGACCTGGCCCCTGACGAGGTTCCTGCGCCGTCACGGGTGGCGGCCGGCGCTGGCCGCTTCGACGGTGACCGTGCTGTTCCTCCTGGTCGCCTCGGGGGTCGTGGCGCTGATCGCGGTACCGGTGGCCTCCCAGTCGGGAGAGCTGACCGACGGCGTGATCGAAGGCATCCAGAAGCTGCGCGAGTGGGCCGCCGGACCGCCGCTGAACATCAGCGACGACCAGATCAGCGACGCCTTCGACACCGCGGTCGCCCGCGCCCAGGAAGGACTGGGCAGCATGGTCACGGCCGTCGTCACCGGAGTCGGCACCGTGGTCAACGGCCTGATCACCGCCGTCCTGGCGCTCTTCCTGATGTTCTTCTTCCTCAAGGACGGACCGCGCTTCCTGCCGTGGCTCGCCCGCCAGCTGCCCGGCCGGCTGGCCACCGACGTCCCGACCGTGGCCGCCCGGAGCTGGGACACCCTGGGCGCGTTCGTGCGTTCCCAGGCGGCCGTCGGCCTGCTCGACGCCGTCCTGATCGGCCTCGGCCTGTGGATCCTGGGGGTGCCCCTGGTGCTCCCGCTGGCGGTGCTGACCTTCGTCTCCGCGTTCGTGCCGATCATCGGCGCCCTGTTCGCCGGTTTCGTCGCGGTCCTCATCGCGCTGGTGTCGAACGGCCTGACCGACGCGCTGATCGTGCTGGCCATCATCGTCGTGGTGCAGCAGCTCGAGGGCAACGTCTTCCAGCCCATGATCCAGAGCCGCGGGCTCGGCCTCCACGCGGCGGTGGTGCTCCTGGCGGTGACACTGGGCGGCAGTCTGGCCGGCATCGTCGGCAGTCTGCTCGCCGTGCCGGTCGCCGCACTGATCGCGGTGGTCTGGAACTACGTGCGCGAGCAGCTCGGCGACCCGCCGCCGGGGCCCGGGAGCGAGGAGTCCCCCGCCGGCGCCGCCGTTCCGTCGTAGCAAGCGCGGGCACGTCCGCGCGTCCGGGGTGATCGATCCTGCCGGCAGGAGGAACACATGGAACGTCCCGTCACGGTCGTCACCGGCGGCAGCCGGGGCATCGGCGCCGCGACCTGCCTGCGCCTCGCCGCGGACGGGCACGACGTGGTGGTGGGCCACGTCCGCGACGGAGCGGCCGCGGAGTCGGTGGCGCGCGGGGTGCGCGAGGCCGGGGCGCGCTGCGCGGTGGTCCGGGCCGACACCTCCGCCGAGGCGGACGTCGAGCGGCTCTTCGGGACGGCGGAGCGGGACCTGGGGCCCGTGACGGGGCTGGTGAACAACGCGGGGGTGACCGGGCCACTGGGGCGGCTCGCCGACACCGACCCCGCGGACCTGCGCCGGGTCGTGGACGTCAACCTCCTGGGGACGCTGCTGTGTTCGCGGCGCGCGGCGCAGCTCATGACGCCCCGGGGCGGCGGCGTCATCGTGAACGTGTCGTCGGCCGCCGCCACGCTCGGCAGCCCCGGCGACTACGTCCACTACGCGGCGACCAAGGCCGCCGTCGACGCCCTGACACTGGGCCTGGCCAAGGAACTCGGCCCGGACGGCGTCCGCGTCAACGCGGTCGCGCCCGGGATGATCGACACCGGGATGCACGCCGCGATGGGCGACCCGGACCGCGCCCGGCGCGCGGCGGCCACGATCCCGCTGCGCCGGCCGGGACAGGCGGAGGAGATCGCCGCGGCGATCGCGTGGCTGATGTCACCGGAGGCCTCGTACACGACGGGGGCGGTGCTGCGGGTGTCGGGCGGGCGCTGAGACGCTCGCCGACGGTACGGGGCCCGGGACGCGTGCCGACGGCAGGGGGCCGGGAGGTGCGTCAAGGGGGCGGGGGCCGGCCGGGACGTGCGCCGGCCGGCTGGGCCGGTGGCTTCGGCGCCCGGGCTCACTCCGGCGCCCGGGGTCCTCTTCAAGCCGCCTCGACGACCTCGCTGCGGATCGCGGTCGCCCACTCGATCACCAGCAGCTCGTACTCGGCGCGCTCCTGGGCCGACAGGGAGCCGGCCGCGCGCCGCCACAGGGCACGGATCTGTTCGTTCACCTCGGCAGCGGACCGCACGGAACCAGGGGTCACGGAATCGGGGGACATGCGGACAAGCCTAGGCGCATGCACTGACAGCGCGCTACCGGACGACTACGCGCCCGGTATGGATTTCGTCACGGCCGCCGCGGACCGGGTCCCGGCACCTGCCCGCGGGCCTGCCGGACACCATCGTCCGGCAGGCCGGAAAGCGTGGGCCGGCCGGCCGGAAGCCGGTCCCGGAACCCGCCGGTCAGTGCGCCGACTCGCCCGCGTGCGGGCTCAGGACGCCCATGCCGACCAGGACGATGATGACGATCCCGAGCGCGATCCGGTACCAGACGAACGGCATGAAGCTCTTGGTGGAGATGAACTTCATGAACCAGGCGATCACGGCGTACCCGACGGCGAAGGCGATGATCGTCGCGAAGATCGTCGGCCCCCAGGAGACGTGGTCGCTCCCCATCGCGTCCTTGAGCTCGAACAGGCCCGAGGCCAGCACCGCCGGAATGGCGAGCAGGAAGGAGTAGCGGGCCGCGGCCTCGCGCCGGTATCCCATGAACAGGCCGCCGCTGATGGTGGCGCCGGAGCGGGAGACGCCCGGGATCAGGGCCATGGCCTGGCAGACGCCGTAGATCAGGCCGTCCCGTACGCCCAGGTCCTCCAGGGCCTTGCGCTGCTTGGGCGCGCGGTGCCGGCCGCCGTTCTCGTCGCGCGCCGCCAGCCGGTCGGCGACGCCGAGGACGATGCCCATGCCGATCAGCATGGTGGCCGTGATGCGCAGATCGCGGAACGGGCCCTCGATCTGGTCCTTCAGCGTCACGCCGAGGACGCCGATCGGGATCGAGCCGACGATGACCAGCCAGCCCATCCGCGCGTCGGGGTCGCCGCGCATCGCCTTGTCCGTGAGCGAGCGGGTCCACGCCGAGATGATCCGCCCGATGTCCTTGCGGAAGTAGATCAGCACCGCGGTCTCCGTGCCGATCTGGGTGATCGCCGTGAAGGCCGCGCCGGGGTCCTCCCAGCCCGAGAACGCAGCGGTCAGCCGCAGATGCGCGCTGGAGGAGACGGGGAGGAACTCGGTCAGTCCCTGGACGAGTCCGAGGATGAGGGATTCAAACCACGACATGAAGGTACCGAGTCCAAGTGCCGATCGAGGAAAGGGTGATGGGCACACCGGTCCGCCGTGTGCGGTGATCGGTGATCAGGTGTGCCGAGGGGGAAGCGTAGCGCCCCTCGGTGGCGGCCCCGACACAGGGGCCGGGAAGCGGGGCCGGCCGAAGGGTCAGGCGGCCGTCGGACCCGCCACCGTCCAGCCGGGTGCCTGCGGGTGGGCCTTGAGGTCCTCGTGGCGCACCGCCTCGCCGCAGGCCCGGCAGGTGACGACCGGGACCAGGTCGTGGCCGCAGGAGTGCTCGATCACCATCGGGCGGCCGGCGTCCCCGCGCAGGTGGCGGTCGCCCCACGCCATCAGGGTCATCAGGACCGGCTCCAGCTCCAGCCCGGCCTGGGTGGGGCGGTACTCGAAGCGCTGCGGACGCTCGCTGTAGGGGTGCCTGGCCAGGACCCCGGCGTCGACGAGCCGCCGCAGCCGCGTGGCCAGGATGTCGCGCGGGGCGCCGATGTTGCGCACGAGCTGGTCGAAACGGCCGTTGCCCAGGCACACCTCCCGCAGGACGAGCAGGGAGTACTTCTCGCCGACGAGTGCCAGGGTGTCGGCGATCGAGCAGGGGCGCGGGTTCTTGGGAGCGGCCATGGGAGTCAGTCTAGGGGAGGGTTGGAAATTCAAACTCGCGGAGTTAAGGTGAGTTCGAATTCCCTACTCACCGGTAGCCGCCCCGGCGGACCGGTGGCCCCCGGCGGCCAAGGAGGCCCGCACCATGCGTGACGCAGTCATCGTCGAAGCCGTACGCACCCCGATCGGCAAGGGGAAGCCGGGCGGCTCCCTCGCGCACGTCCACCCCGTGGAGCTCCTCGCGCACACCCTGCGCGCCCTCGTCGAGCGCTCCGGCGTCGACCCCGCACTGATCGACGACGTCATCGGCGGCACCGTCGACCAGGTCGGCGAGCAGGCCATGAACACCACCCGGTACGCCGCCCTGTCGGCGGGCTTCCCCGAGTCGGTCCCCGCGACGACCGTGGACCGCCAGTGCGGCTCCTCCCAGCAGGCCGTGCACTTCGCCGCGCAGGGCGTCCTCTCCGGCGCGTACGACCTCGTCGTCGCCTGCGGCGTCGAGTCGATGAGCCGGGTGCCGATGTGGTCGAACGTCCCGGAGGGCAAGGACCCCTTCGGCCCCGGCGTCGCCGAGCGCTATCCGGAGGGCCTCGTCCCGCAGGGCATCAGCGCCGAACTCGTCGCCGCGAAGTGGTCGATCACCCGCGAGCGGATGGACGCCTTCGCCGTCTCCTCGCACCGCAGGGCCGCCGCGGCCTGGCAGGCCGGCCTGTTCGACGCCGAGGTCGCGCCGCTGGACGGCGTCTCGCGCGACGAGTGCGTACGGCCGGACAGCAGCACCGGGGTCCTCGCCGGCCTGAAGCCCGCCTACTACGACCCGGGCTTCGCCGAGCGCTTCCCGCAGATCGAGTGGAACGTCACCGCGGGCAACGCCAGCCCCCTCAACGACGGCGCCTCGGCGGTGCTCGTCACCTCCGGCGAGACCGCGGCACGCCTCGGGCTGCGCCCGCTCGCCCGGCTGCACAGCTTCGCCGTCACCGGGTCCGACCCGCTGCTGATGCTCACCGGTGTCCTCCCGGCCACCGAGAAGGTGCTCCGCAGGGCGGGCCTGAGGCTCGACGACATCGACCTGTTCGAGGTCAACGAGGCCTTCTCCAGCGTCGTGCTGGCGTGGCAGCAGGAGACCGGCGCCGACCTCGCCAAGGTCAACGTGCACGGCGGCGCGATCGCCCTCGGCCATCCGCTCGGCGCGAGCGGCACCCGGCTGACCACGACGCTGGTCCACGCGATGCGCGAGCGCGGCGCCCGCTACGCCCTGCAGACGATGTGCGAGGCGGGCGGACTCGCCAACGCGATGATCCTGGAGGCGGTCTAGGGTCTGTCGTCGCACTCCCGCCTGCCCCGCGGCGCCCTGCACGCCCTCTCGCCGCACCGGGCGCGGACCCGGGTACATCCGGTACGGGGGCCGGTGCCCGGCACGCCGGGAGCACGCGCCCGATGCCGCGGGGCCCGCCCTCCGGGCGGACGACGGGAGTTCGACGACAGACCCCAGGCGTCCGGGCGGTGGGGCGCACCGGCCGGGTGGGCGAACACGCCGTCTGGACGGCCCCGGGTCGCCCGGACGGCCCGGCTCACCGTCCGGACGGCCCGCGAGCCGCCCGGGGGATCGTCAGCGGGCGCGCAGGTGGTGGCGTTTGCGCCAGGCCACCGCCCCGCCCGCCAGGGCGGGCAGGGCGATGCAGGCCAGCGCGACGAGGAAGGCCGGCGACGTCGGTGCCGAGGCGCGGGCGCCGGCGACGACGTACGCGGCGGTGTTGGGGACCGAGCCGAGCGCCGTCGCCAGCAGGAACGGGGGCAGGCCCATGCGCGAGACGGCCGCGCAGTAGTTCGCGGCCCAGAACGGCACGCCGGGGAAGAGCCGTACCGCGAGCATCGAGCGGAAGCCGTGCCGGCTCAGCTGGCCGTCGGCCGCCTTCAGCCACCGCCCGCGCAGCAGCGGGCGCAGGGCGTCCTGACCCAGCGCACGCCCCAGGCAGAACGCCGTCCCGGCGCCGAGCACCGTCCCCGCGAGGGCGGCGCCGAGGCCGAACTGCGAGCCGAACAGGGCGCCCGCCGCGAGGTTCAGCAGCGGCCGGGGCACGAACGCCACGGTGCACACCCCGTACGCCGCCGCGAACACCACCGCCGCGGCGGCCCCGCCGAGCTGCGGCGGCCAGCCGTGCATCAGCAGCCGCTGCGGTTCGAGCAGCAGCACCGTGGACGCGGCCGCGGCGAGCAGCACGACGAGCAGGGACAGGCGTGACCAGGGCGAGAGCAGGATCCTCGTGCAGCGGGCGGCGAAGCCGGCCGGGACGCGGGGACCGGCGGCCGCCGTGGCGACGGCGAGCTCCGTGGCGGTGGCCCGGGGAGAGGCCGTGGCGGTGCCCCCAGAGCGGGTGGTGGCATCGAGCATCCGGTGACACTAACCGACATATGTGTGTGATCGCCGTATCGTTCGTCTCACAGGCGTCACGGGCCGGGAGACGACGGGTGCGCCGCACGGCCGTCCGGCGCCGTGCGCCGCGCCCCCCGTCCCGCACCCCGCCGGGAAGGGGCGGCGCCCGAAAACCGTTCGACGCGCGACGCGGCGTCGGCGATGATCGGTGCCATGTTCCGGTACGCCTTCCTCCTCACGGCATCCGCGGTCGCGGATGCCCCGAAGGCTGCCGTTCCCCTCGTCCCGGCCGCTGTCGACGGCGCCCGAAGCTGACCCTCTCCGGATCGTCCGGCGGACCCCGCAGGGGGAGGGTCGGTCGCTCCCCGGGGTCCCCACACCACCCACGAGGCTTCGAGGTCCCGCCATGCCCAAGACGGCGTACGTCCGCACCAAACCGCATCTGAACATCGGCACGATGGGTCACGTCGACCACGGCAAGACCACCCTGACCGCCGCCATCACCAAGGTCCTCAGCGAGCGCGGGACCGGCGGCGGCACCCGGTACGTCTCGTTCGACCGCATCGACCGGGCGCCGGAGGAGGCCGCGCGCGGCATCACCATCAACCTCGCGCACGTCGAGTACGAGACCGACACCCGGCACTACGCGCACGTCGACATGCCGGGCCACGCCGACTACGTCAAGAACATGGTCACCGGCGCCGCGCAGCTGGACGGGGCGATCCTCGTCGTCTCCGCGCTGGACGGGATCATGCCGCAGACCGCCGAACACGTGCTGCTCGCCCGGCAGGTGGGCGTCGACCACATCGTCGTCGCCCTCAACAAGGCCGACGCGGGCGACGAGGAACTGACCGACCTCGTCGAGCTGGAGGTCCGCGACCTGCTCACCGCGCACGGCTACGGCGGCGACTGCGTACCCGTCGTACGGGTCTCCGGGCTGAAGGCGCTGGAGGGCGACCCGCGGTGGACGGCGTCCGTCGAGGCGCTGCTCGACGCGGTGGACACCTACGTGCCGATGCCCGAGCGGTACCTGGACGCGCCGTTCCTGCTGCCGGTGGAGAACGTGCTGACGATCACCGGCCGGGGCACGGTGGTGACGGGTGCCGTGGAGCGGGGCACGATCCGGGCCGGTGAGCGCGTCGAGGTGCTCGGGGCCGGCCTGGAGACCGTGGTGACCGGTCTGGAGACGTTCGGCAAGCCGATGGAGGAGGCCCAGGCCGGCGACAACGTGGCGCTGCTGCTGCGGGGCGTGCCCCGGGACGCCGTGCGGCGCGGGCACGTCCTGGCCGCGCCGGGCAGTGTGGTGCCGGGCCGCCGGTTCTCGGCCCGGATGTACGTGCTGTCGGCGCGTGAGGGCGGTCGTACGACGCCCGTCGCGACGGGGTACCGGCCACAGTTCCACATCCGCACGGCGGACGTGGTCGGGGACGTCGACCTCGGTGAGGCGGCCGTGGCGCGGCCCGGCGAGACGGTCGCCATGACCGTGGAGCTGGGGCGCGAGGTGCCTTTGGAGCCCGGGCTCGGTTTCGCCGTCCGCGAGGGCGGGCGGACGGTCGGGGCCGGGACCGTGACGGCCGTCGGCTGAGGCGGCGCGGGGGACCGCGGGGCCGTGACCGGTCGCGCGGTCCCCCGCGCCCCTTGCCGCACCGCTCGCGCTCGCGGTGTTCCGGGCCCGCCACAATGGACTGCGTGAACGAGCCCATCCCCGTCACCCGGGTCACCGACCGGGGGACCGCCAAGCTGATGCCCGACGTCGACCGGGAGCGGGCCTGGCTGCTGACCGTCGACGGGGCGCCGCAGTCGTACGTCGACCTGGACGAGCCGACGCACCTGGAGTTCGAGTACGCGCGGCGGCTCGGGCACGTCCTGGACGTCCTGGCCGACCCGGGGCGGCCGTTGGACGTGCTGCACCTCGGCGGCGGCGCGCTCACGCTGCCCCGGTACCTGGCCGCGACCCGGCCGGGCTCCCGGCAGGACGTCGTCGAGGCCGACCGCGGGCTGCTGGAGCTGGTCGCCGAGCACCTGCCGCTGCCGGAGGGCGCCGGCGTCGCGCTGCACGCCGCGGACGCCCGGGCGTGGCTGGAGACCGCGCCGGCGGACTGCGCGGACGTGCTGGTCGCCGACGTCTTCGGCGGCTCACGGGTCCCGGCGCACCTGACGTCCGTCCCCTACGCCCGTGAGGCCGCGCGCGTGCTGCGCGACCGCGGGGTGTACCTGGCGAACCTTCCCGACGCGGCGCCCTTCGCCTTCCTCAGGTCCCAACTGGCCACCCTGGGAACGGTGTTCGAGGAGCTCGTGCTGATCGCGGAGCCGGGTGTGCTGCGCGGGCGCCGCTTCGGCAACGCGGTGCTGGCGGCCGCGCACCGCCCTCTCGACACGGCCGCCCTGGTCCGGCTCACCGCCGCCGACGCCTTCCCGGCACGGGTCGAGCACGGCCCCGCCCTGCGGGAGTTCATCGGCGGGGCGCGGCCGGTCCGGGACGAGGACGCCGTACCGTCACCCGAGCCCCCCGACGGGGCTTTCGGCATCGGCTGACCCGGTCTTCGCGCCCCGGGCCACCTGCGTGGTCCGGCGCCGCAGGTTGCGCACGTCCGGTACGCACAGCACGGCCGCCGTGACCAGGACCACCAGTGCGGCGCAGCCCCACAGCGCGGCCGGACGGCCGAAGGCCTGCTCGGCGGGGCCGGCCGCCGCGGTGGCGAGCGGGACCAGCGCGATCGAGCCGAACCAGTCGTACGCCGACACGCGCGAGAGCTTGTCCTCGGGGATCTCCTGGTGCAGCGCCGTCATCCAGGACACGCCGAACACCTCCACCGTCGCGCCGGCCACGAACATCACCGCGTACAGGACACCGACCGGCACCGGGACGGCCAGCGCGGCCGACGGCAGGGCCAGCGGGAACACGCACAGGGTGCCGACGAACAGCAGGCGGCGCGGTTTCCAGCGGGTCATGAGCAGCGCGCCGGCGACCGTGCCCGCGCCGAAGGCGCCGAGGGCCAGGCCCCAGGGACCCGCGCCGCCCAGGTGGTCCCGGGCGACCAGCGGGCCGTAGACGGCGTCGGCGGCGCCGACCACCGCGTTGGCGAGGGAGAACTGCACGACGATGCCCCACAGCCACGGCCGGCCGGCGAACTCCCGCCAGCCCTCGCGCAGATCGGCGAGCAGGCCGCCGCCCGGGGCGCGCGGCGGTATGTGGCCGACGTCGAGGAAGGCGCGCAACGCGCCGGCGACCGCGAACGCCGCCGCGTCCGCCGCGAGGACCCAGCCCGGTCCGAGCACGGCGACCATGGCGCCGCCGAGCGCGGCGCCGCCGAGCGACGCGCCCGACATCGCCATCCGGAACACCGCGAAGGCGCGGCCCGCCTGCTCGCCCTGGACCGAGGACATCAGCATGCCCTCGGCGGCCGGGCCGAAGAACGCCTGGCCGGTACCGCCGAGCGCGGTCAGCAGCATCATCTGCCACAGCCGCGGCTCACCGGTCAGGACGAGCACGGCGAAGGCGCCCTGCGACAGGCAGTTGAGGACGTTGGCCGCGACCATCACGCGGTGCCGCGGCAGCCGGTCGGCGACGGCGCCGCCGATGAGCAGGAACAGCACCAGCGGCAGGGTGCGCGCGGCGGCCACCAGCCCCACGTCGCCGCCGTCGCCGCCCGCCTCCAGTACGGCGAACGCGGCGGCGATCAGCGCGCCGTTGCCGCCGAGGCCGGTCACGACCGCCGCGGCGGTCAGCAGGGTGTAGTTGCGGCCCGCCCAGGCGGGGCGGCGCGACGAGGTGGTCGAGAGCACCTCGTGACTATCGGCGAGGCGGGGCCGATCTGCCAAATGCGTTCCCGGCCCCGCTCCGGGCCGTTACGAGTTCGTGGGCGGTTCCTCGGTCAGGCGCACGGTGCTCAGGATCTTCCGGACGGTCGCCTCGGGGATCTCGTCCTCGACGCCCTTGGCGCCGTACAGGTTCCAGGTGACGAAGTCGCCCGCGCCGTTCTTGAACGCGAAGGTGTAGGCCTTGCCGTCGCTCGCGCACTTGCCCTTCTGGGGCGTGTTCACGGACCGGGCGGTGGCGAGGCTGCCCTTGACGCCCGACGCCGTGGTGTAGGGCTCGGGCTTGCCGGGCTTCACGCTCTTCTTGTCGGGCTGCGTGTAGCCGCCGTAGATCCACCACGGGACCCGGGTCTCGGCCGCCTCGTCCGTGCTCTTGGCGCCGTTCTCGCCGCGGGTTCCGGCGGTGGCGAGGGCGGTGTCCTCCTCGCGGCCGTCCTTGTCCTCGTCGCTGGTGCACCACTTGGACTTCAGATAGGCCGGGGCGGTGACGCTGGTGCGGTCGGTCTTGCCGTCCTTCTCCTCCCACTCGAAGCCCACGCTGGTGTCGGTCCGCTCGAGCTCCCAGTCGGCGGGAACGTCGAACATGGTGCCGAAACGCGGGTTGACGACGACCTTCCAGCCCGGCACGGTCGCCTTGGGCCCCCCGCCGCCGCGCGGATTGTCCCCGGTGGCGGCCGGGCCCGGGTCGGAGGTGCCCGTGCCGGTGGACGTGCTCGCGGCCGGCTTGCCGCCCTTGCCGCCGTCCGCCGTGTCGTCGGAGTCGCCCCCCAGTACCAGGGCGCCGGTGACACCGGCGGCCACGACCACCGCGGTGGCCGCCAGGATCGCCACCAGCTTCGTGTTGCCGCCACCGCCGCGCGGCGGCCCGGGAGCGCCCGCGGGGGAGGGGGCGCCCCACTGCGGCTGCTGCGCATAGGGGTTGGGCTGCTGGAAGCCGGGCTGCTGGTACGGATTCGGCTGCTGGTACCCCGGCTGCTGATAAGGGTTGTTCGCCTGCGGGTTCTGCTCGCCCCCGGGCGGCTGCTGTCCTGGCCACATGGGCAGCAACCCTAGCCGCGCCGGGGACACGGTTCGGTCACCGGCTCTTGTCAGGAGCGCACCAATCAGGGGGCCGCGGTTCCGTACCGGCGGACCGTGCCGGGGATCTCGCGGACCGCCGCGTCCGGCACCCCGCCCCCCGGACCCCGCCCCCGGCGCTCCGGCCGGCCGCGCCGGGCGGCGGGGCGTGGTCCGGCCGGCCGTCCCGGTCCGCGTCCTGCGCGCGGCCCCTTCCCCCGCGCAACGGCCGGGGCCCGTGGCGAGCGGCGGCCCGGCGTCCGGTTCGTCGCCCTCCGGGAGCCGGAGCCGGGAGCCGGAGCCGGGAACCGGGAACCGGAAGCCGGGAACCGGAAGCCGGGGCCCGGGTGGCCGTGACGGGTGTCTGGCCCCCGCGGGCTACTCGTGGGTAACATGCCCGCCATGAGCGCAGACCAGATGTCCGTCGGCGAGATGCTCGCCGCCACGGTGCCCATGGCCCGGACCCTGAACCTCGAGTTCCTGGAGACCACGCCGGAGAGGGCGGTGGTGGCCCTGCCGGACCAGAGCGAGTACCACAACCACGTCGGCGGGCCGCACGCCGGAGCGATGTTCACGCTCGGCGAGTCCGCGAGCGGGGCGATCGTGCTGGCCGCGTTCGGCGACCAGCTCTCGCGGGCCGTGCCGCTCGCCGTCCGCGCCGAGATCGCGTACCGGAAGCTGGCGATGGGCCCCGTCACCGCCACCGCGACCCTCGGCCGCCCGGCCGCCGAGGTCGTCGCGGAACTGGACGCGGGCGAGCGCCCCGAGTTCCCGGTGTCGATCGCCATCCGGCGCGCGGACGGTGCCGTGACCGGCGAGATGACAGTTGTCTGGACGCTGCGCCCGAACGGCTGAGCGCCGTCGCGCACGAGGGGCCCGGCCGGGCGCGGGGGAGAAGCGGGGTCCGGGCCGCCGGCCGTGTCGCGCACCCGGGGACCGGACGGTGCGGAGCGGGCCCCGGCCACCGCGGGGGGGACCGTGCCGCGCACCCCGGGGACCGGACCGGCGCGGAGCGGGAACGCCCGAGCCGCGGTGACCGTCCCGCGACCCGGTAGGCTTCCCGTCCGTGCGCCGGAGCGCGGCGCGCGGACGGGATGCAGGCGAGCGAATCGGAGGAACCGGCGGTGCACGTCCAGGAATGGCTCGAGACCGTACCCGCGGTCGCCGTGTACGCGCTGGTGGGAGTGGTCATCGGCCTGGAGAGCCTGGGCATCCCGCTGCCGGGCGAGATCATCCTGGTCTCCTCCGCGCTGCTCGCCTCCCAGCACGGCGACATCGACCCCGTCATCCTCGGTGCCTGCGCCACCGCCGGGGCCATCGTCGGCGACTCCATCGGCTACGCCATCGGCCGCAAGGGCGGACGCCCGCTGCTCGCCTGGCTCGGCGGGAAGTTCCCCCGGCACTTCGGCGAGGCGCACATCGCCGCCGCCGAGCGCTCCTTCGAGAAGTGGGGCATGTGGGCCGTCTTCTTCGGCCGGTTCGTCGCCCTGCTGCGCATCTTCGCCGGCCCGCTCGCGGGCGTGCTGCGCATGCCGTACTGGAAGTTCCTGATCGCCAACGTCTTCGGCGGCATCCTGTGGGCGGGCGGCACGACCGCGGTCATCTACTACGTCGGCGTCGTCGCCGAGTCCTGGCTGAAGCGGTTCTCCTGGCTGGGCCTGGTGGCGGCGGTGCTGATCGGGCTGACCTCGATGATCGTGCTCAAGCGCAAGGCGAGGAAGGCGGCGGCCCAGCAGGAGGCGGCCGCGCCGGAGCCGGTGCCGGCCGCCGACTGAGCCCCGCCGCGGCCCCGGCGGACCCGGCCCGGTCCGGGCGGCGGGAGTCCGGCGCCAGGGCCTAACGCCCGCCGTACGCGTCGCGGTGCGTCTTCGCGAGCTCCGCGTACACCGTGCCGTTGAGCGTGATGCCCTCGCGTTCCTCGGCCGTCAGCTCCCGCACGACCTTGGCGGGGACGCCCGCGACGAGCGAGCCCGGCGGCACCCGCATCCCCTGCGGCACCAGCGCCTGCGCGGCGACCAGGGACCCCGCGCCGACGACCGCGCCGTTGAGCACCGTCGCCCCCATGCCGATCAGGCAGTCGTCCTCGACGGTCGCCCCGTGCACCACCGCGTTGTGCCCGATGGACACCCGTTCGCCGACGGTGACGGGGAAGCCCGGGTCGGCGTGGAGGGTGCAGTTGTCCTGGACGTTGCTGCTCGCGCCGACGCAGATCCGCTCGACGTCGCCGCGCAGCACCGCCCCGTACCAGACGCTCGCGCCGGCGTGCAGCGTCACGTCGCCGATCACCGAGGACGTGGGCGCCACGAACGCCTCCCGGTCCACCTCCGGCTCCTTGCCGCCGATACCCGTGATCAGCGCCCTGTGCGTCATCGTCGCCCTCCCGGTCGGTGATACACCGCACCGTACGCCACGCCGGTGGGGCGAAGATCACAGGCCCGGTGCCCCGTGGTCCCGGTCCCCGCTGAGTACGGTGATCGGGTGCCGAAGCGCAAGAACACGTTCTCGTCCTGGCCGCGCCGTCTGGCGCAGCGCGCCGTCCACGCGGGCTGGGCCTGGGTGCAGCGCACGGGCTCGGTGACCGCCGAGCATCCCGGGCGCCTCCGCTTCGGCGCCATCGGCACCGGTACCAGGCTCGCCTTCCCGCTCGGCACGGTCTTCGGCGAGCCGTGGATCCACCTGGGCGCCCACTGCATCGTCGGCGAGCAGGTCACCCTCACCGCCGGTCTGATGCCCGACCTCGACCTGGGCCCCGAGCCGATCCTGCGCATCGGCGACGGGGTGGTCCTCGGCCGCGGCAGCCACGTGATCGCCGACACGACGGTCACCATCGGCAGCGACTGCTACTTCGGTCCGTACGTCTACGTCACCTCCACGAACCACTCGTACGACGACCCGCACCAGCCCATCGGCAGGCAGTGGCCGCGCATGGAGCCGGTGGAGATCGGCCCGGGCTGCTGGATCGGCACGGGCGCGGTGATCCTGCCCGGCGCGCGGATCGGGCGGAACGTGGTCGTGGCCGCGGGAGCGGTGGTGCGCGGCACCGTGCCCGACCACGCCGTCGTCGCGGGCGCGCCCGCGCGGGTCGTGCGGCGCTGGACGCCCGCCGACGGATGGCAGCCGCCGTTGCGCACCCCGGCACCGGTGCCGATACCCGAGGGCGTCACCCCGGAGCAGCTGCGCGCGCTGTCGGAGCTGGACGAGGAGGCGGCGGCCGGGCTCGCCGAGCTGGAGCCCGGGACCTGACCGTCCGGGCTCAGCCGGTCGCCAGCAGGACGGTCCCCACCAGGGCGAGGCCCGCGCCCGCGGCCTGCACCCCCCGCAGCCGTTCGCTGAGCAGGCCTCGCGCGGCCAGGGCCGTCACCACCGGATAGAGCGAGGCCAGCACGGCGGCCACGGTGACCGGGCCCCGCTGCGCGGCGAGCGAGTACGTGCCGTTGGCGGCGACGTCCGCGAGGCCGACGAAGGCGAGCGCGGGGAGCGAGCGCCAGGGGAAGCCGTCCGCGGGGAGGGCGGGGGAGCCGCGCCGTACGGAGACGTACAGGGCGAGGCCGCCCGCGACGACGTTGGTGACCCGCTGCACGAACAGGGCGAGGAAGAGACCGGTGAGGGTGGCCGACGCCTCGGCGATCAGGGTCATCACCGCGCCGAAGCCGAACGCCGCGAGCAGCGTGAGGACGACGGCCCGCCGCTGCACCGGGGCGCCCCGCAGCTGCGGCCCGCCCGCGAGGAGCACCCCGGCGACGGCGACCAGGACGCCGGCGAACTGCAGCGTCCCGGGGCGCTCGCCCAGCGCGAGGCCCACGGCGACCGGCACGGCAACGCCGAGCGAGCCGAGCGGCGAGACGACGCCCATCGGGCCCAGTGCGAGCGCCCGGTAGAAGGCGAGCATCGCCACCGGGCCCACCAGGCCGGCGGCCACCGCGAACCACAGCCGCGGGCCGGCCTCGCTCCACCCGCCGGTCGCCGCCACGAGCGCGCCGAGCACGGCGACGGCGACCGACTGCGAGACGACGACCACCGTGAGCGCGGGCGTCCGTCGCGTCAGCAGCCCCCCGCCGAAGTCGGCCAGCCCCCACAGCAGGCTGGTGGCCAGGGCGAGAAGTGCTGTCACGGGGCGCCTCACAGTACAGTTCGGTGGACGATCGGGTGCACCACACCGTAGTTCAGTGAACTGTACTTCGTCATCCAGAATAGTGGACCCCAGTACCTCCAGCACGGGAGTGATGTGTCGGACCTCGACCTGCTGACCCAGTCCCTGGCGCGCAACGTCAGGCGCTGGCGCACCGAGCGCGGCTTCACCCTGGACGCGCTCGCGGCGCGCGCCGGGGTCAGCCGCGGCATGCTCATCCAGATCGAGCAGGCCCGCACCAACCCCAGCCTCGGCACGGTCGTCAAGATCGGCGACGCGCTCGGCGTCAGCATCACCACCCTGCTCGACTACGAACAGGGCCCGAAGGTCCGGATCGTCCCCGCCGACCAGGCCGTCCGCATGTGGCACACCGAGACCGGCAGCTACAACCGGCTGCTCGCGGGCACCGAGGCCCCCGGCCCGCTGGAGATGTGGGACTGGCGGCTGATGCCCGGCGAGAACAGCTCCTCGGACCCGCACCCCGCCGGCACGGTCGAGATCGTCCACGTCACGGCCGGCGAGCTGACCCTCACCGTCGACGGCGTGGAGCACCGCGTCCCGGCCGGGGCGAGCGCCACCTTCGAGGCCGACGCCCCGCACGTGTACGGCAACCGGGGCGACGTCCCGATGGAGATGGTGCTGACCGTCTCGGTCCCGCCCGTGCGCTGAGACGCCCGGCCCCGCGCCGCCGCACGGCGTCTACGATGCGGCCATGCGCGCGCCCATCGGAGACTTCGACCACGCCACGCCCGCCCCCGACTGCCTCGACGAGCTCACCCGCCCGGTCGCCGAGGCCGTACGCCAGTGGCGCGGCAGCGTCCCCGCCGAGCAGATCCTCTACGTCGAGACCGACCCGCGATGGGCCGACACCGCCGTCTTCGTGGAGCACTACGGCCGGGACCTGCTGGAGAAGTCCGCGAACTGCGTGGTCGTCGAGGGCAGGCGGGGCGGCCGGAGCACGCTCGCCGCGTGCGTGGTGCTCTCCACCACCCGGGTCGACGTCAACGGCGCCGTACGCCGCCGGCTCGACGTCCGCAAGGCCTCGTTCGCCCCGATGGACACGGCGACCGGGGAGACCGGCATGGAGTACGGCGGCATCACCCCCGTCGGGCTGCCGGAGGACTGGCCGGTGCTGGTGGACGCGGCCGTCGTCGACCTGCCGTACGTCCTCGTCGGCAGCGGCCGGCGGCGCGGCAAGCTCCTGGTGCCGGGCAAGGCGTTCGCCGAACTGCCGGGCGCGGTCGTGCTGGAAGGACTCGGGATCGCCTGACCGGCGCGGGGCGCGGTGACGCGCCGCTCCCCGCGCCCGGGCCGTGTCCGGGCGTCGGGGCGGGGTGCCGGAGCGGGGTGCCGGAGCGGGGCGTGCCGCCGGGAAGCGGCGGACACGGGCGCCTCCGCCCGGTCAGGGGCCCGGCCGCCGCGCGGACGCGGCCCGGGCCGTCGCGTGGTGGGCCAGCGGCAGGTGCGGGTCGGCCTCGCCCGGGGCCGGCTCGGGGTCGGCGTGGACCAGGGCCGCGGCCAGGCTCGGTACGGCGTGCAGCAGGGCGTGCTCGGCGTCCACGGCGATGCGGTGGGCCTGCCGTACCGTCGCGTCGCCGTCCACGACGACCGCCACCTCGGCGCGCAGCCGGTGCCCGATCCAGCGCAGCCGCAGCTCGCCCACCCCGCGCACGCCCTCGACCGCCGCCAGCGCCCGCTCGGCCCGGTCCACCAGAGCTGGGTCGACGGCGTCCAGCACCCTGCGGAACACCTCGCGCGCCGCGTCCCGCAGCACCAGGGCGATGGCGGCCGTGATCGCCAGCCCGACGACCGGGTCGGCCAGGTGCAGACCCAGCGCCGCTCCGCCCGCGCCCAGCAGCACCGCGAGGGACGTGAAGCCGTCGGTGCGCGCGTGCAGCCCGTCGGCGACCAGGGCCGCCGAGCCGATCGCGCGGCCGACGCGTATCCGGTGGCGGGCCACCCACTCGTTGCCCGCGAACCCGACGAGCGCGGCGACGGCCACCGCCGGCACGTGCTCGACGGGGCGCGGGTCGAGGAGCCGGCCGAGCGCGGTCCAGCCCGCGAACGCCGCCGACGCGGCGATCGTCAGGACGATCGCGATGCCGGCCAGGTCCTCGGCGCGCCCGTACCCGTAGGTGAAGCGGCGCGTGGCCGCGCGCCGGCCCAGGACGAAGGCGATCCCGAGCGGTACGGCGGTCAGCGCGTCCGCGGCGTTGTGCACCGTGTCGCCGAGCAGCGCCACCGAGCCGGAGACGGCCACCACGGCCGCCTGCGCCAGCGCCGTCACGCCCAGCACCGCCAGCGAGACCCACAACGCGCGCATGCCGCGCGCCGAGGACTCCACGGCGGGGTCGAGCCTGCCGGCGCTCTCGTGGGAGTGGGGTGCGAGCAGGTGGGTGAGACGGTGGGGAAAGGAGGCCCTGGCGCGGTCGTGCGCGTGCCCGTGGCCGTGCTGGTGCCGGTCGCTCACGTGGTGCCCCTTTCCGGTGCGCGGCGGTGGACGTGCGGGCATCCGTGGAGCCATTATGTGCGTATGAGCGCACGCATGCACCTGTCACCTGCGCACGATGCGCACCCGCGCACCCCCGGCGAGGAGCGGTTCGCGCTCGCCGCCGAACTCCTCGCCCTGCTCGGCGACCGCACGCGCCTCGCCCTGCTGCACGCGCTGGCCGGCGGCGAGGCCGACGTCACGACGCTCACGCACAGGTGCGGGGCGGCGCGGCCCGCGGTCAGCCAGCACCTGGCGCGGCTGCGCCTGGCGGGCCTGGTGGCCACGCGCAAGGAGGGCCGCCGGGTGGTCTACGCACTGCGCGACGGCCATCTGCGCCGCCTCGTCGACGAGGCGCTGAACGTGGCCGGCCACCGGCTCACCGGCCGGCCCGCGCACGACTGACGCCCGGAGCGCGGCTCCGGCCGCCGGGGCGTGCCGCCGCGCCGGAACCTCAGTACCGGGCAGCCGACCCGAGGTACTGCTCCGCGAAGGCGGCAGCGGCGGCGGGCGAGGTGAACAGGCGGCGCAGCCGGGCCACGGCGGTGCCCGCGCGGAACGGGTCGCCCGCGGCGGCGCCGTGGTACACCTCGGACAGCCACTGCGAGAACTCCTGGTAGTCCCACACGCGTCGCAGGCACGCCTGCGAGTAGCCCTCCAGCCCGCTGTCGTCGCCCTCGGTGAGCCGGGCGACCAGCGCGTCGCCGAGCAGGAAGGCGTCGTGCAGGGCGAGGTTCATGCCCTTGGCGGCGACGGGGGCGACGAGATGGGCCGCGTCACCGGCGAGGAACAGCCGGCCGAACACCATCGGCTCGACGACGTAGTCGTGCATGTCCAGCACGCGCTTCTCGATCAGCGGCCCCTCCGCCAGCGGCGGGACGCCCGCCGCGCGCAGCCGCCGCTGCAGTTCCGCCCAGACGCGCTCGTGCGGCCAGTTGCCCGGGTCGTCGCCCGGCGGGCACTGCAGGTAGTAGCGGGTCACCTCGGGGCTGCGCGGCATGTGCCCGGCGAAGCCGCGCGGATGGCAGCCGAACAGCACGCAGTCGGACGACGGCGGCGCCTCGGCGAGCAGCGCCAGCCAGCCGATGCCGTAGCCGTGCCGCGCGACGCGCGCCCGCTCCGGTGGCAGCGAGGCGCGTGTCACCCCGCGCGCCCCGTCGCAGCCCGCGACGAACTCGCACGCCACGACCTGCCGCCGTCCCGTCTCGGGACACGTGTACGACACGGCCGGCCGGCCGGTGTCGAGGCCGTGCAGCTCCACGTCCCGCACGCCGAACCGTATCTCCCCGCCGCGCGCGTCCGCGTACTCGCGCACCAGGTCCGTCACCAGCAACGGCTGCGGGTAGACGAAGTGGTGGCAGCCCGTCAGCTCCGCGTAGGACAGGCGGTACCGCTCCCCGGCGAAACGGAACTCGCACGCCGTGTGCAGCTCCGCCCGCTCCAGCAGGTTCCGTGCCAGACCCCGCTGCGCGAGGCCGCGCACCGCCCACTCCTCCAGCACCCCGGCCCGCGGCCGGCGCTCGATGAACTCCCGGGTCTCGGTCTCCAGCACCAGGCAGTCCAGGCCGGCGGCCCGCAGGACGTTGCCGACGGTGAGCCCGGCGGGCCCGGCGCCCACGATCACGACCGGACGGCGTTGCGGGGCGGGGGAGCCGGGGAGGGCGTAGGTCACCGGCTCATTATGCGGGCCCGGCCGCGGCCGCGGGCGGGGGCAGCACGCCCGCGACGGCCGTCATGGGTTCGCCGTGGTCTCGGACGACCTGTCCGCCGGTGAGGCGTCGGCATCCGCCGCCGGGCGAAGAGGAACAGGGCCGAGCCGTGCTTGCCCCGGCCCACGCGTCCCGGGCCGGCCCGGTCGGGGCGCGCTTCGGGCCCCTGAGGATGATTCAGGACGGTTCAGGGGGCGGACGGTCCGATCTCCCCCGCGAAGACGATGAGCTGGTCGATGAGGCTTCGCCGCAGATGGACGACGTCCGTTCCCGCCAGGCGGGGGCCTCCGTCCGGCGTGGTGAAGACCCACTGGTACCGGGCCCACTCGCCGGGCATGTCCACCGCCGAGCAGCGCACCATCGTGCCGGTCCCCGCCGGGTGGCGCCGGATGTCCAGCACGAACCGCTCGACCGCCTCGATCCCCTCGCTGCGGCCCAACGGGCCCCAGAAGACCACGTCCGAGGTCAGGGCCTGGGAGAGCAGCACAGTCACATAGCTGTCGTCCGAGGCGTTGAACGCGGAGATGAACGTGTCGATCGCGGACCGCGCGGTCTCTTCCTGCATGCACCAGTAATACCAGTCGCCCCGCGCGAGGCGGTCGTCCCGTGAGCCGTCTTCCTGCCACGGTGGACCTCCTCGGCCGAAGCGCTAGCCGAGCCGGGGGATCTCGATCGCGGGACAGCGGTCCATCACCATCTCCAGGCCCGCCGCGCGGGTCCGCTCGTACGCGGCCGGGTCGACGACGCCGAGCTGGAACCACACCGCCTTGGCGCCCCGGGCGACCGCCTCGTCCGCGACCGCCCCGGCGAGGTCGCCGTTCACGAACACGTCGACGACGTCCACCTCGAACGGGATGTCCGCGAGGGCCGCGTACCCCCGCTCGCCGTGCACCGTCTCGGCCTTGGGGTGCACGGGCACGATGCGCTTGCCGTAGCGCTGCAGCACGCCGGCGACGCCGTACGCCGCCCGCCGCTGGTTCGACGACAGGCCCACCACGGCCCAGGTGTCGCCGAGCTCGGTGAGGATCTTGCGGACCGTTGCCTCGTCGCCGTACACCGTCGGTCTCCTCGGGGGGTGGGAAGGGCTGTCGTCCCGGCAACGACGCGGGGCGCGCGGTGATTCCCGCCGGTGCCCCTCGCGCGGCACGGCGGACGGGGCGCGGACCCGGCACGGCCCCCGGAAAGGGGCCGGCCCGCCTCGCGCGAGGCCGCCCGCCCGCCTACGCTCACCTCGTGCTGCGCATCACCGACGCCCGAACCGGCGAACTCGTCGAGGCCGCCCCCGCCCGCCGGGGCCTGACGCGTGTCCAGGCGCACGCGCGCGGGGCCGGCCCCACGAGTCTGCGGGTGCTGCTCGTCGCCGACCTGCTCGTGCGCGCGCTGGACCTCGGCGGCACCCCGGTACGGGCCCTGCTCACCGGCGGGCACGGGACGCCGCAGCTGCGGGCGCAGGCCGCGGCCCTCGGGATGCGGCCCTTCGAGGACGGCCGGGACGCCGCCGGGCCGGGCGAGGCCCAGGCCGTCCACGTCGTGGAGGAGGGCGGCGCGGCACCCGACGGCGTCCGGGTCGCCGTCGCGCCCCTCGCCTCCCCCGGACCGGGGGAACCGGGCACGCCCGACGCGGCCGATCCCGCCGTCCTGCGCCTGGCGCTCCTGGCCCGGCGCCGGAACACACCGGCGCGGCTCGACGCGGCCGCCCTGGAGGACGCCGGCGCCACCCTCGCGCGCTGGCGCCGCGCGGTGGCCGCCTGGGCCCGCCACCCCTCGCGTCCGGTCCCCGGCGAGGTGCGCGGACGGCTCCGCGGCGCCTGGGAGGACGACCTGGACGCACCCGGGGTGCTCCGCGTCCTGCACCGGGTGGAGACCGACGCGGACCTGCCGGAGGGCGCCCGCTTCGAGACGTACGCCTACGCCGACCGGTTCCTCGGCCTCGACCTCGCCCGCGACCTGGGATCCCCGGCGTGATCGAGCGCGCGGGAGCGGGCCCGCTGCGCCGGCTGGTCCTCCTGCGGCACGCCAAGTCGGCCTGGCCCGAGGGCGTCGCCGACCACGAACGCCCCCTCGCCCCGCGCGGACTGCGGGACGCCCCCGCGGCCGGCCGCGCGCTCGCCGCGGCCGACTGCCTGCCCGACCTCGCGCTGTGCTCCACCGCCGTACGCGCGCGCCGGACCTGGGAGCTGGTCGCCGCCCAGTGGGGCACACCCCCGCCGGTCCGCCTCGAACCGCGCCTGTACGCCGCCGGCGCCGACGGCCTGCTGGCCGTCGTCCACGAGGCGTCCGCCGAGGTCGGCACCCTGCTGCTCGTCGGGCACAATCCCGCTCTGGAGGACCTGGTCCTGGAGCTCGCCGGGGACGGCCTCGACGGCACGCTGGAACGGGTCCGCGCGAAGTTCCCGACGGCGGCCCTAGCCGTGCTGTCCTGGCGCGGCGCGGACTGGCGGGACCTCACCCCCGGCACGGCACTGCTGACGTCCGTGACCGTCCCCCGGGGCAGGCGGGAGTTCGACGACAGGGCCTAGAGGTCCGCAGGGCCGCATAGGCTGGCCGGATGCAGGACGAGTACCGCACCGTCGCCCGCGCGGGCGTGCACGAGACCGAGGTCAACCGCTCCCGCTTCCTGTGCGCGCTCGCCCCGGCGGCCACGGAGCGGGAGGCGCAGGACTTCATCGCGCGGGTGCGCAAGGAGCACGCGGACGCCACCCACAACTGCTGGGCGTACGTCATCGGCGTCGACGCCGCCGTGCAGAAGGCCAGCGACGACGGCGAACCCGGCGGCACCGCGGGCGTCCCCATGCTCCAGATGCTGCTGCGCCGGGACATGCGGTACGTCGTCGCCGTCGTCACCCGCTACTACGGCGGGGTGAAACTCGGCGCGGGCGGTCTCATCCGGGCCTACGGGGGCGCGGTCGGCGAGGCCCTGGACGCCCTCGGCACGATCACCCGGCGGCGCTTCCGGCTGGCCGCGGTCACCGTCGACCACCAGCGCGCGGGCAAGGTGCAGAACGACCTGCGCGCCACCGGGCGCGAGGTGCGGGACGTGCGCTACGGCGAGGCGGTGACCATCGAGATCGGCCTGCCGGACGCCGACGTGGACGCCTTTCGCGCGTGGCTCGCGGACGCCACGGCCGGGACGGCCCGGCTCGAACTGGGCGGGGAGGCGTACGGGAACGCCTGACCATCCGCAGGGCAAGAGGGGTGAAGCAGATATAACGGGCATACGGCGCAAGGGTCGTGACGGTCGATACGGGAGTAACCGCCCGAGGCGCCGGACCCGCCCGTTACTCTCGGGGATCATGCGACTGCTGCACACCTCCGACTGGCATCTGGGCCGGCCGTTCCACCGGGTCGGCATGCTCGGTGCCCAGGCCGAGTTCGTCGGCCACCTCGTCACGACCGTGCGGGAGCGCGCGGTGGACGCGGTGGTCGTGTCGGGAGACGTGTACGACCGGGCGGTGCCGCCGCTCGCCGCGGTCGAGCTGTTCGACGAGGCCCTGCACCGGCTCGCCGGCCTCGGCGTGCCGACGGTGATGATCTCCGGGAACCACGACTCGGCCCGCCGCCTCGGCGTCGGCGCCGGGCTCATCGGGCGCGCCGGCGTCCACCTGCGGACCGACCCGTCGGCGTGCGGTACGCCCGTGGTGCTGTCCGACGCGCACGGCGACGTGGCCTTCTACGGCCTGCCCTATCTCGAACCCGCCCTCGTGAAGGACGAGTTCGGCGTGGCGAAGGCGGGGCACGAGGCCGTGCTCGCCGCCGCCATGGACCGGGTCCGCGCCGACCTCGCCACGCGCGCGCCGGGCACCCGCTCCGTCGTCCTCGCGCACGCCTTCGTCACCGGCGGCGAGCCCAGCGACAGCGAACGGGACATCACCGTCGGCGGGGTGGCCGCCGTGCCCGCCGGGGTGTTCGACGGCGTCGACTACGTGGCGCTCGGGCATCTGCACGGCTGCCAGACCATCACCGAGCGCGTCCGCTACTCCGGCTCCCCGCTGCCCTACTCCTTCTCGGAGGCCGGGCACCGCAAGAGCATGTGGCTCGTCGACCTCGACGCCGACGGTTCCGTGCGCGCCGAACGCGTCGACTGCCCGGTCCCGCGCGCGCTGGCCCGGATCCGGGGGACGCTCGAGGAACTGCTGGCCGACCCCGCGCTGGCACGGCACGAGGAGGCGTGGGTCGAGGCGACGCTCACCGACCCGGTCCGCCCCGCCGACCCCATGGCCCGGCTCACCGAGCGCTTCCCGCACACGCTCAGCCTCGTCTTCGACCCCGAGCGGCCACCGGACGAGCCCGAGGTGTCGTACGCCCGGCGCCTGGCCGGCCGCAGCGACCAGCAGATCGCGGAGGACTTCGTCGCCCACGTGCGCGGCGCCGGACCCGACGAGCGCGAACAGGCCGTGCTGCGGGAGGCGTTCGACGCCGTGCGCGCGGACGAGGCCGTGCGGGAGCCGGCGCGGTGACGCCGCACGGCAGCGCGGCGGCCGCGCGCACCGAGGACGAGGGGGAGACCCGGTGAGGCTGCACCGGCTGGACATCACCGCCTTCGGTCCCTTCGGCGGGTCCCAGAGCGTCGACTTCGACGCCCTGTCGGCGGCCGGGCTCTTCCTGCTGCACGGACCCACCGGCGCGGGCAAGACCTCCGTCCTCGACGCCGTCTGCTACGCCCTGTACGGCTCGGTACCCGGGGCCAGGCAGGGCGCGCCCCTGCGCAGCGACCACGCGCAGCCCGGCACGCGCACCCAGGTGACGCTCGAACTCACCCTCGCCGGACGCCGGCTGGAGATCACCCGCCAGCCGCCCTGGGAGCGTCCGAAGCTGCGCGGTACGGGCACGACGGTCGACAAGGCCCAGACCTGGCTGCGCGAGTACGACGCCACGGCCGCCGCCTGGAAGGACCTCAGCCGCTCGCACCAGGAGATCGGCGAGGAGGTCGCCCAGCTGCTCGGCATGAGCCGGGAGCAGTTCTGCCAGGTCGTGCTGCTGCCCCAGGGCGACTTCGCGCGGTTCCTGCGCGCCGACGCCGAGGCGCGCGGCAGGCTGCTGGGCCGGCTGTTCGACACGCGCCGCTTCGCCGAGGTCGAAAAGCGCCTCGCCGAGCGGCGGCGCGGCACCGAGGCCCGGGTGCGGGACGGGGATGCCGCCCTGCTGGCCGACGCGCACCGCATGCAGCAGGCCGCCGGCGACACCATGGAGCTGCCCGGGCTGTCCCCGGGCGAGCCGGGCCTCGCCGAGGCCGTCCTGAGCGCCGCCGCGATCGCCCGCAGCACCGCGCGGGAGCAGCTCGCCGTCGCCCACTGCCGCCTCGCCGCCGCCGAGTCCGCCCGGGCCGCCGCCGACCGCGCCCTCGGCGAGGTGCGCGAACTGGACCGGCTGCAGCGGCGGTTCGCCGAGGCGCAGGAGCGGGCCGGGCTGCTCCGCTCGCGTGCCGAGGCCCACCGGGAGGCGCAGGCGCGCATGGAGCGGGCCCGCAGGGCCGAAGCGGTCGCGCCCGCCCTGGACCTGCGGGAGACCGCCGAGGCCGAGCACCGGCGGGCGGCCGCCGCCGAGGCACGCGCGCGGGCCCTGCTGCCGGACGCCTTCGCGGACGCGGGCGCGGCCGGCCTCGCCTCCGCCGCCCGCCGCGTCGCCGAGGAACTGGGCGGACTGGAGTCGGCCCGCCGCGCCGAGCGGCGACTGGCCGACCTCGCCGCCGAGCGCGCCGACCTGGACCGTCAGGAGCGCGCCGACGAGGACGCCCTGGCCGAGGCCGGGAACTGGCTCGCCGGATGGGAGGAGACCCGTGCCGGGCTCCAGGCCCGTATCGAGTCGGCCCAGGAGGCCGCCGCCCGGGCCGAGCAGCTCGCCGTCCAGCGCGAACCCGCGCGGAAGCGGCTCGGGGCCGCCCGGCTGCGCGACCAGCTGGCCGAGGACACCGAGCAGGCCGCCGAACGGGCCCGCCTCGCGCGCGAACAGGCGCTGGAGGCCAAACGGCACTGGCTCGACCTCAAGGAACAGCGCCTGAACGGCATCGCCGCCGAACTCGCCGCGAACCTCACCGACGGCGCGCCGTGCGCCGTCTGCGGCGCCACCGAGCACCCCGCCCCCGCCCGCAAGGTGGCCGGGCACGTCGACCGCGCGGCCGAGGAGCGCGCCCTGGCCGCCCACCAGCGTGCCGAGGAACAGCTCGCCGAGGACGAGCGGCGCCTCGCCACCGCACGCGAGGCGCTGGCCGCCGCCACCGCCGAGGCCGGGGACACGCCCACCGGGCGGCTCGCCCGCGAGGTGGAGGAACTGGAACGGCAGTACGCGCAGGCCCGCGGCGCGGCCTCCGCGCTGCACGCCGCGCACGAGGAGCTGCGGCAGGCCGAGCACGAGTACGAGCGGCGGATCGCCGCCCGGCAGCAGGCCGCCGTGCGGGCCGCCTCCCGCGTGGGCCACCGCGAGCGGCTGGACCGCGAGAGCGCCGCCCTCCAGGAGGAGCTGGCCCGGGCCCGCGGCGACGCCGGGAGCGTCGCCGCGCGCGCCGCGCAGCTGGAGCAGCGGGCCGCGCTGCTCACCGACGCCGCCGAGGCCGCCCGCGTCGCCGAGGACAGCGCCCGGCGCCTCAAGGACGCCGACGCCCGGCTCGCCGACGCCGCCTTCCGGGCCGGCTTCGACACCCCGCAGGCCGCGGCCGACGCCCTCCTCGACGCCGCCGCCCACCAAGAGCTCCAACGGCGGCTGGACGCCTGGCAGAACGAGGAGGCCGCCGTCCGCGCCGTCCTCGCCGAGCCCGACACCGCGGCCGCCGCCCGGCAGCCGCCCGCCGACCTCGCGGCGGCGCAGCGGGCCGCCGCCGCGGCCGAACAGCGGGTGCGCGAGGCGGCCTCCGCGCACGACGCGGCCGCCCGGCGCTGCGCCGAACTGGACCGGCTGTCCGCGCGGGCCGCCGCCTCGGCGCGGCGCCTGGCACCGCTGCGGGAGGAGTACGACCGCGTGGCCCGCATGGCGGGTCTGGCCGCGGGCACCTCCGCGGACAACGAACGCCGGATGCGCCTGGAGTCCTACGTGCTGGCGGCCCGCCTCGAACAGGTGGCCGCCGCCGCGACCGTACGGCTGCAGCGCATGTCGTCCGGCCGCTACACCCTCGTCCACTCCGACGACCGCACCGGGCGCGGCCGCAGCGGCCTCGGGCTGCACGTCGTCGACGCGTGGACCGGCCGGGAGCGCGACACGGCGACCCTGTCGGGCGGCGAGACTTTCTTCGCCTCGCTCGCCCTCGCCCTGGGTCTCGCGGACGTCGTCACGGACGAGGCGGGCGGGGTCCGGCTGGACACGCTCTTCATCGACGAAGGCTTCGGCAGCCTCGACGACCAGACCCTCGACGAGGTCCTCGACGTGCTCGACTCCCTGCGCGAACGCGACCGCAGCGTGGGCATCGTCAGCCACGTCCCCGACCTGCGGCGGCGGATCCACGCACAGCTGGAGGTCGTGAAGGGACGGTCGGGGTCGGTGCTGCGGCAGCGCGGGGCCGGCTGACGCCGCCGGGGCGGGGCCGGTCGTGCGGGGGACGGCGGCCGGTCGTGCGGGAACGGCGGCCGGGGTCAGCGGCCGAGCGGGCGCCGGGGCAGGGGGGAGGAGTAGACGACGCTCGTGGTCACGGAACCCAGCGCCCCGATCTTCCCGGACACCTCCTCCAGGTGCCGCATCGAGCGGACCGCGACCTTGATGACGAAACAGTCGTCGCCCGTGACGTGGTGCGCCTCGAGGATCTCGGGCGTCGCGGCGACCAGGTCGTGGAACGGCTTGTAGTGGCCGTTGGGGTAGCGCAGACGGACGAAGGCGAGGACCGGCAGGCCGAGCCGTTCCGGGTCGACGACCGCCGCGTAGCCCTGGATGACCCCGGCCTCCTCCATGCGGCGCACCCGCTCGGTGACCGCGCTCGCGGACATGGAGACGGCACGGGCCAGCTCGGCGAAACTGGCCCGGCCCTCCCGCTGGAGGACGTCGAGGATGCGCCAGTCGGTGGCGTCCGGGGAATACGCGGTCATCCATGAGGGATAGCAGGGGAATCCCGGCCGATCAAGCACCGGGCCGGGGATCGGCCCTTCAGCCGGGGGACCGCCGTCCGTAGATTTCAGGGCATCGGTGACCGCGCGCTCCAAGGCGTCGGACGGCACCGGAGAACCCCTGGGATCCGCCGACGAAAGGCCGGACGATGACCACCGCCCCCTCCGCCGCCTCCTCCGCCCCGGCCGCGGCCGGCCCCGTGCTGCGCGCCGCCCCGGCGGCCCCCGCCGAGGCGGCCGCGTACTTCCGCGCGAGCCTCGCCTTCCACACGGACGTCTCCGACGTGGCCGCCGCGCTCGCGGCCGGCGGCGACCCCGGCTTCGTCGTCGTGGACTGCCGCTCCACCGAGGCCTGGGACCAGGGCCACGTCCCCGGCGCCGTCCACCTGCCGACCGCGCTCGTCCCCGAGCGGGCCGGACGGCTCCTCGACCGGTCCGTGCCGGTCGTGACGTACTGCTGGGGCCCCGGCTGCAACGGCGCCGCCCGCGCCGCCCTGGCCCTCGCCGAACTCGGCCACCGGGTCAAGGAGATGCTCGGCGGCTTCGAGTACTGGGTGCGCGAGGGCCTCGCGTTCGAGACCGGGCAGGGGCAGGAGCGCCGCGCCGCCGACCCGTTGACGGCGCCGGCCGGTGCCGGGGACTGCGGCTGCTGACCCCCCGGCGCGGCGCGCGGCGGTGTCCCGGTAGCTTCTGCCGCATGGTGCGATACGCGGAACCGGGCGCGGTGGAGTGGGTCGAGTCGGGCGGCGGGCCGCTCATAGCGGTGCCGGAGGCGGTGCTGCCGTTCTGGACGGGCGCCGACGGCGAGGAGACGGCCTCGGACTACGACCGGGCCTGCGAGGTCGACGGACACGTCGGCCTCCTTCCGGTCGGCGACTCCACCGCCCTCGTCCTGGGCGACGAACCCGCCGCGACCGCCTACCTGCCCGACCACGGCGCCTTCGTCCGGTGGTGCGCCGGGAACGCCGAGGACGAACTGCTGGACAGCGTCCCGGCGGCACTGCGCACCGCGCAGTGGGAGCCGGAGGTGCGCTGGGACGTGCCGGGGGCGGTGCTGCTGTTCGACGCGGCCTGGCCCGGCACGGACTCCGGACGGGCCGACCGCGTACGGGTCGCCCTGGAGCCCGGCCCGTACGCCGTCCGCGCGGCCCAGGTGCGGCCCGGCCCGGAGACCTGGCTGGGACTCGTGCAGGTGCGCCGGCTCGCGAACCGGTAGGCGCGGGGCGGACAGGGCCGCTCGGCCGCCACGGCGTGGAACGGTCGCCGTGCCCCGGGACGAGGTGGAACGGTCGCCGTGCCCCACGACGGTGTGGAACGGTCGCCGTGCCCCACGACGGTGTGGAACGGTCGCCGTGCCCCGCGATGGCGTGGAACGGTCGCCGTGCCCCGCGATGGCGTGGAACGGTCGCCGTGCCCCGCGATGGCGTGGAACGGTCGCCGTGCCCCGGCCGGAGCGCCGGCGTGCCGGTGCACGGACCGGCGTAGCCGTCCGCCGGCACCCGGCGCGGCGCGGTGCGCGATATTCGCGTGCGCCGAGCCCGCCGACCGGCCATCATCGGCAGCTATGCCCCGACTTCCGCACCCCACGCCCGAGGAACTGCGCCGCGACCCCCTGCCGCTGCGCGGCCGGACCGCCCTCGTGACCGGTGCCAGCCGGCGCGGCGGCATCGGCCACGCCGTGGCCCGGCGGCTCGCCGCCCACGGGGCGAGCGTCTACCTGCACCACCACGTGCCGCACGACGCCGCCATGCCCTGGGGCGCCGACCGGATCGAGGAGGTGACCGCCTCCGTGCGCGCCGCGCTCGGCGACCCCGGGGCCCGGGTCGTCGCCGGGCCCGGCGACCTCGCCGACCCGGCGGAGTCCGCCGCACTCGTCGGCCGGGCCGCCGAGGAGCTCGGCGGCCGGCTCGACATCCTCGTCGCCAACCACGCCCTGAGCGGGTACGACGGCCCGCTGGACGTGATCGACGCCGCGATGCTCGACGCGCACTGGGCGGTCGACACGCGGTCGGTGCTGCTGCTGGTGCAGGCCTACGCGCGGCTGCGGGCCGGGTTGCCGCCGCGCACCCCGGGCGGACGCGTGGTGATGATGACCTCCGGTCAGGACATCGCGGGCGGCATGCCCGGCGAGATCGCCTACGCCCTCCAGAAGGGGGCGCTCGCCTCGATCACCCGCTCGCTGGCCACCACGCTCGCCGAGCAGGCGATCACGGTGAACACCGTCAACCCCGGCCCCGTCGACACGGACTACCTGACCGGTGAGGCGTACGAGGCCGTCGCCGCGCGCTTCCCCGCCGGGCGGTGGGGCATGCCCGACGACCCGGCCCGCCTCATCGCCTGGCTCGCGACGGACGAGGCGGACTGGATCACCGGTCAGGTGATCGACTCCGAGGGCGGTTTCCGGCGTTGACCCGGTTCACAGCCGCGACAGCTCGTCCACCAGGTCGTCCAGGCCCAGCGACCCCTGCGACAGCGCCGCCATGTGCCAGGCCTTGAGGTCGAAGGCGTCCCCGTGCCGCTTGCGGGCGTTCTCCCGGCCCAGCAGCCAGGCCCGCTCGCCGAGCTTGTAGCCGATCGCCTGGCCCGGAATGGTCAGGTAGCGGGTCAGCTCGCTCTCCACGAAGTCCGCCGGGCGGCTGCTGTGCGCGCCGAAGAACTCCTGGGCCAGCTCCGGCGTCCAGCGCTCACCGGGGTGGAAGGGGGAGTCCGACGGGATCTCCAGCTCCAGGTGCATGCCGATGTCGACGATGACCCGGGCGGCCCGCATCATCTGCGCGTCGAGGTAGCCCAGCCGCTGCTCCGCGTCCGTGAGGAAGCCGAGCTCGTCCATCAGGCGCTCGGCGTACAGCGCCCAGCCCTCGGCGTTGGCGCTGACCATGCCGACGGACGCCTGGTAGCGGGAGAGGTCCTCGGCCACGTGCACCCACTGCGCCAGCTGGAGGTGGTGGCCGGGCACGCCCTCGTGGTACCAGGTGGAGACCAGGTCGTACACCGGGAAGCGGGTCTGGCCCATGGTCGGCAGCCAGGTGCGGCCCGGGCGGGAGAAGTCCTCCGACGGGGGCGTGTAGTACGGCGCCGCGGCGCCGCCGGGCGGCGCGATGCGCGACTCCACCCGCCGCACCCGCTCGGCGAGTTCGAAGTGGGTGCCGTCGAGCGCGTCGATGGCCTGGTCCATCAGGCCCTGCAGCCACGCGCGGACCTCGTCGACGCCCTCGATGTGCCGGCCGTGCTCGTCGAGGTGCGCGAGCGCCGCCCACGGCGTCCCGGCGCCCGGCAGGATCTTCTCGGCCTCCTCCCGCATCTCGCCGAGGATGCGGTGGAACTCGGACCAGCCGTACGCGTACGCCTCGTCCAGGTCGAGGTCCGTGCCGTTGAAGTAGCGCGCCCAGCGGGCGTAGCGCTCCCGGCCCACCGTGTTCGGGGCGCCCTCGACCGTCGGCGCGTACACCTCGCGCATCCAGTCCCGCAGCTCCACCACGGCCGCGGTCGCCCCGCGGGCGGCCTCGTCCAGCTCGGCGCGCAGCGCCTCGGGACCCGCCGCGGCGAACTCCTCGAACCAGCCGCGGCCGGAGCCGTCGGTGTCCGACCACTCGGCCAGCTGCCCGATGAACGTGGCCGTCGGGCGCGGCGCCGCGTACAGCTTGCGCTCCAGGCCGAGGGCGAGCGACTCGCGATAACCCGCCAGCGCGGCCGGCACCGCGCGCAGCCGCTCGGCGATCGCCGCCCAGTCCTGCTCCGTCTGCGCCGGCGTCACGGTGAACACCTCGCGCACCGAGTGGGCGATCGTGCCCAGGTTGCCCACCGAACGCAGGCCCTCGTCGGCCTCGTGCACGGCGAGCTCCGCGGTGAGCCGCTCGCGCAGCAGGCGCGCGCACCGGCGCTCGACGTCACTGTCCGCGCCGGGCCGGCGCTCGGCCTCGTCGAGCCGCGCGAGGGTGGCCCGCTGGAGCTCGGCGAGCGCCTGCTGACCCGCGGGCGAGGTGTCGGGCAGACGGCTGGAACTCTCCTGCACGCCGAGATACGTACCGGTGATCGGGTCGAGGGCGACGAGCTCGTCGACGTAGGCGTCGGCGACCTGGCGGGGCAGCGGGCTGTTGGTCTGTGACATGCGGACCATCCTCGTACGCGGACCGTCGCCGCGTCAGCCCGGTTCGGAGGGCCGGGTGCCGTCCCGGCCCGGTTTCGCCGAGAGCGTGGCGGGCGGCAGCAGGGGCCCGCAGTCCCACTGCTGGAAGATCAGCCGGGTCTCCACGCGCGCCACCTCCCGCCGCGCCGTGAACTCGTCCAGGACCAGCCGCTGCAGGTCCGCCATGTCGGCCACCGCGACGTGCACCAGATAGTCGTCCGGCCCGGTCAGGTGGAAGACGGTCCGCGACTCCGGCAGCGCCCGGATCCGCTCCACGAACGGGCCCACCAGTTCCCGGCGGTGCGGCCTGACCTGCACCGACAGCAGCGCCTCCAGGCCCCGTCCCAGTTTGGCCGGATCGAGCTTCAGCCGGTGCCCGAGGATCACGCCCGAGCGGCGCAGCCGGGTCACCCGGTCCAGACAGGTCGACGGTGCCACCCCGACCTGCGCGGCCAGGTCCCGGTAGGTCGTCCGGGCGTCGTTCTGCAACAGCCGCAACAGGTGGAGATCCACCGGATCCAGTACGACAGATTCGGCCATCGGCCGAACGTAGCACGGGAATCAGGTCCCATGGTCCGGCCGGTGTTCACTCTTCCGCCATGAACCTGGGCATGGACACGAACACAGGCCCGGCGCGCGCGGCCGCGTCGCACGACGACGCCGGCGGCGCACGCCCGCGCACCGCGGCGAGGGCCCTCGCCACCGAAGCCGTGCACGCCGGCCGGGACGACCTCGCCCGGCAGGGGCTGCACGCCCCGCCGATCGACCTGTCCACCACCTACCCCTCCCACGACAGCCGCGGCGAGGCCGCCCGGATCGACGCCTTCGCCGCCACCGGCGCGGAGCCGGACGGCCCGCCCGTCTACGGGCGGCTGGGGAACCCGACCGTCGCCCGCTTCGAGACCGCGCTGGCGCGCCTGGAGGGCACCGAGGCCGCGGTCGCCTTCGCCAGCGGCATGGCCGCGCTGAGCGCCGTGCTGCTGGTGCGGGGCTCGACGGGCCTGCGGCACGTGGTGGCCGTACGCCCCCTGTACGGGTGCAGCGACCACCTGCTGACCGCCGGGCTGCTCGGCTCGGAGGTGACCTGGACCGACCCGGCGGGCATCGCGGACGCGCTGCGCCCGGACACCGGGCTGGTGCTGGTGGAGTCCCCGGCCAACCCGACGCTCGCCGAGGTGGACCTGCGGGCCGTGGCGCACGCCTGCGGGTCCGTGCCGCTGCTGGTGGACAACACCTTCGCCACGCCGGTGCTGCAGCGTCCCGCCGAGCAGGGCGCGCGGCTGGTGCTGCACAGCGCCACCAAGTACCTGGGCGGGCACGGCGACGTGCTCGCGGGCGTGGTGGCCTGCGACGAGGAGCTCGCGGGACCGCTGCGGCAGGTGCGGTTCGCCACCGGCGGTGTCCTGCACCCGCTGGCCGGCTACCTGCTGCTGCGCGGGCTGTCGACCCTGCCGGTGCGGGTGCGGGCCGCCTCCGCGAACGCCGCCGAACTCGCCCGCCGCCTCGCCGCCGACCCGCGCGTGGCCCGCGTGCACTACCCCCGCGTCGGCGGCGCCATGGTCAGCTTCGAGGTGCACGGCGACCCGCACGAGGTCATCGCCGGGGTGCGCCTGATCACCCCGGCCGTGAGCCTCGGCAGCGTCGACACGCTCATCCAGCACCCGGCCTCCATCAGCCACCGCATCGTCGACGCCGGCGACCGCAGGGGCGCCGGGGTCGACGACCGGCTGCTGCGGCTGTCGGTGGGACTGGAGGACGTCGAGGACCTGTGGGCGGATCTGGACGGGGCGCTGGGGGAGCGGCCCGCCCCGGCCGCGGCGCGGGGGTGAGGACCGGACGGCCCGGCGCGCCGGCCGGGCCGTCCGGACGGGCCGGGGCCGGTCCGAGGGGCCCTGACCGGTGACCTGGCCGCGTCCGGCCCGCTCGGCGCCCTACGGCAGCCGCGCGGCGAGGGGAGCCGGTCGCAGCCGGGCCGTGATCACCAGGGTGCCCTCCTCGATCTGGTAGTCGAGGGGGAGGCCGAGGCCGCGCATCGCGGCGACCATGCCGGTGTTGGAGGCCTGCGTCACGGCGTACACGCTCTCGCAGCCCGCCTCGGCCGCCATCGCCACGAGCCGGGCGAGGAGTTCGCCGCCGACGCCGCGCCGCTGCCAGGCGTCCTCGACGAGCAGCGCGACCTCCGTCTCGTCGCCGTCCCACAGCAGGTGGCCGAGCGCGACGAGACGGCTCGAGGCGGTCCGCGCGGCGAGCGTGCGACCGAAGCGCGGGCTGAGCAGGTGGTTCAGATAGCGGTCCGCGTCGCCCACCGGCCCGTGGTACCGCAGCCTCAGGGTCCGCTCGGAGCACCGCTCGTGCATCTCCCGCGCGGCCGGCACGTCACGGGTGTCGGCCCGGCGCACGGTGATGTCACTGCCCTCGGGCAGCGTCAGCACGTCCCGGCCGCGCGGCAGGCGCGGGCCGAGCCGGGCGTCCAGCTCCACCAGCGCCCGGGCCCGGGCGAACTCGGTCGGCGTGAACGGCAGGTACGGCCGCTCCACGGTGATCACTCCGCCCTCCGGCGCGCGCAGGCGCATCACGGTGTCCTCCAGGGCACCCTCCACCGGCCCGCCGGCGGGCGCCCGGTCGCCGCGGCCCGGCGCGGCGGGCAGGGAGCGGATCGTGCACCGGCCCAGCAACTGCCGCAGCGCCAGCGGCAGTTCCGCCGCGTCCGTGGCGGTCCGGGCGGCCAGGCCCAGGACCCGGGTCGGCGCGTCCACCAGGTCGTGGGCGTCGGCCCGCTCCATCCAGGTGTCCGTGCCGCCCGCCCGCGACACCGCGCCGGTGATCTCGGCCGCGCCGAGCCCTCCCGGGGCGCGCAGCAGGAACTCGTCCACGGTGCCCTCGGCCAGCGGGTGCGTCTGCAGGCTGAGGATGTCGACCCGCCGCTCGGCGAGGGCGGTGCACAGCGCGGCCAGCGACCCCGGCTCGTCCTTCACCGTCGTCCGCATCCGCCACAGCACCCTCTCCTCGGGGACCGCGGGTGACGGGGCGGACGGCCCGGCCTGCCGTCCGGCGGACGGCGGCCGGGCACCGGTATCGAGCCTCGGCGGCGCGTGACCGTGGCGCCGTGTCCACCAGGTGTGGAACGGCGTCGCGATCCGCTGCCAGGGGCTGGTGCGGCGACCGTTCTCCGTGCGCGTCACATCGGACATGTCTCGACTCATGCACCCACTGTGAAGGAACGGTGTTGCGTGATCACGAACGCTCTGTGACCGATGGGTAAAGCGAACTTCTGACCTTTTGTTGCCCTTTTTACGAGTGTGGGCGGCGCGGGGGCCGGCCGGAGGCCCGCCTGCCCGGATCGGCCGTCCCCGGCCGGCGGTGGGCGCCGGGGCCGGGCGAGGCTGCCACACGCCTGCGTCGGGCGGCCACCCCCTCCGCCGGCGCGCTGCGCGGCCGGCGGGCCCGTGCGGCCGGCCGGGAGGAGCCGCGCCGGGCCGCCTTCTGTGCCAGATGCGGCGGTTCGCCCTCGGCCCCGGCCGCGCCGCGCCGCGCACTCCGCGACGACGCCCGGCAGGCCACCGGGCCCCGGGCCCCGTGCTTCCGGCCCCCCGCGCTTCCGGCCCCCCGCGCTTCCGGGCCCTCAGGCCCCGCGCTTCCGGCCTCCCGGGCCCCCGGGCCCCGGGCCTTCGGGCCTTCGGGCCCCCGGGCCCCCGCGCTTCCGGCCCTCCCCGGGCCCCCGCGCTTCCGGCCCCCCCCCGGGCCTCCGCGCCTCCGGCCCTCCCCGGGCCCCGGGCCTCCGGGCCTCCGGGCTCCCGCGCCCCCGCGCTTCCGGCCCCCGGGCTTCCGCGCCTCCGGCTTCCGCGCCCCCAGGCCTCCAGACCTCCAGGCCTTCGGGCCCCCGCGCTTCCGGCCCTCCCCAGGCCCCCACGCCTCTGGGTCTCCGCGCCTCCGGGCCTCTGGGCCTTCGCGCCCCGCGCCCCCGCGCCCCGCGCCCCCGCGCCTCTGGCCTCCAGGCCCCCTGGCCGGCGTGGCGGCGCCGTCGGTGCCGGGAGCCGCCAGGAGCACCGTCCGGGGCGTGGCGGAGCACGCCCCGGACGGTGGCGTGGCCGCCCCGTGGCAGCGGCCGCCCGCGCCGGCTCGGCCGGCCACAGCGGCTCGGCCGGCCGCAGCGGCTTCACCACCCCGCGCCGCACCGGCGGCCCGGGGCCGGCGCCCGGCCGTCCCGTGCCGGGCCGGCCGCGCCCCGCCGGCACCGGCGGAGCGGACGACCGGAGCCCGACGACCGCGCCCGGGGCAGGCGCGGTCGGAGGACCCCGCGGCCGAGGGGGGTCACTGCCCGACCAGGCCCGGCTGCAGCACCTTGGTGAACAACACCGTTCCGTCCTGCTCGCGCAGCCGTACCGTCATCTCGCCGCTGTCGCCGTCGATGTCGACCTCGCCGAAGAACTGGTGGCCGCCGGCGGGTGAGACGTTCGCGGTGGTCGGTGCCTTCACGAACACCCGCTCGGGACCGAAGGTGCCGTCGAGCGCGGAGGCCGGGAACGCACCGGCGTTGAGCGGTCCGGAGACGAACTCCCAGAACGGCTCGAAGTCGCCGAACGCGGCCCGCGAGGGCTGGTAGTGCTGGGCCGAGGTGTGGTGCACGTCGGCCGTCAGCCACACCGTGCCGGTGATCCGCCGGTGCTTGACGAACCGCAGCAGCTCGGCGATCTGCAGTTCACGGCCGAGCGGCGCGCCCGGGTCGCCCTGCGCCACGGCCTCGACGTGCGGTTTTCCCTCCTGTGTGTCCGGCACGACCAGGCCGAGCGGCATGTCGGCGGCGATCACCTTCCACACCGCCCGCGACCGCGCCAGTTCGCGCTTGAGCCACTCCAGTTGCTCGCGGCCGAGGATGCCCTGCGGGTCGGCGGTCTGCACGCCGGGCGAGTTGGGGTTGCGGTGGGTGCGCATGTCCAGCACGAACACGTCGAGCAGCGGGCCCTGCCGCAGCACCCGGTACACCCGGCCCTCCCGCGCCCCCGGGCGCAGCGTGGAGACCGGGAAGTACTCGCCGAACGCGCGCCGGGCCCGGCCCGTCAGGACGTCGACGCGCTTCTCGGTGTAGCGGGTGTCCGTGTCGGCGATGACCTGGCCGGGGTACCAGTTGTTGCGGACCTCGTGGTCGTCCCACTGGACGACGCAGGGCACCTGGGCGTTGAACCGGCGCAGGTTCGCGTCGAGCAGGTTGTAGCGGAAGGCGCCGCGGAACTCGGCCAGGGTCTCGGCGACCTTGGACTTCTCCTCGGTGGTGACGTTCCGCCAGGTGCCGCCGCCGGGCAGGGCGGCGGTCGCCGCGATGGGCCCGTCGGCGTAGATCGTGTCACCGCTGAACAGGAAGAAGTCCGGGTCCAGCCGCGCCATCGCGTCGAAGATGCGGTAGCCGCCGAGGTCGGGGTTGATGCCCCAGCCCTGCCCGGCCAGGTCGCCCGACCACACGAACCGCGTGCCGCCGCGCCGCCGGACCGGCACCGTGCGGAACGTGCCGGCGACCGGTTCGCCGGTCCGGCGCGGGTCGTCCGGGTCGGCGAGCAGCACGCGGTAGTGGATCTGCTCGCCCGGCGGCAGCCCCCGCAGCCGGGTCGTGCCGGTGAAGTCCGTGTCCGGGCCGAGCAGCGGGCCGTGCCACCGGCGCGGGGCGCGGAAGGACTCGGTGGCCGACGTCTCGACGATCATCCGGGCCGGACGGTCGGAGCGCACCCACACCAGGCCCGAGTTCGAGGTCACGTCGCCCGTCTGCACGCCCCAGTCGGCTCTGGGACGTCCGGACAGCGCGAAGGCGGGTGCCGCGCCGAGGGCGCCGGGCAGGGTCAGGGCCGCGGACGCGGCGAGCGAGCCGCGCAGGACGCTGCGGCGGCCGGGAAAGGGACGGTGTGACATGACTGCGCCTCCAGGGACGTGATCCGGCCGGTGTGCGGTGCCATCCCTACCGGTGTGCCGCGGCGCACACACGAACCGCCAGTGAACAACCGGCCACGGCGTGGCGGGAACCGGCGTGAGGTGCCCGGCCGGCGCCGTCCGCGCCGTCGGCCCGGTCCGCTCACCCGCGGGGCATCGTCCGCCTGCGTTCGACGGCCTCCCCGGTCCGGGACCCGGGCACCGGCTGCCGGCCGCCCGGCCCCGTCGGCGGCTGCCGTCACGGCCGGCCTGCCGGCGACCGCTGCCGGCGGATGGGCCCCGGAGGGCCGACGGCACGAACCCCTTCGACACGCCCGGCGCACCCCGGTGATCGAGTCTGGACAGGGCCGCGCCGGTCGGCTGGGATGGTGCCGTGACCACCGACACCGCGACCGACGTCTTCGAACGGCACCGTCCCGTCCTGCTGGGCGTGGCCTACCGCATGCTGGGGCGGGTGGCCGACGCCGAGGACGTGGTCCAGGAGGCCTGGCTGCGCTGGTCCGGCGCCGACCGCGGCGACGTGCGCGAACCACGCGGCTACCTGGTGCGCGTCACCACCCGTCTGGCCATCGACCGGCTGCGGCAGATCAAGGCGCGCGGCGAGACCTACGTCGGCCCCTGGCTGCCCGAGCCGTACGTCACCGACTTCGGCGACACCGTGCAGGACACCGCGGAGCGGGCCGTGCTCGCCGACTCCGTCTCCCTCGCCGTCCTCGTCGTCCTGGAGTCGCTCTCGCCGCTGGAGCGCGCGGTGTTCGTGCTGCGGGAGGCCTTCGGCTTCCCCCACCACGAGATCGCCGCCATGCTCGACCGCGGGGAACCGGCGATCCGCCAGCTCGCCGCCCGCGCCCGCCGGCACGTCGAGGAGCGCCGGCCGCGCTACGAGGTCGACCCGGCCCAGCGCCGCGACCTCACCGAACGGTTCCTGGCCGCCGCGGCAGGCGGCGACCTGGAGGCACTGATGGCGCTGCTCGCGCCGGACGTCCGGCTCGTCGGCGACAGCGGCGGCAAGGCGCGGGCCCCGCTGCGGGAGCTGCGGACCGCCGACAAGGTGGGCCGTTTCCTCCTCGGCGCCGCCCGCAAGGGCATCGCGGACCTGTCCCTGCGCTTCCTGGAACTCAACGGCGGCCCCGCGGCCCTGGCGCTCTCCGGCGACGAGCCCGACTCCGTCTTCCAGGTGGACGTCGCCGACGGGCGCATCCAGGCGGTCTACGTCATCCGCAACCCCGACAAGCTGCGGTCGCTGGCCACCGTCTAGGCGTGCGCCTTCGAGCCCCCGTCGGGTGACGGGGGCTTCGCCGTCCCGTCGGGCGCCCGGTCCCTCATGACGCGCACATGGCCGCTTGTGTCCGGGTCATGACGGCGTACGAACGCCTTGTGAACGCTCCCCGACACCGGCCCCGAGCCGCCGGCGAGGGGTCGATGATTGGTCTTGACCAAGGGTGAGGGCCGTCCTATGGTCGCAGACAAGTGCAACAACCTTTAATAAACAAGGGCGCCGAAAACGCCGCCGGACCAGCGACCGCGGAGGACAGGGTGGGGACCACGCAGCTGGAATCGGTGCCGGAACCGAAGTACTGGCACCTCAAGACCGTGCTCACCGAAGCGCTCGACTCGGAGTTCTCCGTGGGCGAGATCCTGCCCAACGAACGCGACCTCGCCGCCCGCTTCGGCGTCGCCCGCGCCACGCTCCGGCAGGCCCTGGAACAGCTCGAACTCGAGGGCAGGCTGCACCGCCGCCGCGGCGTCGGCACGACCGTCGCCCCGCCGCGCATGGGCGTGGCCGTCGGCACGGACCAGCACGCCTGGCCGGGCGGGCCCGAGGACGCCTGGCGCCCCGTCGACTGCGCGCTCGCGGTGCCGCCCGCGGCCGTCGCCGAGGCCCTGCGGACCGGCCGGGACGAGTCCGTGCACATCGTGCGCCGCTCCCGTGTGTCGCGCGGTCAGCCGGTCGCCGCCGAACTGCTGTACATCCCGGCGTCGTCGGTGCCCGACCTGTCCGCCATCGACGCGCCGTCCGCAACGGCCCGTGCGCGTGCCGTGCTGCGCGAGCTGCAGCGCCTGGAGCTGGAGCGGCAGGAGAACACCGTCGAGCTCGGCTCGGCCGGCGCGGAGGACGCCAGGGAACTGGACCGGCTCCCCGGCGCGCCCGTCCTCGTCGTCACCACCCGCTTCATCGCCGAGGGCCGCACCGCGGCGCTGTCCGTCGCCACCTACCGCGCGGACACCTGCCGGCTGACCTTCGGCGACTTCGGCGGTGTGGAGATCCACCACGGTCCCCAGCGCCGGGCGTCCTGACCCACTCCACCCCACCGCATCCGCCGCGCCCCGGGTCCCCTCCGGGGCGCGGCCCGTTTCCCGGGAGCAGGGCGACGCGCCGGGCGCGGCGACGCGGGGCGGCCTCCGGTCTACCGGCGTGCCGTCACCGTGCCCTCCACCGCGAACAGTTGCCCCTCCACGTGGTCGAGGGCCAGCCGCAGCGCCCCCGTCGCCACCGCCGCCTCGCCCAGCAGGGACAGGACGACCCTCGGCGGGCGCAGACAGTAGCGGGCCAGTTCGCGGCGCAGCGGGTCCAGGACGCCGTCCAGCCCGGCCGCCCAGCCGCCGACGACGACCAGCTCCGGGTCGAGGGCCAGCACCAGGGCCGCCACGTCGTGCACGAGCCGCCGGATGAAGCGGTCCACGGCCGCACGGGCCCGCCGGTCGCCCTCGCGGGCCTGCGCGAAGACCTTCGCGACGGCCTGCTCGTCGAGCGGGTGCAGCGGCTCGTCCGTGGTGGACAGCAGCGTCTCCGGAGCCGCCTCGCGGCCCAGCAGGTGCAGCGCCCCGATCTCCCCGGCCGCACCGCCGAACCCCCGGTGCAGCCGTCCGCCGATCAGCGAACCGGCACCCGGGCTCAGCCCGGCCAGCACGAACACCACGTCGTCCGTGCCGACGGCGCAGCCCTTCCAGTGCTCGGCCACGGCCGCCGCGTTGGCGTCGTTCTCCACCAGCACCGGGCACTTGAAGGAACGGCTCAGCCGTTCACCCAGCCGCAGCCCCGTCCACCCGGGCAGCGCGGTGCTCAGCCGCACCGTGCCGTCGGCCTCGACGATCCCGGGCGTGCCCACACCGACCGCCCGCAGCGAACCGCGCGCGACACCGGCCCGGCGCAGCAGCTCGGCGACCGCCGTGCGCGCCCGTTCCAGACGCTCGTCGGCCGACGCCGTCTCGTCGACGTCCTTGGCCTGGGCGCCGATCACCCGGCCGTCCAGAGCGGACAGCAGCACGGCCACCCGGCGCGCCCCGATCTCCAGGCCCAGCAGGTGCCCGGCCTCGGCCCGGAACCGGAACCGCCGCGCCGGCCGCCCCTGCCGCCGCACGCCCCCCTCGTCGGCGGCCGTCTCGACGACCAGGCCCGCCTCGATGAGCCCCTCGACGACGCCCTCGACAGTGGGCCGGGACAGTCCCGTCACCCGCGTGACCTCGGTCAGGGTCGCGCAGTCCGTGGCACGCAGCGCGTGCAGCACCACCGTGGAGTTGATCCTGCGCAGCAGCGAGGGATCCCCGCCGGTCAGCCGCCCCACCGTCCGTCCTCCCAGCTCGTGCGCGTGTTGGCCGGATCGTACTCGGCACGGTGGACCCCGGCGAGCGGCACCCGCGCCGCCCGGTTCCCCGCCGCCGTCACCGTACTCGGCGGTCAAGTGCCGTGCCCGGGCGGGGAACGGCAGCGACTCGCCCCCGGCGACCAGCCGCACCGCGTGCACGGTGTCGGCGGGCCGGGCCCGCTCGGGCAGGCGCCCGCGCGGACGGGTTCCCGCCCGGCCGCCGGGCCCGCGGAGGCGGAGCCCCGCCGCTCAGGCCTCCGCCGCCTCCCGCAGCCGCGCGAACTCCTGCGCCATCGTCTCCAGCGTCCAGTGCGCGTTCAACCCGCTCGGGTTGGGCAGCACCCACACGCGTGTGTCGCCGATCGTCCGCGTCTGCGGTCCCACCTGCGCCTTGCGGTCGTCGAACGCGGCGCGGTAGGCGGTGACCCCGACCACGGCGAGCCAGCGCGGCCGCAGCCGTGCCACCTTCAGGGCGAGCTGCCGCCCGCCCTCGCGGTACTCCTGCGCGCTCAGCTCGTCCGCCCGCGCGCTCGGCCGCGCCACGACGTTCGTGATGCCGAGCCCGTACTCCAGCAGCTCCCGCTGCTCGGACGGCTTCAGCAGCCTCGGGGTGAACCCGGAGCGGTGCAGCACCGGCCAGAAGCGGTTGCCGGGACGGGCGAAGTGATGGCCCGTCGCGGCCGTCATCAGACCGGGGTTGATCCCGCAGAACAGCACACGCAGGCCCTCCGCGACCACGTCCGGCACCAGACGGTCGCGGGCGGCCTCCAACTCCTCGGGCGTGAAGCGCGGCATGCCGTGCGGCGGGTCAGAGGATCGCCCCGGGCGTGTAGCCCGCGGCCTCCGGGTGCTGCTTGACGATCTCCTCGACCCGGCCGACGACGGCGGCCACCTGGTCGCCGGCGGCGCCCGTGAAGGACAGCTTGTCCGCCATCAGCTCCTGGAGCCGCGCACGGTCCAGCGGCAGGCGCTCGTCGGCGGCGAGCTTGTCGAGGAGGTCGTTGCGCTCGGCACCCTGCTCGCGCATCGCCAGGGCCGTGGCGACCGCGTTCTCCTTGATCGCCTCGTGCGCGACCTCGCGGCCGACACCCGCGCGCACCGCGCCCATCAGCACCTTCGTGGTGGCCAGGAACGGCAGGTAGCGGTCGAGCTCGCGCGCCACCACGGCCGGGAACGCGCCGAACTCGTCGAGCACCGTCAGGAAGGTCTCCAGCAGGCCGTCCAGCGCGAAGAACGCGTCCGGCAGCGCGACCCGGCGCACCACCGAGCAGGACACGTCGCCCTCGTTCCACTGGTCGCCCGCCAGCTCGCCGGTCATCGAGGCGTAGCCGCGCAGGACCACCATCAGGCCGTTGACGCGCTCGCAGGAGCGGGTGTTCATCTTGTGCGGCATCGCGGAGGAGCCGACCTGGCCCGGCTTGAAGCCCTCGGTGACCAGCTCGTGCCCGGCCATCAGCCGGATCGTCTTCGCCAGCGACGACGGCGCCGCCGCCAGCTGCACCAGCGCGGTGACGACCTCGTAGTCCAGCGAGCGCGGGTAGACCTGGCCGACCGAGGTGAACGCCTGAGAGAAGCCCAGGTGCCCGGCGATGCGCCGCTCCAGCTCGGCCAGCTTGGCGGCGTCCCCGCCCAGCAGGTCCAGCATGTCCTGGGCCGTGCCGACCGGGCCCTTGATGCCGCGCAGCGGATAGCGGCCCAGCAGCTCCTCGACCCGGCCGTAGGCGACGAGCAGCTCGTCGGCGGCGGTCGCGAAGCGCTTGCCGAGGGTGGTGGCCTGCGCGGCCACGTTGTGGGAGCGGCCGGCCATGACCAGCTCGCCGTACTCCCCGGCCAGCCTGCCGAGCCGCGCCAGCACCGCCACCGTGCGGTCGCGCATCAGCTCCAGCGACAGCCGGATCTGCAGCTGCTCGACGTTCTCGGTGAGGTCGCGGGAGGTCATGCCCTTGTGGACGTGCTCGTGCCCGGCGAGGTCGTTGAACTCCTCGATCCGCGCCTTCACGTCGTGCCGCGTGACCTTCTCGCGCTCGGCGATGGAGGCCAGGTCGACCTGGTCCAGGACACGCTCGTAGTCGGCGAGCGCGGTGTCCGGCACCTCGATCCCGAGGTCCTTCTGGGCGCGCAGCACGGCGAGCCAGAGCTGCCGTTCCAGCTTCACCTTCTGCTCGGGCGACCAGAGCGTGGCGAGCTCGGCGGAGGCGTAGCGTCCGGCGAGGACGTTCGGGATGCGGGGCTTGGCGGGCGCAGAAGTCACGTGCACGGAGTTTACCCGCCGCCCGCAGGGGCCCTGGAACGCCCGTGCGCACGGGGAGGCCGGGCCACGGGCGCCGCGCGCCGGTGCCCGTAAGGCCCGGGCACTCACCCGCGCGGTGCGTACGAGTCGCGCACGCCTGTGGACCGGCACAAGATCGACGCAGGCTGGCGCGTCATAGTGCTCGCGGCCGGCGTTCCCCCTGTCCCGCGAATCCGTCCCGCGAAGGAGCCGTGCGCAGCATGACCACCCTTTCTGAACGACCCCCGGCGCGGCAGGTGTCGCAGCGTGTCTCCCAGTCCGCGTTCGACGGCGCCCCGCTCCGGGTCGTCCTGCTGGTGGAGGTCCACGACGGTGCCCAGCAGCAGTTCCTGGAGACGTACGAGCGGCTCTGCAGGCATGTCGCGTCCGTGCCCGGGCACGTCGGCGAGCAGCTGTGCCAGTCGATCGAGAACCCCTCCCAGTGGCTGATCACCAGCGAGTGGGAGAGTGCCCCGCCGTTCCTCGACTGGGTGAACAGCGAGGAGCACGTGCGGATGGTCAGGCCGCTGCACAGCTGCGTCCGGGACACCCGGTCGCTGCGCTTCCACGTCCTGCGCGAGGTCGGGGGCGGCCGGCCCACCGCCGAGGTAGGGCGGCAGCGGCCCCCGGCGTCCCCCCGGACCGGCGACGGAGTGATCCGGCACGCCCTCACCTTCACCGTCAGGCCGGGCAGCGAACGGGCCGTGGCGGGGATCCTCTCCGACTACGCCGCGCCCGAGAGCCGGGTCGACGACACCACCCGGCTGGTCCGCACCTCCCTGTTCCTGCACGGCAACCGGGTCGTGCGGGCCATCGAGGTGCGCGGCGACCTGCTCGCGGCGCTGCGCCACGTCGCGCAGCAGCCCGAGGTGCGGGCCGTGGAGGAGGCACTCAACCCGCACCTGGAGCAGTACCGGGACCTGGACGACCCGGACAGCGCCCGGGTCTTCTTCACCCGGGCGGCGCTGCCGGCCGTGCACCACGTGACGGCGCAGGACGCCGGGGCGGGCACGGCGGGCGAACGGCACGCGCTGTCCTACCCGGCCAGGCCGGGCGCCGGGATGCGGCTGGCCGAGGTGCTCGCCCGGCACGACGAGGCGGCGGCGGACGATCCGCGCAGCCCCGTCCTGCGCAGCACGATCTTCCAGCGCGGCGATGTGGTGGTGCGGCTGATCGACGTGCGGGGCGGGCTGGACGCCGACCCCGCCCGCTCCTTCGGCCTCGCGGACACGGGGCGGGTGGCCGAGCTGACGACCCTCCTCGACGGCGCCGCGGCCGGTGAGGACGGCCTCGGGCGTCTGCTGGCCCTCGTCCGCATGGAGTCCCTCACCGACCGCCGTTCACCGGGCGCCTGACACCGGGCCGGGCCCGGTGCCGCAGGCGCGTTCACCGGGCGCCCGGCGGGGTCACCCCGGCACGGTGCAGTCGAACGCGTGCAGGTACGGGTTGACCGGGCCGATGTCGTCGACGACCAGGCCCGCCGCGGTCAGCCGGCGGACCATGCTGTCGGTGGTGTGCTTGGCGCCGCCGACGTTCAGCAGCAGCAGCAGGTCCATGGCGGTGCTGAACCGCATCGACGGGCTGTCGTCGACGAGGTTCTCGATGACCACCACCCGGGCCCCCGGCCCGCCCGCCTCGACGACGTTGCGCAGCAGCCGGGCGGTGCTGTCGTCGTCCCACTCCAGGATGTTCTTGACGATGTAGACGTCGGACGCCACCGGGACCGCGGCGCGGACGTCGCCGGGCACGATCCGCACCCGGTCCGCGAGGGGGCCGCCCGGCCGCAGCCGCGGGTCGGCGTTCTCCACGACGCCCGGCAGGTCGAGCAGGGCGCCGTGCATCGTCGGGTACTTCTCCAGCAGGCTCGCCACCACGTGCCCCTGGCCGCCGCCGATGTCGGCGACCGACGCGCGCCCCGACAGGTCGAGGTGCTCGGCGACGTCCCGCGCGGACTGCCGGCTGGAGGTCGTCATGGCCCGGTTGAAGACGGCGGCCGACTCCGGGGCGTCCTCGTGCAGGTAGGTGAAGAACTCCTTGCCGTACAGGTCCTCCACGACGTTGCGGCCGGTGCGCACCGCCTCGTCGAGGCGCGGCCAGGCGTCCCAGGTCCACGGCTCGGTGCACCACAGGCAGATGTCGCGCAGGCTGTTGGGGTCGTCCTCGCGCAGCAGCCGGGACATGTCGGTGTGCGCGAACGTGCCGTCCGGCTGCTCGGTGAAGAGCCCGTAGCAGGTCAGGGCCCGCAGCAGCCGCCGCAGCGGTTTCGGTTCGGCCTTCACCGCGGCCGCGAGCTCCTCCACGGTCGTGGGGGAGTCCCCGAGCGCGTCGGCGACGCCCAGCCGGGCGGCCGCGCGCAGGGCGGCGGCGCACGCCGCCCCGAACACGAGCTCCCTCAGCCGCATCGACGGCGGCGGGGCAGGGTCTGCGGTCGTCATGTGCCGCCTTTCCTTCGTGGTTTCACGGGTGGGTACGGGGGTTCAGCGGGGTGCCGCGGGCTTCAGCACAGCCCCGCGGGCCGGGACACCGTGCAGGTGTTGTCCCGGAAGGTGTTGTTCTTCGCGGTGTCCGTGTCGACCAGGTCCGCCGGGGAGTTGTTGCGCAGCGTGTTGCCGGTGATCCGGTTCCGCTCGCTCCTGACGCCCACCATGCTCTTGAAGATCACGACACCGCCGGACAGCGGCGAGGCGCCCTTGTGGTCCGTGATCAGGTTGCGCGTCACCAGCGTGTCCTCGGCGCCGGTCAGCACGATGCCCGAACCCTGCAGGAAGGGCAGCCGGGGGGTCTTCGGGCAGTACTTGTTGTTCGCCACGATCCGGTTGTGGCGCACGGTCAGGGCGCCCGCCCGTGGCGGGGTCTCGTCGCCGACGACGAACACGGCCGCGCAGTTGGCGGTGGCGTCGTTGTAGGCGACGGTCAGGTTCCGCAGGCGGCGGACGGTGACCCCGACCCGGTTGCCCTCCAGCCGGTTGCGGGCGACCACCGCGCCGAGGGAGTCCGTGGCACCGCCCTCGGCGGTGACCGTGTTGGCGAGGAAGACGCCCGCGTCGCCGTTGCCGCGGGCCGTGTTGTACGTGAACACGCCGCGCACGGAGCGCTGCTGGGCGATGCCCCACTGCCCGTTGCTCTCGGCGGTCACCCGCCGGACCGTGAGCCGGTCGGTGTCCGTGGCCCACAGGCCGTTCTTCGCGAAGCCGGACAGGGTCAGGGAGGTGACGGCGGTGCGCTCGACCGGACGGCTCGGCGTCCCCTCCACGCAGATGCCGTTGCCGGCCTGTGCGCAACCGTTGGCCGCCTTCTTGGCGGGCGGCGCGATCACGGTGCGCCCGGCGCCCATGCCGCGCAGGGTCAGCCGGGACGTGGTCACCCGGACGCTCTCGCGGAAGGTGCCGGAGGTCAGCAGGACCGTGTCGCCGGGCTTCGCGGTGTCGACCGCCTGTTGGATCGACTCCCCGGGGCGGACCAGGTGCGTCCTCGGGCCGTCCACCGGTGGTGCGGCCCCGATCGCCGAGCCGACGAGTGCCGTGGTGCATGCCAGGTAGGCGAGATGGCGTTTGATCATACGGCGCACGTTATGGCCGGAAAGCCGACGAGATGTCCTTGATCGGCCATCCGGCGGCGTGTCTCCGGCCGTGCCCGGTGGCGCGTCACCGGCCGCCGGCCCCGGGGCGCAGGCCCCGGAGTCGCCCGGGCGGGCTCGCCCTGCGCGCCGGTGCGGCACGGGCGGGCGGGCCCGGGCGGGCGAGCGTCCCCGCGTCGCGCGGCGGCGGCCCGGGCGGACCTGGCGGACCTGGCGGGCCTGGCGGACCGGGCCGGCCCGGCGGGCTCGCCCGGTGCGGGGCCACGGCCCCGGCGCGCGTGCCGTCCCGGGACCCGTGGGCAGGGGCGCACGGCGGATGCCGGGAGGCCCCCGGCGCCCGGCGGCGCCCGACGCACGAGACGTCCCGGGCGCACGATCCGGCCGGGAGCCGGGAGCCGGGAGCCGGGAGCCGGGAGCCGGGAGCCGAGGGCCGGGAGCCGGGGACGCGCGGTCGCCGGGAGGGTCTCAGACGTCGTACGGCAGCAGTTCCGGACGCTTCGGCGGCAGGCCGTCGCCCGAGGACCGTCCGGTCAGCCGGCGCCCGATCCACGGCAGCAGGTGCTGCCGGGCGAACCGGGCGTCCGCGACCCGCCGCGCCACCCAGCCGGGCGGCGCCGTCGCCCCCGGCGGGACGTGCCACTCGGGGTCCTCGGGCTCGTAGCCGAGCGCCTGCCAGACGGCCTCCGCGACCCGGCGGTGGCCCTCGGCCGTCAGATGCAGCCGGTCCACGTCCCACAGGCGCGGATCGGCGAGCGAGGGCGCCCCGTACAGGTCGACCACCAGCGCGTCGTGCCGCCGGGCGAGCTCGTCGACGGCGGCGAACAGCACCTCCATGCGCGGCCGGAAGCGTTCCTGGACCGGGCCCTGGCGGGCGGGGCTGCGCATCAGCACCAACTGCTTGCAGGAGGGGGCGAGCTTCTCGACGGCCTCCTCCAGCAGACCGCACACCCGGGCCATGTCGCACTTGGGGCGCAGGGTGTCGTTGAGGCCGCCGACCAGGGTCACCACGTCCGCCTGCATGGCCGCCGCCGCGTCGACCTGCTCCTGGACGATCTGCCCGATCAGCTTCCCGCGCACCGCGAGGTTGGCGTACCGGAAGCCGGGGGTGCGGGCGGCCATCCGCGCGGCCAGGAGGTCGGCCCAGCCGCGGTAGGTGCCGTCCGGCAGCAGGTCCGACATGCCCTCGGTGAAGGAGTCGCCGATCGCGACCAGGCTGGTGTGGGTGGGGTTCGTCTGCATGGCGACAGAGATGCTATCCCGTGCACATACCCGCCGGTCGGTCGCCCCCGGCCCCGGGGACGGCTCACGCCCGCTGCCCGAACAGCTCCCGCAGCACGTCCTCCATGGTCACCAGCCCCGCCAGCCGCCCGTCGGACCCGATCACGGCCGCCAGGTGCGTACGGCTGCCGCGCATCGCCGTGAGGACGTCGTCCAGCGGCGTGCTCTCCCGGACCCGCGCGATGGGCCGCATGTCCCGCAGCCGGAACGGCACGTCGCGCGGCGAGGCGTCGAGGGCGTCCTTGACGTGCAGGTAGCCGACGATCCGCCGCCCCTCGTCCACCACCGGGAAGCGGGAGAACCCCGACCGGGCCGACAACTGCTCCAGCCGCTCCGGTGTGACCCCCACGCGCGCGTACACCACACGTTCCAGTGGCAGCACCACGTCGCGCACCGGCCGGCGGCCCAGTTCCAGCGCGTCGTGCAGCCGCTCCTGGGCACGGTCGTCGATGAGCCCGGCCTCGCTGGAGTCCTTCACGATCTGCGCGATCTCGGCGTCCGAGTAGGACGCGGCGACCTCGTCCCGGGCCTCCACCCGCAGCAGCTTCAGCAGCGTGTTGGCGAAGGCGTTCACGGTGAAGATCACCGGGCGCAGCGCCCGGGACAGCGCCACCAGGGGCGGACCCAGCGCCAGCGCGCTGCGCACCGGCTCCGCGAGGGCGATGTTCTTCGGCACCATCTCGCCGAGCAGCATGTGCAGGTACGTCGCCAGGGCCAGCGCGATCACGAAGGACACCGCGTGCCCGGCGCCCTCGGGCACGCCCACCGCGTGGAACACCGGCTCCAGCAGATGCGCGATGGCCGGCTCGGCGACCACGCCGAGGACCAGCGTGCACAGCGTGATGCCGAGCTGTGCCGCCGCCATCAGCGCGGACACGTGCTCCAGGCCCCACAGCACGCTCCTGGCGCGCCGGTCGCCCTGGTCGGCGTACGGCTCGATCTGGCTGCGGCGCACGGAGATCAGCGCGAACTCGGCGCCCACGAAGAAGGCGTTGACGAAGAGGGTCGCCAGGCCGATCAGCAGCTGTACGACGGTCACCGCCCCGCCTCCTTCCCGGCGAGCCGCTCGTCGTCGAGGGGCGCGTGCAGCAGGACGCGCGCCGCCCGGCGGCCCGTGGCGTCCAGCACCTCCATGCGCCACCCGGCGACCTGGAGGGTGTCGCCGACGGCGGGGATCCGGCCCAGCTCCGTGGCCACGAGCCCGGCCAGCGTCTCGTACGGTCCCTCCGGCGGCCGCAGGCCGACCCGCGCGAGCTGGTCCACGCGTGCCGAGCCGTCGGCCGAGTACAGGGCGTGGCCGTCCTCGTCCGTGCCGGCCAGCGCCAGGTCGGGCGTCTCGTGCGGGTCGTGCTCGTCGCGCACCTCGCCGACGACCTCCTCGACGATGTCCTCCAGAGTGGCCACGCCCGCGGTGCCGCCGTACTCGTCGATCACGACGGCCATGGTGCGCTTGCCGGAGAGCCGGTCCAGGAGGCGGTCGACCGTGAGCGACTCCGGGACCAGCAGCGGTTCGCGCATCAGCTCCGAGACGGGGACCCGGTGCCGGTGTTCCGCGGGCACCGCCAGCACGTCCTTGACGTGCGCGGTCCCGACGACCGTGTCGAGGCTGCCGCGGTAGACCGGGAACCGGGACAGGCCGGTCGCCCGGGTCGCGTTCGCCACGTCCTCGCAGGTCGCCTGGGCGTCCAGGGCGATGACCTGGACCCGGGGGGTCATCACGTTCTCGGCGGTCAGGTCGGCGAGGTTCAGGGTCCGCACGAACAGTTCGGCGGTGTCGGCCTCCAGGGCGCCCTCCTTGGCGGAGTGCCGGGCGAGGGCCGCGAGCTCCTGCGGGCCGCGCGCGGAGGCCAGCTCCTCGGCGGGCTCCACGCCGACGCGGCGCACCACGCGGTTCGCGGTGTTGTTGAGGTGGGTGATGAAGGGGCGGAACGCGGCGCTGAACCAGCGCTGCGCGTTGCCCACGGTCTTGGCGACCTTCAGCGGCGAGGAGATCGCCCAGTTCTTCGGGACGAGCTCGCCGACGACCATCAGGAACACCGTCGACAGGGCCGTGCCGATCACCAGCGCGAGGGAGCGGGCCGCCGGGCGCGAGACGCCGGCGTCCTGCAGCGGGCCCGCGATCAGCGCGGCGATCGACGGCTCGGCGAGCATGCCGACCACCAGGTTGGTGACGGTGATGCCCAGCTGCGCCCCGGAGAGCTGGAAGGTCAGGTTCCGGACGGCTTTCAGGGCGCCCGACGCGCCCCGCTCGCCGCGTTCCGCGGCCCGCTCCAGCTCACCGCGCTCGACCGTGGTCAGGGAGAACTCCGCCGCCACGAAGGCGCCGCAGGCCAGCGAGAGCAGGATCGCCACCAGCAGCAGGAGCAGTTCGGTCATCGGTTCACCTCCGTCCCATGGTCGGACAGGACGGGACGGGGTGCGCGATGTCGCGCATCGGGAGGCTCGCCCATGGGCGGACGCTCACAACCTTTCATGGAGGACCGAGTGGCCCCTCAAGAGTAAAGGATCGGCAAAGAAGTCGGGCGATCGGGCCGGAGGGGGGCTTCACCCAGCGCCGCCACTGCTCCTCGGGCCCGTGACCGGCCGCGCCCCACGCGTGCTGCGCGGTCCCGTTGCGCCGCAGCACCATCGCGTCCGCGCGGCGCCCGCCGAGCCGCACGAACCTCTCCCCGGCGGGGGTGGTCCGGGCGCACCGCGAGCCGGTACAGGTGGCAGCGCCAGCCGTCGAAACCGGCGATCACCGTCCCTACCGGTTCCCCGCCGCGCTCGGCCGGGAGCAGCGCCGCCGGGTCGCGCCGGACCGCCCGCTCCACGCCGTCCCGGTCGTCGCTGATGCTCGTCCCCTCGGCGGCCGTCTTCCAGAAGGCCGGCACGGCGTCCAGCTCCCCGGGCGCGGCGGCCCGTACGCGCAGATCGGTCATGCGGTGATCACATCAGGTGCCGCGCACCGCGGCACGGCGTTTCGCGATCCGGACGGTCACGCGGCCCGCAGCCGCTCGATGACCTGCCCGAAGGACTCCATGTGCGGCTCCAGCACGGTCAGGTAGGTGAAGCCGTACCGATCGCGCCGCTCCAGCACCTGCGCGGTGATCCGGTCCGGGGTGCCGACCAGGCCGACGGGCAGGTCGAGCACCTGCCGCACGGACAGGTGCGGGGCCTGCTCCAGGAGGGGCCGGACGGCGGCCTCGGGATCCTCCGTGACGATCACGAACTGGATCAGCAGGTTGAGTTCCGCCGGCACCGCCCGGCCCGCCGCCCGTTCCCGGTAGCGCGCCACGCGCTCGTCGAGTTCCCCGGCGCTGATCACCGTCGGCTGCCCGGTGGTGCTCCCCGGCACCGACCGCGCGCCCGTGAAGGCCGCGATGTCGGCGTGCTCGGCGGTCAGTTCGAGCATCCGGTCGCCGTTGGCGCCGATCAGCAGCGGCACGCGCGGCTGCACCGGGCGCGGCTGGTGCTCCCGCGACCCGAGCAGGCGGCCCAGCTCCTCGACGGTGCGCCGCAGATGCTCCACCCGCTCGCGCGGCGACCCGAACGGCAGCCCGGCCGTGTCGTGCTCCGCCCGGACGTAGCCGGTGCCGAGCCCGAGTTCGAGGCGCCCGCCCGTCAGGGCGTCCGTCGTCGCCACCTCGCGGGCCAGCAGGGCCGGGTTCCAGAAGCCGGCGTTGAGCACGAACGTGCCGAGCCGGGGCCGCTCGGTGGCCTCGGCCGCCGCCACCAGGGCGGGGAAGGGCGCGGGCATGCCCAGGTGGTCGGGGACGAGGATCACGTCGTAGCCGAGTTCCTCGGCCCGGCGGCACTTGGCCCGCCACTCGGCCGCCGGGGCCGAGCTCAGGAGGTTGACTCCGAACCGGAACGCGCGCCGCATGAACTCTCCTCGTGGGCAGGCGACTTGAGGGGACCCGGGGAGTCAATCACTCGTGCGCGACGGCCGCCAGCACATTCATGCGGGAGGCACGCGCCGCGGGCAGCAGCGCCGCCACCACGCCCACCACCGCCGAGCCGACGACGACCGCGACGATCGTGCCCCACGGGATCGCGAGGGCCGTCATGCCCTGCAGCGCCAGCACCTGCTGGGCGCACACGCCCCACACCAGCCCCAGGGCGAGCCCCAGGACCGCGCCGAACACCGAGATGACCACCGACTCCAGCCGGATCATCCGGCGCAGCTGCCGCCGGGCCAGCCCGATCGCCCGCAGCAGCCCGATCTCCCGGGTGCGCTCCACCACCGACAGCGCGAGGGTGTTGACCACGCCGAGCACCGCGATGACGATCGCCATCCCCAGCAGCGCGTAGACGAGGTACAGCAGGACGGCGATCTGGTCGCGCACCAGGTCCTTGTAGTCGGCGAGGTCCCTGACCTGCACCTGCGGATACGCGTCGAGGGTCCGGCCCAGGGCGGCGCGCAGGTCGTCCGGGCCGGTGCCCGGGGAGGCGTTGACGTACAGCACCGAGTCCTGGCCGCCCGGCGCGTGCCGCTCCAGGGTGGCGAGGCCGAAGTACAGCCCGCCCCGTATGCCGAAGCCCTCGGCGGACTCCTGGTCGGTGAGCGCGCCGACCGCCAGTTCGGCCCGCCGCCCGCCCTGGAACTCGACGGGCACCACCGTGCCGAGGCGCACCCCGTGCTCCCGCGCGAAGTCCCGGTCCATCGCGATGCGCCCCCCGGCGAGCGCGCCCGCGGTGTCCCCCTGCGCGTAGGTGATGTTGGCGACGTCGTCGAGCCGCGGGTCGTAGCCCGCGGCGGTGGTCTCCACCCGGTCGCCGTCCGGAAGGCGCACCGCGACCGGCGTGAACCTGGACCGTACGACCAGCCCGACGCCCTCGGTGCCGCGCACCGCGTCGGTGACCTCCCGGGGGAAGGGCACGAAGTTGGTGTTCTGCACGACGAAGTCGGCGCCCAGGGTCTTGTCGATCTGCCGGTCGAACGACACGGTCATCGAGGCGCTCGCCACCGACATCCCGCCCACCAGCGCCAGGCCCACCATCAGCGCCGACGCGGTGGCCCCCGTGCGGCGGGGGTTGCGCAGGGCGTTGCGCCGGCTCATCCGGCCGATCGCGCCGAACAGTGCCGGGAAGGCCGCGCCGAGCACCCGGATCACGGGACGCACCAGCAGCGGGCCCGCGACGACGGCCGCGACCAGCGTCAGGACGACGCCGAGCCCCAGCAGGGACGCCGCCGTCGCCGTCCTCGTCGCCGCCGCGCAGCCCGCGAGTGCCGCCGCCCCCGCCGCCCCGACGGCCGTGCCCGCCACCGCGCGCAGCCGCAGCGGCCGTCCCACCCCCGCCACCTCGGCGTCCGCGAGGGCGGCCATCGGCGAGACGCCCGCCGCGCGCCGGGCCGGCAGGTACGCCGCGACGAAGGTGACGCCGATCCCGACGGCGTACGCCGCCACCGGGGTCCCCCAGCCGATGACCATCTCCGTGGACCTGAGGTCCGTGCCGACCAGGCTCATGAGCTCGATGAGCCCGACGGCGAGCCCGACGCCGGCGGCCAGGCCCAGGGTGGAGCCGGCCAGGCCGAGCAGCAGCGCCTCGGTGAGGACCGAGCGCCGCACCTGGCGCCGGTCGGCGCCCAGCGCGCGCAGCAGGCCCAGCTCGCGGGTGCGCCGGGCGATCAGCATCGAGAAGGTGTTGACGATCAGGAACACGCCGACCAGGACGGCGACCCCGGCGAAGCCGAGCATGACGTACTTGACGACGTCGAGGAACCCGCCCAGCTGCTCGACGTCCGACTTGGCCTGCTCGGCGGCCGTGCGGCAGTCGTAGGCGCCGGGTCCGAGGGCCGCGGCCACGCGCCGCTTGAGCAGGTCGTCGCTCACGCCGTCCGCCGCGTCGACGGAGATGCCGGTGGCGGCCTCCGGGTCGCCCAGCAGCCTGCTCTGGGCGGTGGGGGTGTCGAGGAGGAGGAGCGCGACGCCGGGGTTGGCCGTGGTGAAGGTGACGATGCCGACGACCTCCACCCGGAAGGAGCCGGGCGCCGCGATCACGGTGAGGGTGTCGCCGATGCGCACCTCGGCGCGGCCGGCGGTCTCCGCGTCGATCAACGCCTCGGCCGGCCCACGCGGGGCGCGGCCGGAGGTGAGCTCGACGGGGCTGCGGCCGGTCGGATTCCAGTTGGTGCCCGTGGTGGGGGCGCCGGTGGTCGGGCTGACGGGTTCGTCGTCGTCGTCGACGACCGTGATGTCCTCGGCCTCCGCCTCCACCCGGGCGGCGGCCACCCCGTCGACCCGGGCCACCCGGTCCGCGAGCGCGGCGGGCAGGGTGGCCGTCGCCCCGGAGGGCAGCGCCTCGTCGAGGTTCTGCCTCGGCCTGACGGTGACGTCGGCGGCGCTCGAGGCGAACAGCCGGTCGAAGGTGCGGCCGACCGTGTCGGAGAAGATCAGGCTGCCCGCGACGAACGCCACGGACAGGACGACGGCGAGCGCGGAGAGCAGCAGCCGTCCCTTGTGGGCCAGGAAGCTCCTGAGCGTCGCCTTCAGCACCGGATCAGTCCCCCTCGGGCGGCGGTCCGGTGCCGTCGGTCCGGGCCCGGATCACGTCGAAACGCTTCATCCGTTCCAGTACCGCTTCCGGCGTCGGCCGCCGCATCTCGTCGACGATCCGTCCGTCCGCGAGGAAGAGCACCAGGTCGGAGTGGGCGGCGGCGCCCGGGTCGTGGGTCACCATGACGACGGTCTGCCCGAGGTCGTCGACGGACTTGCGCAGGAAGCCCAGGACCTCCAGCCCGGCGCGCGAGTCGAGGTTGCCGGTCGGCTCGTCCGCGAAGATCAGCTCCGGCCGGGAGGCCAGCGCCCGCGCGCAGGCCACGCGCTGCTGCTGACCGCCGGAGAGCTGGGACGGCCGGTGCCCGAGCCGGTCCCGCAGGCCCAGCGTGTCGATGACCTCGTCGAGCCACTTCCCGTCGGGCCTGCGGCCCGCGATGTCCAGGGGCAGGGTGATGTTCTCCAGCGCGTCCAACGTCGGGACGAGGTTGAACGACTGGAACATGAACCCGATGCGGTCCCGCCGCAGCCGGGTCAGTTCCCGGTCCCGCAGCCCCGTGATCTCGGTGTCGCCGATCCACACCTGTCCGGACGAGACCGTGTCCAGCCCCGCCAGGCAGTGCATCAGTGTGGACTTGCCGGAGCCCGAAGGCCCCATCACGGCGGTGAAACGGCCGCGCGCGACGTCCACGTCCACCGAGTCCAGGGCGACCACGGCCGTCTCGCCCGAACCGTACGCCTTGGTCAGACCGCGGGCGCGGGCCGCGATCCCGTCGGCCGGCGCCGGGCCCGGGGTGTGCTCCGCAGCAGGTGTGGACAAAGCCGCCTCCTCGTGGTGGGCATCCGGACGCTCCCCGTCCCGGCCGAGGGTAGTGTGACCCGCCCCACACCCGGTATCCCCGGCAGGTCCCGAGGCGCCTCCCTCCCCGGGAAGGCCGTCGCCCCGCCCGGGCGGGCCCGCGCACCGGTCCGCCTCGCCGGGAGCGGCGAGGCGGCCGCGTACACCGTGGCGCGGCAGCCGCGTCAGCGGGCCCGCGACCGGCTACCCGCCGGGCTCCGGGCGCCACGCCGTGCCCTGTACGCAGTACGAGGTGGGCAGCGTCGGCCCCTTCTCCGGCAGCAGCCTGCGCCGGTAGGGGCCGAGCCGGAACCCGGCGTCCCGCAGGGCCGCCACCGGGTCCCGGGAGAGGTGGCAGCCGCCGCTCAGCGGCGGCCACAGCGTCCGGTCCAGCGCGCGCTGGGCGAAGACCATCACCGGGCCGCCGCCCCTGCCGTGCTCGAGGAACCGCACCTCGCCGCCCGGCCGCAGTACGCGCCGCAGCTCCCCGAGCGCCCGCGGCACGTCCCGCACGCTGCACAGCACCAGCGAGACCACCGCCGCGTCGAAGGCCTCGCTCCCAACCGGCAGTGCCTCCGCCGTGCCCGGCGCGACGTCCACCGGCACCTGAGCGCGCAGCGCCGCCTCCATCGCCAGCCGCCGCAGCCGGGGCTCCGGTTCGACGGCGACGACCTCGGAGACGGTGCCCGGGTAGTGCGCGAAGTTCAGGCCGTTGCCCGAGCCGATCTCGATCACCCGCCCCGACAGCCCGGCCAGCAGCTCCTCGCGGACCCCGGCCATGCCCATCCTGGTCTCGGCGGTCACGCTGAGGCGGGCGTAGCAGCGGGCGAACAGCGGGTGGCGCACGGGATCCCGCGCCACCCGGGCGGACCACGGCGGCATGAGGACCTCCCCACAGGACGGGCCTTACCGCGATTCTCCCCCCGTACGGGCCCGGCGCATCCCCACCGTCACGGGGGAAGCGGTGCGCCGGCCGCCGGGGCGCCCGCCGCCGGCCCGGGCCCCGCGGGCACGGCGCCGGGCGGGGGAGCCTTCGCCGCGTCCGGTGGATCCGTGATCAGGGCGCCTGCCGCACCCGGAACGCCTCCGCGTCCCACGTGCCGTCCAGGCGCGGTGCCAGCCAGTGCGGCGCCGCCGCCCGGAAGTCGGCGGGGGCCAGGGCCGACGCCCCCGCGGGCACGGCGCCGAGCAGGGGCGCCTCCGCCACGTCCGGCAGATCCACGAGGTTGCAGCGCGCGGCGAGGTCCGGCGCGGCGGGCCAGCTGCCGATCACGACACCCGCCAGTTCGAGGCGCCGGTAGCGCAGTTCACGCGCCGTCAGCTCCGTGTTGTTCAGGGTGCCGAGACCCGCCGGAGCCACCACCAGGACCGGCGCGGACAGCAGCTGCGCCGCGTCCGCGAGCGTCCCGCCGGCCGCGTCGAACCGCACGAGCAGCCCGCCCGCTCCCTCGACCAGCACCAGGTCGTGCTCGGTGGCCAGCTTGGCGGCGGCCTCCGCGACCTCGTGCGGGTGCACCGGGGCGCGGCCGGCCCGGCGGGCGGCCGTGGCCGGCGCCAGCGGATCGGGGTACCGGGCGATTTCGGCCGTCGTCACGGCTCCCGCGAGCCGCGCGGCCTCGGCGGCGTCCCCCGGCTCGTTCGGCCCCACGCCCGTCTGTGCGGCCTTCAGCACGGCCACCGACCGGCCCGCCGCCAGCGCCGTCGCGGCGACGGCGGCCGTGACGACCGTCTTGCCGACCTCCGTGCCCGTGCCCGTGATCACCAGTACCGGCATGTCATCCCTCCCGCGCGGCCGCGCACACCGCGCGCGCGATCCGCGCCACGTCCGCGTCACCCGTCACATACGGCGGCATCGTGTAGATCAGATCACGGAACGGCCGCAGCCACACGCCCTCGCGCACCGCGGCCCCGGTGGCCGCCGCCATGGCCGCGTCGTCGAGGGCGCGGTCGAGCTGCACGACCCCGATGGCGCCGAGGACCCGCACGTCCCGCACTCCGGGCAGGTCCGCGGCGGGCGCCAGCCCTTCCCGCAGACCCGCCTCGATCCGCTTGACCTCGGCGAGCCAGTCCTGCCCGAGCAGCAGCTCGATCGAGGCGCAGGCCACGGCCGCCGCCAGCGGGTTGCCCATGAAGGTCGGGCCGTGGGCCAGCACCGGGACCTCGCCCCGCGAGATGCCCTCGGCCACCCGGGGGGTGCACAGCGTCGCCGCCATGGTGAGGTAGCCGCCGGTCAGCGCCTTGCCCACGCACATCACGTCCGGCGTCACCCCCGCGTGCCCGGCGGCGAACAGCGCGCCCGTGCGTCCGAAGCCGGTCGCGATCTCGTCGAACACCAGCAGCACGTCGTGCGCGTCGCAGGCCTCGCGCAGCACCCGCAGATAGGCGGGGGAGTGGAACCGCATCCCGCCCGCGCCCTGCACCACCGGCTCGACGATCACCGCGGCCAGCTCGTCCGCGTGCCGCGCGACCAGCTCGCGCAGGTGGGCGGCGTACGCCTCCTCGTACCCGGCCGGCGGCGGGTCGGCGAACACCTGCCGCGGGAGCACCCCGCTCCACAGCTCGTGCATCCCGCCCTGGGGGTCGCACACCGACATCGGCTGCCAGGTGTCGCCGTGGTAGCCGCCCCGCCAGGTCATCAGCCGCTGCTTGCCCGGGCGGCCCAGCGAACGCCAGTACTGCAGGCACATCTTGACCGCGACCTCGACCGACACCGATCCGGAGTCGGCGAGGAAGACGTGCTCCAGGCCGTCCGGCGCCAGGTCGACCAGGAGCTTGGCCAGCCGCACGGCGGGCTCGTGCGTGAGTCCGCCGAACATCACGTGGCTCATCCGCGCCAGCTGCCCGCGCGCCGCCTCGTTGAGCACCGGGTGGTTGTAGCCGTGGATCGCCGACCACCAGGACGACATGCCGTCGATCAGCTCGCCCGCCCCGCCCGCCAGCCGCAGCCGCACCCCGCTCGCCGACTCCACGACGAGCGGTTCCCGGCGGCCGGGCATGGGGCCGTACGGGTGCCACACGTGCCGCCGGTCGAGCTCCAGCAGCTCCGCCACGCCCAGCTCAGGCATTGGGCGCGAGGTCCGTTCCGGCACCCCGGCGGCGGACGGCGACCAGGTCGGGGCGCGGCTCGTCGGCCCGGGGGACGGGGGCGGGACCGCAGACCCCGCCGCCCTCGTGCGCACCGCACCCGTCGCTCTCCTGCGAGCCGCACCCGGCACTCTCGTGCGGGCCGCAGCCGCCGCTCCCGTGCGGGCCGCACCCGCCCCTGTCCGCCCGGTGCTCCGGCAGCGTCACCTGGTCGGTGCCCTCCACCTCGAACCCGGCGTCGGCGATCATCTCCAGGTCGGCCCTGCCCGCCTGGCCCTCGCTGGTGAGGTAGTCGCCCAGGAAGATCGAGTTGGCGAGGTGCAGGGCGAGCGGCTGCATCGAGCGCAGGTGGACCTCGCGGCCGCCCGCGATGCGCACCTCCACGTCCGGGCAGACGAACCGCACCATCGCCAGGATCCGCAGGCACCGCTGGGGGGTCAGGTTCCACTCCTTGGCGAGCGGGGTGCCCTCGAACGGGATCAGGAAGTTGACCGGGACCGAGTCCGGGTCGAGCTCGCGCAGCGCGAAGACCACGTCCACCAGGTCCTCGTCGCTCTCGCCCATGCCCGCGATCAGGCCCGAGCAGGCCGACAGACCCGCCGCGTGCGCCTTGTGCACCGTGTCCACGCGGTCGGCGTAGGTGTGCGTGGTGGTGATGTCCCCGTAGGTGGCCTCGGAGGTGTTGAGGTTGTGGTTGTAGGCGTCCGCGCCCGCCTCGCGCAGCCGTTCCGCCTGGCCGTCGGAGAGCAGCCCGAGACAGGCGCACACCTCGACGCCCTCGTTCTGCTCCTTGATGGTCCTGATGGTCTCGGAGACCCGGGCCACGTCCCGGTCGGTCGGGCCGCGGCCGCTGGCCACCAGGCACACGCGCTTGGCGCCCCCGGCCACACCGGCGGCGGCGGCCCGCGAGGCCTCGTCGGGCTTGAGCCAGGTGTACTTGAGGATGCCGGCCTTGGAGCCGAGCCGCTGGGAGCAGTAGGAACAGTCCTCGGGACACAGCCCGGACTTGAGGTTGACGAGATAGTTGAGTTTCACCCGTCGGCCGAACCAGTGCCGGCGCACCCTGCCGGCCGCGGCCACCACGTCGAGCAGGTCGTCGTCGGAAGTCGCGAGGACGGCGAGCGCCTCCTCGCGGGTCGGCGTCTCGCGCCGAAGCCCCTTGTCCACCAGCGTGTTCAGCAGGTCCATGGGAGCTGATCCTGTCCTACGGACCGGCCCGGGGCCAAGGAGACTTTGCACAACGCCGACACTTCGTCGTGTGGGTATTGCCACATCCTGGGCGGCCGGGCCTGCCGCTAGTGTCTGTGCACTGCCTACAAAAGCACTGCCGGTGAAAGCCCCCGCCCACGACAGCCCCGGAGGAGCCATGGCGTTCGGCTGGATCGACGAGCAGGCGGACCTGCGCCGCCGTGCCGGGCTCGTACGGACCCTGCGTCCGCGTCCGGCGGACTCGCCCCTCCTCGATCTGGCGAGCAACGACTACCTGGGCCTGGCCCGCCATCCGGAGGTCACCGAGGGCGCCGCGCGGGCCGCGCGGACGTGGGGCGGCGGCGCGACCGGCTCCCGGCTCGTCACGGGGACGACCGAGCTGCACACCGAACTGGAAAGCGAGCTGGCCGACTTCTGCGGCTTCGAGGCGGCGCTCGTCTTCTCCTCCGGTTACGCGGCCAACCTCGCCGCGGTCACCGCGCTGGCCCCGCACGGCTCGCTGATCGTCTCCGACGCGGGCAACCACGCCTCGCTCATCGACGGCTGCCGGCTGGCCCGCGGCACGACACAGGTGGTGGCGCACGCGGACCCGGACGCCGTGCGCAAGGCGCTGCGGACCCACCGGGGCACCGCGATCGCCGTGTCCGACACGGTCTTCTCCGTCGACGGCGACGCGGCCCCGCTCGCCGGGCTCGCCGAGGCGTGCCGGGAGCACGGCGCGGGGCTGGTCCTCGACGACGCCCACGGGCTGGGCGTGCTCGGCGCCGGCGGCCGCGGCGCCCCGCACGCGGCGGGGCTCGCGGGCGCCGGCGACGTCGTCGTGACGGTCACGCTGTCCAAGTCGCTCGGCAGCCAGGGCGGAGCCGTCCTCGGCCCCGCCCGGGTCGTCGACCACCTGGTCAACGCGGCCCGCACCTTCATCTTCGACACCGGTCTGGCCCCCGCGGCGGCGGGCGGTGCCCTGGCGGCCCTGCGGCTGCTGCGCCGGGAGCCGCAGCGGGCGGCGCGGGCCCGCGCGGTGGCGGGCGACCTGCACGCCCGCCTGACGGCCGCGGGCCTGGAGGCGGTGCGCCCGGACGCCGCGGTCGTCTCCGTGCGCGCGCCCTCCCCGGAGGCGGCCGTGCGCTGGGCGGCCGAGTGCCGTGCGGCCGGACTGGCGGTGGGCTGCTTCCGTCCTCCTTCCGTGCCCGACGGCATCTCACGGCTGAGGCTGACCGCCCGTGCGGACCTGTCCGGGGAGCAGATCGCGCACGCGGTGCGGGTGATCGGCGAAACGCGGCCATGAGCCGGCGCCCGCGGCCGTGCGCCGCGCGCCGGCAGGCCGGTGGATCACCGGAGCGCGGCCGTGAACCCCGCCCAGCTCTCGGGGGAGAAGAGCAGCGCGGGACCGGCCGGGTCCTTGGAGTCGCGCACGGCGAGCAGTCCGGCCCAGGGGCCGCAGGCCGGCCGGGCGGTCTCGACGCAGTTGTTGGCGCCGGTGCTGTAGCTGCTGCGCAGCCATCGCGCGCCGTGCAGTTCGAGGCTTGAGGGGACGTTCCGAGGCAGTGCACGCATAGGTGCCTCCTTACGCGCCGGCGGCTGTCCCGGCGATGAAATCCAACGAGTCCTCGGGCGAAAGGGCGTGGATCAGAAGAGCGTCGAAGGCCTCCGTGTAGGCCTGGAGGTCTTCTTTCCGTTCGAGGTAGAGGCTACTCGTCAAGTGGTCGAGAACAACCACGTCCAGATCAGAAGCGTTCGAAAATGAGAAGATTACGAAAGGCCCGGTGACTCCGATGTGTGCCCCGGCCGCGAACGGCAGCACCTGGAGCCGCACTTGGGGCAGCCGCGCCGCCTCGACCAGCCGGTCCAGCTGCCGGGTCATGACCCCGGGGCCCCCGACCTCCCGGCGCAGCACCGCCTCGTCCAGGACGGCGTTCAGCTCCAGCGGGGGATCGGCCCGCAGCACGTCCTGCCGGGCCAGCCGCACCTCCACCAGCGTGTCGAGCCGCTCCTCCGACAGGCCCTCCACCGCGGCCTTCGTCACCGCCCGCGCGTACTCGGGGGTCTGCAGCAGCCCCGGGACGACGGTGGTCTCCAGCGTGCGCATCGCGCTGGCCTGGGACTCCAGGCTGATGAAGTCCCGGTAGGTCGGCGGCAGCACCCCGCGGTACGCGTGCCACCAGTGATGCCGGCCGCCGGTCTCGTCCGAGCCCGCCAACACCAGCAGCAGTTCACGCAGTTGGGTGTCGGCCACGCCGTAGGCGTCGAGGAGTAACCGCACGTCGGCCGGTTTGACCCCGCTCGTGCCGGTCTCGATCCGGCTCACTTTCGACTGGTGCCAGCCCACCAGCCGGGCCGCCTCACCGCTGGTGAGGCCCGCCGAGGTGCGCAGCGCGCGCAGTTCGGCGCCCAGTTTCCGGCGGCGCACCGCGGGACCGTGCTGCATGGGCTTCTCCCCACTCCTTCCGTGCCGCCCGAATACGGTCTCGCGTCGCAGAGTTCACCGCATCGAGCGACAGATATATGCATATCTTGGTGGATCGCCGTCCTTCGCCGGTGTGGTGATGGCAGTCTGGCGGGCGAAGCACCAGTCCGGGACCGTACTCGAACCATCCGCTCCGTGTCGGACTACGGTCCCGTGGGAAAGGGACGACGTCGCCATGGCAGACCACCTGGAAGCATCCCTCACTCTGCCGAGCGATCCCGCCTCGGTCTCCGCGGCCCGCGCCTACGTGGTGGGCACGCTGGCGCAGTGGGGCATGCCGCGGGACACGGAAGTGTCCGACACCGTCCGGCTCATCGTCTCCGAACTCGCCACCAACGCCGTCCAGCACACCCTCGGCCAGTCGCCGACCTTCACGGTGGACGTCGAACTGAGCCGTGACGAGCGGCTGCGCATCGGTGTCACCGACAGCCACCCGCGCTTCCCCAGGCGGCTGCCCGCCGCCGTCCAGCAGGACAACGGCCGCGGCATGGTGATCATCCGGTGGCTGGCCGCGGAGTGCGGCGGCAGTCTGCGCGTCCGCCCCACCCGCGAGGGCGGCAAGACGGTCTCCATCGAACTGCCGTGGGCCGTTCCGGCCCGGCCGGTGCCCGCGGCGGGGCGGCGGGAGGCGTAGGCCTCGGTCCCGCCGTGACCGCCGGGCCGGGCCGGGGCGGCGGGGTGATGCCCAGGGCGGGGCAATGCCCGCGGCGGGGCGTGCCCCGAGGGGTACCGGCGCCGGTCCGGGACCGCCCCCGCGGCAGCCGCTGCCGGCGCCAGCCGTGGCCGTGCCCGCCCCGGTGGGCTTCCCGGCCGTGGCGCTGCGGGCGGGCCGCCCCGGCAGGGCGCCGCGCGGCCCGCGCGGCCCGCGTCGGCGGTGGCGCACCGACGCCTCACGGCGCGGCTTCCCTCCCGGAACCACCGGTCCGGGCACCACCGTCGGCGGCAGCCCGACGGCGGCAGCCCGACGGCGGCGCGGGCCGGCTCCGTGCCCGGCCCGGTGCCGCGCGCCTCGCGGGCCGGCTCCACGCGGCGCGTAGGACGGCCCGCGAGGCGCGCGGCCGCGTACGTGGTGCGCCGGACCGCGCCGAAGGGCTCGAAGCCCGAGGTGAGGGCGGGCTGTAGCAGGAAGGCGAAGAGGATCTGTACGTCCGTCCGGGTGCCGCGCGGATCCCGCAGGAACTCCACGAAGCCGCGGCCGGCGGGTCCCAGCGGTGTCCCGTTGCGCGCGGTGCGGGGACACCGCTGGGACGCGCCGGTCACGGGGGCACAGGCAACCGCCTGAGCCCGTGTCACGCCCCGGCGGGGCGGCGGCCGCCCGGCGCGCCGCCGCCCCGCCAGGGGATCACTTCACCCGGCCGTACCAGACGCTCTTGGTCCAGATCTTCTGCAGCCGCACGACGTCACCGGTCTTCGGGGCGTGCCATATCTTGTCCTTACCCGCGTAGATGCCGACGTGGTACACGTTGCTCCCCGAGTGGAAGAACACCAAGTCGCCCGCCTTGCGGCTCCTGGCGGAGATGTGGCGGGTCTTGTTGTACTGCTGGGCCGCCGTCCGGGGCAGCTTCTTGCCGGCCTTCTTGAACGAGTACAGCGTGAGCCCCGAGCAGTCGAACCTGCGCGGCCCCGTGGCACCCCACTTGTAGGGCGAACCCTTCTTGCTGGCCGCGACTTGCAGTGCCTTGGTCGCAGGCGAGGCGGCTTCTGCCTCCGAGACGAAGCCGGGCGCCACGATCGAGCCGCCCACGGCGGCGATGGTCAGGGCCGAGGCCGTACCGGCCCGGGCCATGAGCGACGGGACACGATTGAGCGCAGTCATGCGCAACCCTTCGTCAGCCGCCTGTGAAGGATGACCTGTCGGATTCGGGCTGGCGAAGTAGCCCGGCCGCGAGCGAACTCGCGGCTTCACCCCAAGGGCCGCTCGGAACTGGCGCTCCGGCGACCCGTCGTGCTTGGGTCCTCCACTCCTGCCGATCCACTCCTGTCGACCGGTCATCCGGGCGGCGGCAGGACTCGGCGTCCGCCCGGACCGCCCCGCCGCGGTGGCGGGGGCTTGTCGTCAGACACGGATCTTCACCCATGGATGTCCGAAAAACCCAACGCAACCGGGAATTTGTGTTGTTACTCACCACTCATCCGTTCGGGTGGACACCTCGGCGTTCGAGACATCGTCCAGGGGACCGAGGAGCCCCGGACCAGCGGCGGAATACCTCATTCCGGCGTGGGACCGCGCGTCTCGCGCAACCGCGAGGGGTCAAAAACAGTAGGTGTGGCTAGTCCGGAAGGGGGTAAGCCGTTTGGTCCGTTTCGTCGCCGCCCCGAACTCCTCGCCGACGCGGCAGGTGACCGCAGGGATGGGGGAGCGTCAGATTCCGGTGTCCGGGGGCAGGGTGACCCGGGCGGTGCGCCGCTCGCCGCCCTGGCCCGCGCAGCGCGCGGCGCGCGGGTCAGGGCGGCGGCGCGCATGTCGTCCCGCCCCGCTGGTGCATCGGGGTGAGCGCGTCGCGCGGGGCGGTCGCCGTGCCGGCCGGCGCCTGCGCGGCCCGCGGCCCGCGGCAGGCGTCGCCGGGCGACGCGGATCGATGCGGCCCAGCAGGCCGACGACGTCCAGGCGACGGCCGGTCACCCGGCCCGGCGCGGGCCGTGCTGGTCGGCGCCGCGAGCGGACCGCTCCGCGGTGGCGGCCGACGTGGCGGAGGGGGCCCGGCCGCGCGTCGGGCCGTCCGCCGCCGCCATCGCCCTGCCGGGGCAGGGCGGGGCGCGGGCCCGTCACGGCGTTCGGCTCACCGTCGCCGGCGCGGCCGAACCGCACCGGCTTCCCGAGCAGCCGGTCTCCCGCCGGCGGCAGCGACCTGTCCGTCACGACGCGCGTGGCCCTGACGGGCCACGGCCCGTCTCGTGCCGCGCGAGGAGCCGGTACTGGGACGGACCGGGCAGCGGCCCGGCCGGCCGGGCACCCGGCTGACCGCCGGGCGCACCGTCCTCGACCAGAACCGGCCCGCGGGCCCGGCGCCCCGGGCGGCTGGGACGGGCCCGCCGTGCTCGCGGGACACCGGGCCGTCGGCCAACTCGTCCTTGCCCGGACGGAGTTCACCGGGGAACCGGCGCCGGCACGGGTGCTGGGGAGGGCACCGCCGTGGTGCCGCCGGCCGGTCCGGCGGCGCCGGTGACCGCGGTGGCGCCGGTGACCGCGGTGGCGCCGGACGGCCCGCGGCTGCGCCGCCTGCCGTGCGAGGCGCTCACGGTGCTCGGCTGAGCTTCCGGCGAGCGAACGAGCCGATCCGTTTATCGGATTGGCAAAGAAGGGCGTCCCCCTCTGTTCCCGGGAGCCCCGCAGCAGAAAGGATCCCCCGGTACTCATCGAACAGTCCAGGGGGAGGCCCCACTTGAGGGATTCAGGACCCAAGAGACGTGCGACGGCGCTCGGTTCGGCCGGCGTGCTCGTCACGACCGCGCTCGTGGCCGGCGCGATGTCCGCGCCCACGGCGAGCGCGAGCGCGGACACCCGCCACGGCCGGGACCGCGAGGCACGGGGCGTGGCGATCGCCGCCGCCCGGGCCGCGCAGACCGGCATCGACTGGCGGGACTGCCCCGCCGACTGGGGGCTGGAGAAGCCGATCCAGTGCGGCTGGGTCACCGTGCCGCTCGACTACGCCAAGCCCTACGGCAAGCAGATCAAGCTCGCCGTCGACCGCGTCGGCAACACCGGCACCGAGGCGGAGCGCCAGGGCGCGCTCGTCTACAACCCCGGCGGCCCGGGCGGCTCCGGCCTGCGCTTCCCGCGCCGGGTCACCACCAAGAACCCGCTCTGGACGAACGTGGCCAAGGCGTACGACTTCGTGGGCTTCGACCCGCGCGGCGTCGGCAAGTCCACGCCCATCTCCTGCGTGGACCCGCAGGAGTTCGTCAAGGCGCCCAAGATGGACCCGGTGCCCGACTCCGAGGCCGACAAGCGCGCCCAGCGCAAGCTGGCCCGCGAGTACGCCGAGGGCTGCCAGGAGCGCAGCGGCGCGATGCTGCCGCACATGACCACGCCGAACACCGCGCGCGACCTCGACGTCATCCGCGCCGCGCTCGGCGAGCGGAAGCTCAACTTCCTCGGCGTCTCCTACGGCACCTACCTCGGCGCCGTCTACGGCACCCTCTTCCCGGGCCACGTGCGCCGCATGGTCGTCGACAGCGTCGTCAACCCGTCCCGCGACAAGATCTGGTACCAGGCCAACCTCGACCAGGACGTCGCCTTCGAGACGCGCTGGAAGGACTGGCAGGACTGGGTCGCCGCGAACGACGCGACCTTCCACCTCGGCACCACCCGCGACGCCGTCCAGGCCCAGTGGCTCCGGCTGCGCGCCACCGCCAAGAAGAACCCCCTCGGCGGGGTCGTCGGCCCGGCCGAGCTGACCTCCTTCTTCCAGAGCGCCCCGTACTACGACTCCTCCTGGGTGCCGGTCGCGACGGTCTTCAGCAAGTACGTCGCCGGCGACACCCAGGCGCTCGTCGACGCGGCCGCCCCCGACCTGTCCGACACGGCGGGCAACGCCGCCGCGGAGAACGGCAACGCCGTCTACACCGCCGTCGAGTGCACCGACGCCAAGTGGCCCACCAGCTGGCAGAAGTGGGACCGCGACAACACCCGGCTGCACCGGGACCACCCGTTCATGACGTGGGCCAACGCCTGGATGAACCTGCCGTGCGCCACCTGGCCGGCCAAGCAGCACACGCCGCTGGACGTCAGGACCGGCAAGGGGCTTCCGCCCGTGCTGATCGTCCAGGCGGAGCGTGACGCGGCCACCCCGTACGAGGGCGCCGTCGAGCTGCACAAGCGGTTCAAGGGCTCCCGCCTGATCACCGAGAAGGACGCGGGCTCCCACGGCGTCACCAGCCTGGCCAACCCGTGCGTCAACACCCGGGTGGACGCCTACCTGCTCGGCGGCGAGCTGGACGGCACGGACGTGACGTGCGCCCCGCACGCCACGCCGAAGCCGTAGCGGCACCTCCGTACGACGGTGAGGGGCGGCCGGTCACTCCGGCCGCCCCTCACCCGTGTCCGGGGACCCGGGCCGTCCTCGCGGCCGAGCCGCACCGCCCCTGCCCCGCCGGGCGGGGTCCTCACCCCGGCCACCGCCGCGCGGCGGTGGCCGGCACCGGGCGTCAGCTCAGCGGCATCCGGGGGAAGCGCCGCTCCCGCTCCGCCTTCTTGGCGGCTTCCTCCGCCTTGACGTCGGCCGCGTACCGGTCGACGTACTCCTGCTCGGACAGGGACATGATCGCGTACATGATCTCGTCGGTGACGGCGCGCAGGACGGCCTTCTCGTTCTCCATGCCGGCGTAGCGGGAGAAGTCCAGGGGCTCGCCGAAGCGGATCACCACGGGATGGATGCGGGGGACGACCTTGCCCGGGGGCTGGGCCTCGAAGGTGCCGATCATCGCGCAGGGGACGACCGGGACCCCCGCCTTGAGCGCCATCACGGCGACGCCGACCTTGCCCTTGTAGAGCCGGCCGTCGTGCGAGCGCGTGCCCTCCGGGTAGACGCCGAGCAGTTCGCCCCTGCCCAGGACGCCGAGGCCCTCGCGGATCGCGGCCTGGCCCGCGTCCTTGCCGGAGCGGTCGACCGGGATCTGCCCGGCGCTGCGGAAGAAGGCCGCGGTCAGCCGGCCCTTGATGCCGGGCCCCGTGAAGTACTCGGCCTTGGCGAGGAAGGTGATGCGCCGCTTGAGGACCGCGGGCATCAGGAAGTGGTCGGAGAACGACAGGTGGTTGCCCGCGACGATGGCCGGGCCCGACTCCGGCACGTGCTCCAGGCCCTCTATGCGGGGCCGGAAGACCAGCCTCAGCAGCGGACCGAGCAGCACGTATTTGAGCAGGTGGTAGAACAAGGGCGCTCCTCGACTCTGACGGGTGGGCGGGGTCGCCGCGTTCCAGCAGGTCGACCGGCATGTCGTGGGGTGCCAGTGTAGGTGCAGGCGCGGCCGCCCGACACCCTGTCCGACCGGACCGCGCCCCCGCCGTGCCGGGTGGTTGACGGATCGTCAGGCCGGTGCGGCGGACGGTGCCGGCGCGGCCGGGGAGAACCGCGCGCTCGGCCTGCCGCCCCCGTCGGTGAACGGCCGGCCGGCCCGCACGGCGCGATCACGCGGGGCACCGGCGCACGGGTGGCTCCCGGGGGCGCGCCGAGTAGGCTCCGCACCATGCGCATCTCAGTTTCCTCGGACATGGACGAACCCGTGGCCCGCTTTCTCGTCGCCGAGCTGCGCGACCGCGGCCACGAGGTGCTGCCGCACGGTGCCCTGCGCCCCGGGGACGACCCGCGGTGGGCGGTCTGCTCGGAGGCCGCGGCCCGCGAGGTCGCCGACGGGGCGGCGGACCAGGCGGTGGTGTGCTGCTGGACCGGCACCGGCGCCTCGATCGCCGCCAACAAGGTGCCGGGCGTCCGGGCCGCGCTGTGCACGGACGCCTACACGGCGGACGGGGCCCGCCGCTGGAACGACGCCAACGTACTGGCGCTGAGCCTGCGGCTGACGTCGGAGCCGCTGCTGAGGGAGATCCTCGACGCCTGGTTCGCGGGTGAGCCCAGCGCGGACGCGGAGGACCGGGAGAACGTGGACCGCGTCGGGCGCCTCGACCGGGAAGGGACCAGCGGGTAGCCGAACGCCCACGCCGGACAGCCGGACAGCCGCACAGCGCTCGGCGCGGTGCCCCCGCCGGCGGCCGCGTGACCGGGCCGGGCTCGGACCGCGCCACCGCGCCGGGCGGGCACCGGACACCGCCGTGCGGCCGCCCGCCGCCTCCGTTCCCGGCCACCGCCGCAGCGCCGGACCGCGCCGGTTCCGCACGGCGGGTACGGACCGGGCAGGAGCCGGGCACGTCCCGGAACGCGGCCCGCGGGCGCCCCCGTCACTCCCCGGGCCCGGTGAGCGGCTGCTCGGCCCAGATGATCTTCCCCTCGGGAACGAAGCGGGTACCCCACCGCTGGGTGAGCTGGGAGACCAGCAGCAGCCCGCGCCCGCCCTCGTCCGTGGTGCGCGGATGGCGCAGGTGGGGCGCGGTGGCGCCGCCGTCGAACACCTCGCAGACCAGCGCGCGCTCCCGGATCAGCCGGAGCCGGATGGGCCCCGAGGCGTACCGGATGGCGTTGGTGACCAGTTCGCTGACGACCAGCTCCGTGGTGAAGACCAGCTCCTCCAGGCCCCAGTGCGCCAGCTGCCGGGTCACCGCCTTGCGGGCGTCGGCCACGACGGCCGGATCGGCGGACAGCTCCCAGTCGGCGACCTGGTCCGCGCCGAGCCGCCGGGTGCGCGCCATCAGCAGGGCCACGTCGTCGTACGGACGGGCGGGGACCAGCGCGTCGATCACGGCCCGGCAGCGCAGGTCGAGCGAGGACCCGGCCTCCTCCAGCGCCCGGCGCAACCGGCCCCGGTCCGCGTCGACGGCCCAGGTCTCCCCGCGGGCCAGCAGTCCGTCGGTGTGCAGGGCCAGCGTGCTGCCCTCCCGCAGGGACAGTTCGACCGCCTCGAAGGGCGGGCCGCCCACCCCGAGCGGCGGCCCCTGGGGGAGTTCGGCGAAGGTGACCGTGCCGTCGGGTCCGACGACGGCGGGCGCGGGGTGCCCCGCGGCGGCCATCGCGCACCGCCCCTCGACGGGGTCGTAGACGACGTACAGGCAGCCCGCGCCCACCGCCTGGGTGTCGGCGCCCGCGTCCGCCTCGAAGCCCTCCTCCCGAGCCGACCGGGCCACCAGGTCGTCGAGGTGGGCGAGCACCTCCTCGGGCGACAGGTCCAGGGCCGCGAGGGTCCGTACGGCGGTCCGCAGCCGCCCCATGGCCGCGGCGGCGTCGATGCCGTGCCCGGGCACCTCGCCCACGACGAGCGCGACACGCGCCCCGGACAGCGGGATGAGGTCGTACCAGTCGCCGCCGAGCCCGGTCAGCTCGTCGGCGGGCCGGTAGCAGGCGGCCACCTCCACCGCGTCCTGCTCGGGCAGCCGGCGGGGGAGCAGGCTGCGCTGCAGGACGAGGGCGGCGTCGCGTTCGCGGGTGTAGCGGCGCGCGTTGTCCACGCAGACGGCCGCGCGCGAGACGAGGTCCTCGGCCAGGTTCAGGTCGTTCTCGTCGAAGGGCTCGTGGCGGCGGCGCCGGAAGAACGTCGTGACGCCCAGGCTGGTGCCCCGGGCCCGCAGCGGCACGATCATCGCGCTGTGCAGGCCCAGCTCCAGGAAGGTGGCCTCCTGGCGGCCCGGAGTGCCGGTGGCCCAGTGCCGGCCGAGCGGATCGAGCTGCTCCCGGCGCCAGGAACGGCCCGTGGTGAGGCAGCGGACCGGGGGCGCCCCGGCCAGGTAGGCCGCCACCGCGCCGATCTCGACGACGGCCTCCGGCACGCTCGCGTCGATCGACCGGTGACCGGCGCGGCGCAGCGCCACGGTCCCGGTGTCCGGGAGCGGCCCGGGCGGCAGCTCGGCCCCCCGCAGCACCGTCTCCAGGAGGTCCACGGTGACGAAGTCGGCCAGTCCCGGCACGGCCACGTCGGCCAGCTCCTGAGCGGTCCGCATGACGTCCAGGCTGCGGCCGATGTGCTCGCCGGCCCGGTCGAGCAGGGCCAGCCGCTGCCGGGCGCGGTGCCACTCGGTGATCTCCACGACGGTGTAGTACACGCCCATCGGGTGGCCGTGGTCGTCCTCGAGCCGGGTGAACGACATCATGTACGCCGTCTCCCGCAGCGGCGCCGACCGGGCGCGGCCCACGTGCTCATAGCCGGTCACCGGCTCGCCGGTCTCCAGCACCCGCCGCATCTGCGCCTCGATGGCGGCGGCGTCCAGCCCCGGCTGGACGTCCGCCAGACGCAGCCCCAGCCGCCGGTGCGCCGGTCCGCCGCCGAACTGCTCCAAGGCGGCGTTCGACCACACGAACCGCAGATCGGTGTCCACGATCGCTATCCCGACGGGCGATCCGGCGACCATCTGCTGCAGCACGGTGCGGCTCATGTCCCAGCCGGGGGCGTCCGCCAGCTCCGACATCAGCATCACCCACCGGGAGCGGCCGCTCGCCTCCACGGCGACGGCGATCCGCACCATGATCCCGACGGGCCGCCCGTCCCGGCTGCGGGCCGTCAGCAGCCCCGCCCAGCCCTCGTCCCTGCGACAGCGCTCGACCAGGTCCGGCACCCGCGCCGCGTCCTCGTCGGTCAGCAGGTCGGCCAGCTTCCTGCCCACCGCCTCGGAGGCCGGGTACGCCAGCAGGCGCTGCGCGTCCCGGCTCCAGCTCGTCACCACACCCTGGGCGTCGAGCAGCAGGGGCGCGGCGTCGGCCGCGTCGAACCGCTGCCGGGCGACGTCGCGCTCGTCGTATGTGCCCACGGCCGACCTCTCTGTCGCTGAGAGTGGTCTACCACCACCTGCCTCAATCTTCACCCTTCCGGCGGGGAGAGGGCGGGTCGAACGTGCTTGCGCCGGTCCGGGCGGGGCCGCACGGGCGGGGTGACGCGTTCGGGGCGGTGGGGCACGGGCGGGTGCGGGTGGCCGCGCGGGGCGGCCACCGGACCGCCGGCGAACCGGCCGGCAGGCCGCCACCCGGCGAGCCGGCCGCACCCGCCCGTGCCCCCGGCGTCACGCCCCCTGCGCCAGTACCTTCTCCAGCACCCCGAGCGCCCCCTGGAGCTCCTCCCCGGTGACGGTCAGCGGCGGTGCGATGCGGATCGTGGAGCCGTGGGTGTCCTTGACCAGGATCCCCTCCCGCATGAGGCGCTCGCTGATCTCGCGGCCGGTGCCGAGGGCCGGGTCGACGTCGACGCCCGCCCACAGCCCGCGCGAGCGGAACCCGACGACACCCCTGCCGACCAGCCCTTCCAGGCCCTCGCGCAGGAGCCCGCCCAGCTCGGCCGCCCGGCGCTGGAACTCGCCGGTCTCCAGCAGCTCGATCACGGCCGTGCCGACCGCGGCGGCCAGCGGGTTGCCGCCGAACGTGGAACCGTGCTCTCCCGAGTGCAGCACGGAGAGCACCTCGCGCCGGGCGACCACCGCGGACACCGGGACGATCCCGCCCCCGAGCGCCTTGCCGAGCAGCACCACGTCCGGCACCACCGACTCGTGCTCGACGGCGAGGGTGCGGCCCGTCCGGCCGAGCCCCGACTGGATCTCGTCCGCGACGAACAGGCAGCCCGCCCGGCGGGTCAGCTCCCGTACGCCGGTCAGGTAGCCGTCGTCGGGGATCAGGACGCCCGCCTCGCCCTGGATGGGCTCGATCAGCACCGCGGCGGTCGTCTCGTCGACGGCCTCCTCCAGCGCGGCCAGGTCGTTGTAGGGCACGATCCGGAAGCCCGGCGCGAAGGGGCCGAAGCCCGAGCGCGCCGTCTCGTCCGTGGAGAAGCCGACGATCGTCGTCGTCCGGCCGTGGAAGTTGTCCGCCGCGACCACGATCGTCGCCCGGTCGGCCGGAACGCCCTTGACGTCGTACGCCCACTTGCGGGCCACCTTGATGCCGCTCTCCACCGCCTCCGCGCCGGTGTTCATGGGCAGCACCATGTCCTGCCCGGTCAGCGCGGCCAGCCGCTCGGCGAACTCCGCGAGCCGGTCGTTGTGGAAGGCGCGCGAGGTGAGGGTGAGCCGGTCCAGCTGGCGGTGGGCGGCCTCGATCAGCGCGGGATGGCGGTGACCGAAGTTGAGGGCCGAGTAGCCGGCCAGCATGTCCAGGTAGCGGCGGCCCTCCACGTCCTCCACCCAGGCACCCTCCGCCCGGGCGACGACCACGGGCAGCGGGTGGTAGTTGTGCGCGAGCACCGGCTCCTCGGCGCGGATCAGCTCCTCGGAACCACGGGTGCGGGCGGGTGCGGTCATGAGCGGGTCTCCCGGATCTCCTGGGTGCAGCACTTGATGCCGCCGCCGGCCTTGTGGAACTCGGACAGGTCGACGGGGACGGGCACGTAGCCGCGGTCGGCGAGCTGGTCGGTGAGGGCCGTGGCCCCCGGGGGGACGAAGACGTGGCGGCCGTCGCAGACGGAGTTCAGACCGAACGCCATCGCGTCCTCGCGGGTGGCGATCACCGCGTCCGGGTAGAGCCGCGCGAGCACCTCGCGGCTGCCGGGCGAGAACGCCTCCGGGTAGTACGCGATGTTCCCGTCCCCCTGATCGTCCAGGACGAACAGCGCCGTGTCCAGGTGGTAGAAGTACGGGTCCACCAGCGTCAGGCCGATCACCGGGACGCCGAAGAACTCCTGCGCCTCGCGATGGGCCTCGCGGGTGGTGCGGAAGCCGGTGCCGGCCAGGATCCAGCGGCCGGCCGGGACGAGGTCGCCCTCGCCCTCGCACACCGACTCGGGGTGGTACACCTCGAAGCCCTCCGCCTTGAACCACGCCTCGTACGGCACGGACTCGGGACGGCGCTCGGGCGCGTGGAAGAGGGAGCCGAAGACGCGGCCCTCGACGACGACCGCCGCGTTCGCGGCGAACACCATGTCGGGCAGGCCGGGGACCGGGTTCACGCTCTCGACGGTGTGGCCGTGGGCGCGGTAGGTGTCGACCAGCGCCTGCCACTGGTCCAGGGCGCGGATGACGTCGACGGGTTCACCGGGACGCATCCAGGGGTTGATCGCGTACTGCACGGCGAAGTGTCTGGGTTCGCAGACGAGGAAGCGCCGCCGGCGCGGCACACGGGAGTCGGGCACAGAGGGGTTCCTCCGCTTCCTGACGGTGCGTGACTGAGGGTTGACACCACGGTAGGAAGCGGCGGATACGGGCGACAAGCGAGGAAGGCTGCGTGTTGACGCAGGAACGCTGCGTCCTGACCTGCCTCAACGCATGTCTGCTGCGCCTTCGGGGGCGGGATGGCTGGCTCCCGCCTCCGGACTGTCCGGTATCAGGTGCGACAGCACCATCACGCTGATCGTCTTGCGGATGAACGGCTCCGCGCGGATCCGCTCCAGCACCTCCTCGAAGTGCTCCACGTCCCGCGCCCGCACGTGCAGCAGCGCGTCCGCGCCGCCGGTCACCGTCATCGCCGCGGCGATTTCCGGATGGTTGCGCACCACCGCCGCCAGCCGCCGCGGCGGGGCGGCGCCCTCGCAGTACACCTCGACGTACGCCTCCGTGCGCCAGCCCAGCGCCGACGGCTTCACCGTGGCCGTGAAACCGGTGATCACCCCCGTCTCACGCAGCCGGTCCACCCGGCGCTTGACCGCCGTCGACGACAGCCCGACGGCCGCGCCTATCTCGGCGAAGGACGTCCTGGCGTTCGCCATCAGCGCGGTGACGATCTTGCGGTCGAGCTCGTCGAACGGCGCGGGCCTGCTGTTCATGCGGGCACTGTAAGCCAGCCGGTCCCGCGCCGTGGACGCGGAGCGGGGGGCCGCCGCACGCGGGGGAACCTCCACGGCCGGCACGTGTCCAGACGTGCGAATTGCACCTACACTCCACGTTCATGCTGCGCGCCCTCGCCGTCGACGACGAACGCCCCTCGCTGGAGGAACTGCTCTACCTGCTGCAGGCGGACCCCCGCGTCGGCAGTGCGGAGGGCGCGGGCGACGCCACCGAGGCGCTGCGCCGCATCAACCGCGCGCTGGAGTCCGGGCCCGACGGGCCGGAGGCGATCGACGTCGTCTTCCTGGACATCCAGATGCCCGGCCTGGACGGGCTCGACCTCGCCCGCCTGCTCACCGGTTTCGCCCAGCCGCCGCTGGTCGTGTTCGTCACCGCCCACGAGGACTTCGCCGTGCAGGCCTTCGACCTCAAGGCCGTCGACTACGTGCTCAAACCGGTCCGCAGGGAACGGCTCGCCGAGGCGGTCCGCCGCGTCGTCGAACTGCGCGCCGCCGAACCGCGCGGTGCCGCCCCGCGCATCCCCGTGCACGAGCCCGACCCCGACCACATCCCCGTCGAGCTCGGCGGCGTGACCCGCTTCGTCGCCGTCGACGACATCACCCACGTCGAGGCCCGGGGCGACTACGCCCGGCTGCACACCGGCAAGGGCAGCCACCTGGTCCGCATCCCGCTGTCCACGCTGGAGGAGCGCTGGCGCTCGCGCGGTTTCGTCCGCATCCACCGCCGCCACCTGGTCGCCCTGCGCCACATCGGCGAACTGCGCCTCGACGCGGGTACCGTCAGCGTCCTGGTCGGCTCCGAGGAACTCCAGGTCAGCAGGCGCCACGCGCGCGAACTGCGGGACCTGCTGATGCGCCGCACCACGAGCTAGGGGAAGAACGCATGCCCCAGGACCCGACCGAACGCCGCGTCGTCGTCACCGGCCCGCCCCGCCGGGCCCGCCGGACCTCCGGCTACTACCGGCCGCGCACCGAGATCGACGAGCAGACCACCCTCGGCCACACCTACGTCCGCTCCCTGATGCGCACCCAGCTGCGCGCCGCCCTCACCGTCTTCGCGGTGCTCGTGCTGCTGGTCGGCCCCCTGCCGCTGGCCTTCGCGGCCGCCCCGGACGCCCGCCGCCTGGAGTGGGCGGTCCTCGGCTTCGGCCTGTACGCCCCGCTGGTCCTGCTCGCCCGCTGGTACGTGCGGCGCGCGGAACGCAACGAACGCGACTTCGTGCGGCTCGTCGAGGACCGCTGAGCGGAACCGAGGACGCCGAACCCGTGAACCCCAGCTACGCCGTCCCCGCCGTCGCCCTCGTCGTCGTCGCCACCGTCCTCGTCGGCGCGTTCGGCCTGCGCATCTCCCGCACGACCTCCGACTTCTACGTCGCCTCCCGCACCGTCGGCCCCCGTCTGAACGCGGCCGCCATCAGCGGCGAGTACCTCTCCGCCGCCTCCTTCCTCGGCATCGCCGGACTGGTCCTCGTCCAGGGCCCCGACATGCTCTGGTACCCGGTCGGCTACACCGCCGGCTACCTGGTCCTGCTCCTCTTCGTCGCCGCCCCGCTGCGCCGCTCCGGCGCCTACACCCTCCCCGACTTCGCCGAGGCCCGCCTCGCCTCCCAGGCGGTCCGGCGGCTGGCCGGCGCCTTCGTCGTCGGCGTCGGCTGGCTGTACCTGCTGCCCCAGCTCCAGGGCGCGGGCCTGACGCTGACCGTGCTGACCGGGGCGCCCGACTGGCTCGGCGGGATGATCGTCGCCGTCGTGGTGACCGCGATCGTCGCCGCGGGCGGCATGCGCAGCATCACCTTCGTGCAGGCCTTCCAGTACTGGCTCAAACTCACCGCCCTGCTCGTCCCCGCCCTCTTCCTCGTCCTGGCCTGGCAGGGCGACGGCGCCCCGCGCCACGCCTTCGACGAACCGGCCACCTTCCGCGAGCGGCGGGCCGTCCGCGTCGAGGACAGCCTCCACCTGACGCTCGACGCGCCGCTGACCGTCACCGTCGACGGCACCGTCGACGGCCGCACCCACGCCGGCACCCGGCTCGAGCTGCCCGCCGGCACCCACCACATCGCACGCGGCACCCGCCTCGCCTTCGCCGACGGCGCCCCCGTTCCCGAGGCCGAGCGGACCGGCGGCGGCGCCCTGTCGCCCTCCCGGGCCGAGAGCCGCGAGGAACGCCCGCTGTACGCCACGTACGGGCTGATCCTCGCCACCTTCCTCGGCACCATGGGCCTGCCGCACGTCGTCGTCCGCTTCTACACCAGCCCGCACGGCGTCGCCGCCCGCCGCACCACGGTCGCCGTCCTCGGCCTGATCGGTGCCTTCTACCTCCTGCCCCCGCTCTACGGCGCCCTCGGCCGCCTGTACGCCCCCGAGCTCACCCTCACCGGCGACGCGGACGCCGCCGTCCTGCTGCTGCCCGAGCGCGTGATCGGGGGAGCGGGCGGCGACCTGCTGGGCGCGCTGGTCGCCGGGGGCGCCTTCGCCGCGTTCCTGTCCACGGCCTCCGGACTGACCATGGCCGTGGCGGGCGTGCTCACCCAGGACGTACTGCCCTCGCGCGGCGTGCGGCACTTCCGGCTCGGCACGGTCCTCGCCATGGCCGTCCCGCTGGCGGCCAGCGTCCTGGTGGGCGGACTGCCGGTCGCCGACGCCGTGGGACTGGCCTTCGCCGTGTCGGCCTCGTCCTTCTGCCCGCTGCTGGTGCTCGGCATCTGGTGGCGGCGGCTGACCCCGCCCGGCGCGGCCGCCGGCATGCTGGTGGGCGGCGGCTCCGCCCTGCTCGCCGTCGCCGCGACCATGGCCGGCCTGCCCGGGAGCGGAGCGGTGCACGCCCTGCTCGCCTGGCCCGCGCTGTGGACCGTGCCGCTGGGCTTCCTCACCATGATCCTGGTGTCCCTGGCCACCCCGAACCGGGTGCCGGCCGGCACGGCGGCGGTCCTGGCCCGCTTCCACCTGCCCGAGGAGCTGCGCACGGAGGTGCCGGCGTGAGCGGATTCCTGGCGGGCCTGTGCGTGGCCGTGCTCCCGCTGCTGGCCGCCGGGTTCTGGCTGGGCCGCCGCACCGCCCGCCCCAGCAGCCTGGCCGGTCTCGGCACGCCCGTCGAGCACGCGACCTTCGAGACCCTGCACACCGCCTCCCTCGCCGCGCCCCCGCTGCGGGCGGGCCTGACCGAGGAGACCGCCCGCAAGTCGGCCCGCAAACTGCGCCTGCTGCTCGGCACGGACGCCCTGTGCCTGACCGACCGCAAGCAGGTCCTGGTCTGGGAGGGCGCCGGCGCCCACCACCGCACCGAGATCATGGAACGCCTCGCCGGCCCCCTGGACACCGGCCGCGGCGAGGCCTTCCGCCTGACCTGCGACCTCCCCGACTGCGCGGTGCGCTGGGCGGTCGTCACCCCGCTCACCGTCGACGACCGGGTGCACGGCACCCTCGTCGCCTGCGCGCCCCGCGAGTCCGCCGTCCTGGTCCGGGCGGCCGGGGAGGTCGCCCGCTGGGTCTCCGTGCAACTGGAACTGGCCGACCTCGACCAGTCCCGCACCCGCCTCATCGAGGCCGAGCTCAAGGCCCTGCGCGCCCAGATCTCCCCGCACTTCGTCTTCAACTCGCTCGCGGTCATCGCCTCGTTCGTGCGCACCGACCCCGAGCGCGCCCGCGAGCTGCTCCTGGAGTTCGCCGACTTCACCCGCTACTCGTTCCGCCGGCACGGCGACTTCACCACCCTCGCCGACGAACTGCACGCCATCGACCACTACCTGGCGCTGGTCCGGGCACGCTTCGGCGACCGCCTCTCCGTCACCCTCCAGATCGCACCGGAGGTGCTGCCGGTCGCCCTGCCCTTCCTCTGCCTCCAGCCGCTCGTCGAGAACGCCGTCAAGCACGGACTGGAGGGCAAGGCCGACAAGTGCCGCATCCAGATCACCGCGCAGGACGCCGGCGCCGAGGCGCTGGTCGTCATCGAGGACGACGGCGCCGGAATGGACCCCGCCCTGTTGCGCCGCATCCTGGCCCGCGAGGTCAGCCCGTCGGGCGGCATCGGCCTGTCCAACGTCGACGACCGGCTCCGCCAGGTCTACGGCGACGACCACGGCCTCGTCATCGAGACCGCCCCGGGGGCGGGCATGAAGATCACCGTCCGGCTGCCCAAGTACCAGCCGGGCGTGCACTCGGCGGGGCGGCTGGCCCGGGAGTGAACGTCACGCGCGGCTGGCCACCATGCCGAGGGTGATCAGGCCCAGGACGACCCAGCCGAACCACAGCCAGCCGTTGCTGCCGAGCGCCACCGTGTAGGCCGTCACCACGACGAGTCCGCCGACGGTGAGCACCCCCATCGTCCTGGTGGAACCATCCGTAGAACCGGGCATCGCGACACCCTCCTCGTGGTTCGGTCCCCTCCATGGTGCCCTGTTCCGCCCGATCGCGGTGCCCCCGGGGACGAGGTCCTCAGCGGCCCCGTGCGTTCAGCGAGGCCAGATAGGCGTTGTACGCCTCCAGCTCCTTGTCCCCGTCACGGTCGGCGGCCCGGTCCTTGCGCTTGGCCTGCCGCTGCTCCGAGGCGTACCACTGGAACAGCAGCGCCAGCAGCACCAGCACCGACGGGATCTCGCTGAACGCCCAGGCGATGCCGCCGGCGGCGTTCTGGTCGGAGAGCGCGTCGATGCCGAGCGAGGCGGGCGGGTTCTCGAACGTCTCGACCATCGGGGTGGTCGCCATCATCAGCGCGATGCCGAAGAAGGCGTGGAACGGCATGCCCGCGAACAGCTCCAGCATCCGCATCAGGTGGCCCGGCCGGTGCGGCCCCGGGTCCACGCCCATGATCGGCCAGAAGAAGACCAGACCGACGGCGAGGAAGTGCACCATCATCGCGATGTGCCCCGTCGAGGAACCCATCAGGAAGTCGAACAGCGGGGTGAAGTACAGGGCGTACAGGCTCGCGATGAACAGCGGGATCGTGAACGCGGGGTGCGTGACGATCCGCAGGTACCGGCTGTGCAGCAGCATCAGCAGCACCTCGCGCGGCCCCTTGCGGCCGCGGCCCGCGGTGGGCAGCGCGCGCAGCGCCAGGGTGACCGGGGCGCCGAGCAGGATCAGGATCGGCGACACCATGCTGATCACCATGTGCTGCACCATGTGCACGCTGAACATGACCATGCCGTAGTCGTTCAGCCGGGTGCACATCATGAGCCCGATGCTCAGCACACCGGCCGCGTACGCGACCGTCCGCCCCGCCGGCCACCTGTCACCGCGCCGGACCAGCCGTGCGACCCCCCAGCCGTACAGCGCGAGCCCCAGCAGGCAGGCGATGAGGAAGAACGGGTTCGCGGACCACTCCAGGCCTCGTCCCAGCGTGAACGGCGGCAGATCCATGGTCGTGCCGTGCCCGCTGTGATCCATCCGCCGGCTCCTGATTCGTGGGGGTGTGTGCCGATGTGTCCGCAGCTGTCTGCCGACAGCTGTTTGTCCGCACCAGAGTAGAACCGCCCCCGGCGACCCATGTCACCGGGGGCGGCCGAAGCCCTCGCGCACCTTGCGGGACGGGCCCTCGCGCCCTACAGCACGCACTCCGCTTCGGCGTACCGCTCCTGCGGCACCGTCTTCAGCGTCTCCACCGCCTCCGCCAGCGACACCATCACGATGTCCGTCCCGCGCAGCGCGGTCATCCTGCCGAACTCCCCGCGGTGCACGGCCTCCACCGCGTGCCACCCGAAGCGGGTGGCCAGGACCCGGTCGTACGCCGTCGGCGTCCCGCCGCGCTGCACGTGCCCGAGGATCACCGGCCGGGCCTCCTTGCCCAGGCGGCGCTCCAGCTCGACGGAGAGCTGGCGGGCGATCCCGGCGAACCGCTCGTGGCCGTAGACGTCCTTGCCGCCCTCGTCGAACTCCATGGTCCCGGGCTTCGGCTTGGCGCCCTCCGCGGCGACGACTATGGCGAACCGCTTGCCCGCCTCGAACCGCGCGCCGACCTTCGCGGTCAGCTCCTCGATGTCGAAGGGCCGCTCCGGGACGACGACGGCGTGCGCGCCGGCCGCCATGCCGGAGTGCAGCGCGATCCAGCCGGTGTGGCGGCCCATGACCTCCACGATCAGCACGCGCTGGTGGGACTCGGCGGTGGTCTTCAGCCGGTCCAGGGCCTCGGTCGCGACACCGACGGCCGTGTCGAAGCCGAAGGTCACGTCCGTGACCGCGATGTCGTTGTCGATGGTCTTCGGCACGCCGACGATCGGCAGGCCGTTGTCCGACAGCAGCCGGGCGGCCTTCAGCGTGCCCTCGCCGCCGATCGGGATGATCGCGTCGAGGCCGAGCTCCTCGACATGGCCCTTGGCCCGCTGCACGCCGTCCCGCAGGTGCTCGGGACGGACCCGGGAGGAGCCGAGGATGGTGCCGCCGCGGGCGAGGATGCCGCCCACCGCGTCGAGGTCGAGCTTGAGGTAGTCGCACTCCAGCAGGCCCTTCCAGCCGTCCCGGAAGCCGATGACCTCGTCGCCGTGGTCGGCGACGGCACGGTGCACGACGGACCGGATGACGGCGTTCAGGCCGGGGCAGTCGCCACCGGACGTGAGGACACCAATGCGCATAGCCCGAACAACCTTCTCCACGTGGGCACGGGACCGGACCGCGCTGTCCGGCTCGATCCCCGCCACCCTAGCGGCACCGGGGGGCGGGGCCGAACCGTGTGTCCGCCTGATGGACGACCCCGCTCACCTGTGCGAATGAGGTGTCAGGTGGGCTCCCGGCGAGGACGGTGCCCACCGGCGACGGAGCAGCCCGCACAGGCTGCTCCGCAACGGCGCCCGCGCAGGCTGCTCCGCGGCGGTGTCTACGCGGGCTGCTCCGCAGCGGCGATGCGCTCGTTGCGGAGCGCCTCGTACCAGCGGTCGTCGACCGGCGGCAGCGCGTTGACGTCGAGCGCCAGCTTCAGCAGCAGGTCCGCGATGAGCGGGTTGCGGGCGAGCACCGGGCCGTGCATGTACGTGCCGAAGACGGTGCCGTTGTACGCGCCCTCGGTGCCGTCGCCCGTGCCGTTGCCGTTGCCGAAGCGCACCTGGGCGAGCGGGCGGGCGGTGGGGCCGAGGTGGGTGACGCCCTGGTGGTTCTCGAAGCCGGTCAGCGCGGGCAGGCCGAGCCGCGGATCGATGTCGGCGAGCACGTCGCCGACGCACCGGGCGCCCTCGCCGCGCACCGACACCACGTCCAGCAGGCCGAGCCCCGGCTCGCGCTGGCCGAGGTCGTTGATGAACTCGTGGCCGAGGATCTGGTAGCCGGCGCACACGGAGAAGACGATCGCGCCGTTGTCCACCGCCCGGTGCAGACCGGCGTCCCGGCGCAGCCGCTCGGCCGCGAGCCGCTGCGGGCGGTCCTCGCCGCCGCCGATCAGGTAGATGTCGCCGGAGGTCGGGATCGGCTGGTCGCTGCGCACGTCGAGCCGGGCCACGTCCAGGCCGCGCTGCCGCGCCCGGCGCTCCACGACGAGGACGTTGCCCTGGTCGCCGTACGTGCTGAGCAGGTCCGGGTAGATCCAGACGACCCGCAGCTGGTTGTCGCTCACAAAAGTCCCCTGAGTGCTTGTCAGTTGCCGACGCGGCGGCGCAGGTCCTGGAACGCGGTGTAGTTGGCGATGACCTCGATCCGGCCGGGCGGGCACAGCTGCACGGCCTGGTCGAGGTCGTCGCACACCTGGAACTGCTGGTTCGCGACCTCCAGGCGCACCGCGAGGTCCAGCTTCCGGTCGCCGATCACGCAGATCGGGTGGCCCGCCAGGCGCGTGTAGTCGACGTCCCACAGCCAGGAGGTGTCGGTGCCGTCGGCCGAGCGCGCGTTCACCGACAGGATCACCGGGGTCGGCGGCGGGTCGATCAGCGAGAACGTCTCCAGCCAGCCGGCCGGGTTCTTCGCCAGCAGCAGCCTGAGGTCCCGGCCCTCGAACTGGACGACGTCGTAGCGCCCGGCCACCGCCTGCACCTGGTACATGCGCTCCAGGGCGACCTGCGGCGGCACGCCGAAGACGGCGGCGACGGCCGCGGAGGTGGCGGCGTTGGCCTTGTTGGCGCGGCCCGGCAGCTGGAGGTGGATCGGCCAGGCCGAGCCGTGCGGGTCCAGGACGTGGTCGCCGGACAGCGCCCAGCTCGGCGTCGGCCGCCGGAAGCCGCACTCGCCGCAGAACCAGTCGTCGCCCGGGCGCTGCATCACGCCACCGCACGACGGGCAGGACCAGGCGTCGTCCTTCCACATCTGTCCCGCGGCGACCCAGATCACATTGGGGGAGGAGGAGGCGGCCCACACCACCAGCGGGTCGTCGGCGTTGGCGACGATCACGGCCTTGGAGCCGGTCAGGCCCTCGCGCCAGTTCTCGGCGAGCATGCGGGTCTCGGCGGCGCGGTCGAGCTGGTCGCGCGAGAGGTTCAGCAACGCGATGCACTTGGGGTCGGTGTCCCGGGCGACTCCGGCGAGGTACTTCTCGTCGACCTCGATGACACCGAACTTCGCGTCGGAGCCGCCCGCGAGCGCCGAGGTGATGCCGGCGGGCATGTTGGCGCCGAGCGCGTTGGAGACGACCGGGCCCGCCGCGCGCAGGGCCTCGGCGATGAGCCGGGTGGTGGTGGTCTTGCCGTTCGTCGCCGAGACCAGGACGCAGTCCAGGTTCTGGGCGAGCCGGCCGAGGAGGTCGGGGTCGAGCTTGAGCGCCACCCGTCCGCCGATCACCGAACCGCTGCCGCGCCCCGCGGCACGGGATGCCGCTGCGACCGCCTTGCCCGCGGTCACGGCCAGCTTGGCCCGCGGCGTGAGCGGGTCCGAGTTGCCTGCCATCAGTTCTCGATCCTCCTTGCGTACGCGCCGCGCCTTGAAGCCTGACGGCCACGTGGTGTGGACCTCAGCCTATCGAGATCCCTTCGCACTCCCGAACCGCGGTCCACGCCTGCGCGGCGGGCGGGGACCGAAGGAACCGTACCCTTACGGCCATGCGACACGGTTCGATCCCGGGCGCCCGCGGGCGCGTCCGGCCCCTCACCCTGCTCGGCGACCCGGTCCTGCACGCACCGTGCGGGGAGGTCACCGACTTCGGCCCGGAACTGGCCCGCCTCGTGGAGGACTTGTTCGCGACCATGTACGCAGCACGGGGCGTGGGTCTGGCCGCCAACCAGATCGGCGTACCGCTGCGGGTCTTCGTGTACGACTGCCCGGACGACGAGGACGTCCGGCATCTCGGACATGTCGTGAACCCGCGGCTGGTCGAGACGGACGGCGTGGTGGTGCGGGGCCCGGAGGGCTGTCTGTCGCTGCCGGGCCTGGAGGCGGGCACGGAGCGCCACGACCACGCGGTGGTCGAGGGGCGGACGATGACGGGCGAGCCGGTCACCGTCCACGGCACCGGCTTCTTCGCGCGGTGCCTGCAGCACGAGTGCGACCACCTGGAGGGCGGGATCTACGCGGACCGCCTGACCGGCTGGCGCCGCCGCCGGCTGATGCGGCAGGCGGCGCGCGCCCCCTGGCGCCGGTGAGGGCGTCCGCCCGGCAAGCGCGGGGAACCGGGTGACCGGCCCCCGCCGGTCCGCACGCGGCGTACCGCCGTCAGAACCCCGGACCCCCCGTCCGGTCCCCGGCCGCGGCCAGCCGCCCCCACAGCAGGTCGGCGAGGCTGCGCACCAACTCGGCCCGCGAACAGGGCCGTTCCCCCAGCCACCAGTCCCCGGCGGCATGCATCATGCCGACGATCCCGTGCCCCCACACCCGCGCCAGCCGCTGGCTCTCCGGCCCGAGGTCCAGCCGTTCCCCGATGACCTGGGCCAGCTCCTCGCCCATCCGCCGCAGCAGCGGCGCGGAGTGCTTGCCGACGTCGAACCCCTGGTCGCTCTGCGAGCCCTCCGCGGGATGCATCAGGAAGCGGTACACCTGGGGCCGTGCCTCGATCGCGGCGAGGTAGGTGTCCAGGGTGGACTCCACGCGCTCGCGCCGGTCCGCCGGAGCGTCCAGCGCCGCCCGCAGCGAGTCCAGGAGGGCGTCGGTGTGCCGCTTGGCGAGGGCGGCGTACAGTCCGCCCTTGTCACCGAAGTGCCGGTACAGGATCGGCTTGGTGATGCCGGCCTCCGCCGCGATCGCGTTCATCGAGGCCTGCGGCCCGTCGCGCAGCACCACCCGGTCGGCGGCCTCCAGCAGCTCGCGCCGTCGGCGGTCGGCGGACCGCTGCTGATCGGTCCGCTGCGTGGTGTTCATGTGCTCTCCCCACCCGTGCTGATTCGGTGACGCCTGCGCAAACTAACACTCAGGCGGCCCCCGGGCATCGAACGGGCTGCCGGGGGGACGTCGGGAGTTGACTTTTCCTACCCACCGGTAACAGACTGCGCGTTACCGTAAGTAACATGCAGGTGCGTCGCCGCTGGAGGGGACATGGCCGAGTTCACCATGGAGCTCAACGACGAACAGAAGGAGGTCCGGGACTGGCTCCATGGCTTCGCCGCCGACGTGATCCGCCCCGCGGCCGCCGAATGGGACGAGCGTGAGGAGACTCCCTGGCCGGTCATCCAGGAGGCCGCCAAGGTCGGCATCTACTCCCTCGACTTCTACGCCCAGCAGTACTTCGACGCCACCGGCCTCGGCATCCCCATGACCATGGAGGAGCTGTTCTGGGGGGACGCGGGCATCGCCCTGTCCATCGTCGGCACCGGCCTCGCCGCCGTCGGCGTCCTCGCCAACGGCACCGAGGAGCAGATCGGCACCTGGATCCCCCAGATGTACGGCGACGCCAACGACGTCAAGGTCGCCGCGTTCTGCTCCTCCGAGCCCGACGCCGGCTCGGACGTGGCCTCCATGCGCACGCGTGCCGTGTACGACGAGGCCAGGGACGAGTGGGTGATCAACGGCACCAAGACCTGGGCGACCAACGGCGGCATCGCCAACGTCCACGTGGTGGTCGCGGTCGTCGACCCCGACCTCGGCTCCAAGGGCCACGCCTCCTTCATCGTCCCGCCGAACACGCCGGGGCTGTCCCAGGGCCAGAAGTTCAAGAAGCACGGCATCCGCGCCTCGCACACCGCCGAGGTGATTCTCGACGACGTGCGGGTGCCCGGCTCCTGCCTGCTCGGCGGCAAGGAGAAGCTGGACGAGCGCCTCGCCCGCGCCCGCGAGAAGGCGAGGAAGGGCGGCGAGCGGGTCAAGAACGCCGCCATGGCCACGTTCGAGGCGTCCCGCCCGGCGGTCGGCGCGATGGCCGTGGGCACCGCCCGCGCCGCCTACGAGGTCGCCCTCGAGTACGCCCGGACCCGGGAGCAGTTCGGCCGCCCGATCATCGACAACCAGGGCGTCGCCTTCCAGCTCGCGGACATGCGCACCCGGATCGACGCCGCCCGCCTGCTGGTGTGGCGCGCCTCCTGGATGGCCGTCAACGGCAAGCCGTTCACGGCCGCCGAGGGCTCGATGTCCAAGCTGTTCGCGAGCGAGACGGCGAAGGAGGTCACCGCCCAGGCCGTCCAGATCCTCGGCGGCAACGGCTACACCCGGGAGTACCCGGTGGAGCGCATGCACAGGGACGCGGCCATCTACACCATCTTCGAGGGGACGAGCGAGATCCAGCGGCTGGTGATCGCGCGGACGCTTTCGGGTATGCCGATCCGGTAGGCGCCGCAGGGGCGCGCAGGGGCGCGCCCCTGGCAACCGACGGAGGACGCGATGACGCGCACGGCCCGGGAACTGCTGGAGACCACCACCGGGGAACTGGCCCCGGACCCGCAGGCCAACCGCCTGGTCCCGCTGATCGCGCGGGGCGCGGCGAGCCGTGGGACGCTCGCCGCGCTCGCCCTCGAACAGCGCGAGGTCATCGCCGCCGACCACCGGTCGTTCCTGCATCTGGCGGAGCGCGCCGCCGACGGCGCCCCGGAGTCCGCCGCCTTCTTCCGCGCGCTCGCCGACGGGGAGGCGGTGGCCGGGGAGCGACTGGCGTCCTTCGCCGCGGCCTGCGGCGTGGACGAGGAGCGGACGGCGGCGTACGCCCCGCTCCCGGGCTGCCAGGCCTACCCCGCCTACGTCGCCTGGCTCGCCCTCAACGCCGAACCGTCCGACGCCGTACTCGCCCTGACGGCCAACTTCTCGGCCTGGGGCGGCTACTGCGCGACGATCGCGCAGGCCCTGCGCAGCCGCTACGGCTTCACCGACGAGGCCTGCGCCTTCTTCGACTTCTTCGCCGAGCCGGCGCCCGAGCTGGACGAGCGGGCGACGGCGGCGGTGCAGGAGGGACTGGACACCGGGCGCCTGACCGAGGACCTGTCGCACCGCTACGGCAGGCTGCTCCAAAGCTACGAGGCGATGTTCTGGAGGACGCTGGAGCAGCGGCCCTGAAGGGAGGCGGGGGAACCGCGCGAGCAGCCACGGGCGACCCGCGCCCGGCGTCGGGCGGCACCCTACGGCGCGCCCCCGCTGCTGTGCGCGATGCACGCCACGTCGATCCGGTCGGCCAGCTTCGCCAGCTCGATGGTCAGGGCGGCCACCGTGTCCTCGTCGAGCCCCTCCTGCCCGGCCTCCACGAGGCGCAGCCACCGCCCGCCCACCGTGCGGAGCAGCTTGCTCACGTCGGCCGCGGCCACCTGCAAGGTACCGCGGTCGTCGACGATCAGAGGCAGGGTCACTTCGCGGTTCACAGACGGGATCGTAGCCGCGGAAGCCTCACGCACCGTGCCAAACCGTCGTGATGTTGCAGAACTCGCGGATTCCGTGCCCGGACAGCTCACGCCCGTACCCGGAGCGCTTCACACCGCCGAACGGGAACGCCGGATGGGAGGCCGTCATCCCGTTGACGTACACCCCGCCCGCCTCCAGGTCCCGCACGAAGCGGTCCACCTCGGCCTCGTCGCGCGTCCAGACGTTGGAGCTCAGCCCGAACGGCGAGTCGTTGGCGACGAGCACGGCCTCGTCCAGGTCGCCCGCGCGGTACAGCGTGGCGACCGGGCCGAAGGTCTCCTCGCGGTGGACGCGCATCTCGCGGGTGATGCCGGCCAGCACGGTCGGCGGGTAGTACCAGCCCGGCCCGTCGGGGCGCTCGCCGCCGCACAGCACCTTCGCGCCGCCGCGCACGGCGTCGTCGACCAGTTCCTCCAGGTCGGCGCGCCCCCGCTCGCTGGAGAGCGGCCCCACCTGCGTCTCCTCGTCCATCGGGTCGCCGGTCCGCAGCGCCCTCATGCCCTGCACGAACCGCTCGGCGAAGGCGTCGTACACGTCCGTGTGCACGATGAACCGCTTGGCCGCGATGCACGACTGCCCGGCGTTCTGGCACCGCGCGTTCACCGCGACCTCGGCGGCCCGGTCCAGGTCGGCCGACGGCATGACGACGAACGGGTCGCTGCCGCCCAGTTCCAGCACCGTCTTCTTGACCATCTCCCCGGCGGTGGAGGCCACCGCGCGGCCCGCCGGTTCGCTGCCGGTGAGGGTCGCGGCCCTGACCCGCTCGTCGCGCAGGATGTCGTCGACCTGCGCCGAGCCGACGAGCAGGGTCTGGAAGCAGCCCTCGGTGAAGCCCGCCCGGTGGAAGAGGTCCTCCAGGTACAGCGCGGTCTGCGGCACGTTGGAGGCGTGCTTGAGCAGGCCCACGTTGCCCGCCATCAGCGCGGGCGCGGCGAAGCGGACCACCTGCCACAGCGGGAAGTTCCACGGCATCACGGCGAGGACCGGGCCGAGCGGCCGGTAGCGCACCCGCACGCGGGAGGCGCCGGAGTCCTTCACGTCGGCGTCGGCGGGTTCCTCGTCGGCGAGCAGTTCCCCGGCGTGGTCGGCGTACCAGCGCATCGCCTTGGCGCACTTCGCGGCCTCGGCACGGGCCTGCCTGATCGGCTTGCCCATCTCGGTGGTGACCACGCGGCCGATCTCCTGCTGGTCCTCCTCCAGGAGGCCGGCGGCCTTCCTCATGAGGCGGGCGCGCTCGTCGAAGGAGGTCGTCCGGTAGGTGCGGAACGTGGCCTGCGCGAGCCGGAGCCGGCGCTCGACCTCCTCCTCGCCCATGGCCTCGTACGTCTTGAGCGTCTCGCCGTTCGCCGGGTTCACCGTTGCGATGGGCATGGCCGACCTCCCTGGGGACGGGCTGTGCTTCGACCTTCCCGCGCGGTACGGGGGACCGCAACGCGAAGGCGGGTGCTCAGGGCGAGTGCTCCGCCAGGCGGTCGAGAAACGCCGTCTGGCCCTTGACGATCACCTCGCGCGCCCGGTCCGGGCCGAACCACGCCACCCGGTCCAGCTCGGGGAACTCCTGGACGCGGCCCGACCCCGGGGGCCACTCCATGCGGAAGGTGCCGGGGCGGATCGAGGCCGGGTCGAGGTCGGCCTCGATCGCCCAGACGGTGACGATCTTGCCGTTGGCCTGCCGCGCCTCCCCGAGCGCCACGGCCCGCCCGTCCGGCGGCGGCAGTCCCAGCTCCTCCCGGAACTCGCGGCGGGCCGCCTCCCAGGCGGGCTCGCCGGGGCCGTACTCGCCCTTGGGCACCGTCCACGCCCCGGCGTCGCGCCGGGCGAAGTACGGGCCGCCCATGTGGCCGAGCAGCACCTCCGTGCCGTTCCCGGTCCGCCGGAACAGCAGCAGGCCCGCGCTGCGGGTCCCCTTCACGGCATCTCCTTCACCGGGTCACCTCCGGATGCGCGGCCAGCAGGGTCTCCACCGTGTCGGCCTCCTCCGGGCGCTTGTCCTCGCGGTAGCGGACGACGCGGGCGAAGCGCAGGGTGACGCCGGCCGGGTAGCGGGTGGACCGCTGCAGACCGTCGTAGGCGATCTCGACGACCAGTTCCGGGCGTACGGTCACCCCCCAGCCGGTCTCCCGCACCGCCAGCTCCTGCAGGCGCCCGGTCTGCCAGGCCAGCATCGCGTCGGTCATGCCCTTGAAGGTCTTGCCCAGCATGGCGAAGCCGCCGTCGGCGGTGCGGGCGCCCAGGTGGAGGTTGGAGAGCCTGCCGGCGCGGCGGCCGTGGCCCCACTCGGCGGCCAGGACGACCAGGTCGAGGGTGTGCACGGGTTTGACCTTCAGCCAGGAGGCGCCCCGGCGGCCCGCGCTGTAGGGGGCGTCGAGCGCCTTGAGCACGACGCCCTCGTGGCCGCGCCGCAGTGTCCCGGCGAGGAACTCCTCCGCCTCGGGGACGCCCCGCGGGCCGTCCACGACCGTGCGCCGCACCCGCATCGGCTCCGGGACCAGCCGTGCCAGCCGCGCGTGCCGTTCGGCGAAGGGCAGGTCGAGCAGGTCGTGGCCGTCGACGGACAGCGCGTCGAAGAAGACGGGGGAGACGGGTACGGCCCGGGCGGCCGCGGCCACGTCCACGCGGGAGCCGACGCGCCCCGCGGTCTCCTGGAACGAACGGGGCCGCCCGCCGTCGTCGAGGGAGATCACCTCGCCGTCCAGGACGAACCGCCCGCCCGGCAGGGCGAGCGCGGCCGCGGTCACCTCGGGCAGGCGGTCGGTGATGTCGTCCAGGGTGCGGGTGTGGATCCGTACGAGGCCGCCGTCCCGGTGGACCTGGACGCGGATGCCGTCCAGCTTCTCCTCGACCGCGCAGGCGCCGAGCCTGTCGACCGCCTCGGCGACCGAGGGGGCGCTGTGCGCCAGCATCGGCAGCACCGGACGGCCGACGGTGAGCCGGAAGCGGTCCAGGGCGGCGGGCCCGTCGGTGAGCAGGGCCTCGGCCACCGTCTGCAGGGAGCCCGCGAGCATCACCGCCCGCCGTACGTCCGCCGCAGGCGCCCCGGTCGCCCGGGCCAGGCCTTCGACGGCCACGGCGTCCAGGGCGCCCTGCCGGACCTCGCCGGTGATCAGCCCGAGCAGGAAGCGCTGCTCGTCCTCCGTCACCGAGCCCATCAACTCGCCCACCAGACGGGCCCGTTCGGCCTGTGAGCCGGGGCCGGAGACCTTGCCGAGCTCCGTCAGGCGCGCGTCCACCTCGCGCACCGTTAGACGCGGCTCGGCGGCCGGGGGCACGGGGCGGCCCAGCGCCTTCCAGCCGACGCCGAGCCGCCCCTGCGGCAGCCGCCCCGCCAGGTAGGGGATGACGATCGGTACGTCGTCCGCCTCCGCGTCCCGGAACAGCTCGGCGAGCAGGGCGATCTTCCGGGACCGCGCCGAGGCGGCGGCGACCTCCCGGGACACACGGGCCAACCGGTGCAGCAGCATGCAGTCAGGGTGCACCCCAGGCGCCGGCCTACACCTGCGGAAGGCCCTGCACGGCCGCGTCGAGGTCGGCCGTCAGCAGGTCCCCGACGATGGCGGTCGCGGCCCGGTACCCGCCGCTCGCCGCGTGCACGACCTGCTCGGCGAACCCGACCGCGTTGCCCGCCGCCCACACCCCGGGCACGGTCGTCAGTCCGGTCTGGTCGACCACGGGGTAGGTGCCGAACGGGGTCTCGTGCAGTTCGGCGCCCAGCCGCCGCAGCAGACCGGTCTGCGGGACCGGGCGCGGGCCGACGAACAGCACCGAGCGGGCGTGGGCCGTGCCGTCCGCGAGCCGGACGCCGGTGAGCCGGTCGTCCTCGACCACCAGGGCGGCGACCTCCCCGGGCACCACGTCGACCCCGGCCGCCGCCAGGCGCCGCAGGTCCTGGTCCGACAGTTCCTCCTCGGCGACCGTGTGCAGGAAGAGGCGCACGTCCTTGGACCACTGGGACACCATCAGGGCCTGGTGCACGCTCGCCGCGCCGGACGCCAGCACGCCGAACGGCTCGTCGCGCACCTCCCAGCCGTGGCAGAACGGGCAGTGCAGCACGTCCCGGCCGAACCGCTCGGCGACCCCGGGAACCGCCGGCAGCTCGTCCTTCAGCCCGGTCGCGATCACCAGCCGCCTGGCCCGCACGGTCCGCCCGCCCGCCAGCGTCACGGCGAAGCCCTCGGCGACGTCCACCACCCGGTCCCGGACCAGCTCCACGCCGTACCGGGCGATCTCCTCCCGGCCGGCGGCCAGGAACTTCGCGGGCGGCATGCCGTCCCGCGACAGGTACCCCTGCATGTGCGCCGAGGGCGCGTTGCGCGGCTCGCCCGCGTCGACGACCAGCGTGCGGCGCCGGGCCCGGCCGAGGACCAGCGCGGCGGACAGGCCCGCCGCGCCGCCTCCCACGATGACGACTTCGTACTGCCCGGTCATGTCGGTCATGGTGACCACCTCCACGTGAACCGTCGCCCGAACACCACCGGATCGACAAACACCTTTGCCGTTTCGGCAAGTGGTCGGCGACAATGCGCCCATGACCACGGACGAAGTCCTCGCGGGCGTCGGCCCCCGGCTGCGCCGCATCCGCAAGGAGCGGGAGGTGACCCTCGCCGCGCTCTCCGAGGCGACCGGCATCTCCGTCAGCACCCTCTCCCGGCTGGAGTCCGGCCTGCGCAGACCCAGCCTGGAACTGCTGCTGCCGATCGCGCAGGCCCACCAGGTGCCGCTGGACGAGCTGGTCGGCGCGCCCCCCACCGGCGATCCGCGGGTGCGGTCCAAGCCGATCGTGCGGCACGGCCGCACCTACTGGCCGCTCACCCGCCAGCCCGGCGGACTCCAGGCCTACAAGGTGGTCGTGCCGCGGGGCGCGGAGGCGCCGGAACCGCGCACCCACGAGGGGTACGAGTGGCTGTACGTGCTGTCCGGGAAGCTGCGGGTGGTGCTCGGCGAGCACGACGTGGTGCTCGCCGCGGGGGAGGCCGCCGAGTTCGACACGCGCGTCCCGCACTGGTTCGGGTCGACGGGGGAGGGCCCCGTGGAGTTCCTCAGCCTGTTCGGACCGCAGGGCGAGCGGATGCACGTACGGGCCCGGCCCAAGCGGTCGTGACGCCCGCGGGGGATCTGGCGGCGACTGTTCCCCGATCGGCAAGCGACTGCTTAGTATGCGGTGGACCCGGTCCGACGACGCAGTCCGTGGAGGCCCCGCATGCAGGCATGGCAAGTGCACGAGAACGGCGAGCCGAGCGAGGTGATGCGGCTGCGGGAGGTGGAGCGGCCCACGCCCGGTGACGGCCAGGTCCTGCTGCGGGTGCGCGCCGCGAACGTCAACTTCCCGGACGCCCTGCTGTGCAGGGGCCAGTACCAGGTCAGGCCGCCGCTGCCCTTCACGCCCGGCGTGGAGGTCTGCGGCGAGACCGAGGACGGCCGCCGCGTGATCGCCAACCCGGCGCTGCCCCACGGCGGTTTCGCCGAGTACGCCGTCGTGGACGCCGCCGCGCTCCTGCCCGCACCGCGGGCGCTGGACGACGCCGAGGCCGCCGCCCTGCACATCGGCTACCAGACGGGCTGGTTCGGCCTGCACCGCCGGGCCGCCCTGGAAGCCGGCGAGACACTGCTGGTCCACGCTGCCGCGGGAGGGGTCGGCAGCGCGGCCGTGCAGCTCGGGAAGGCGGCGGGCGCCACGGTCATCGGGGTCGTCGGCGGCGCCGAGAAGGCCGCCGTCGCCCGGGAACTGGGGTGCGACGTGGTGATCGACCGGCGTTCCGAGGACGTCGTCACCGCCGTGAAGGAGGCGACGGGCGGCCGGGGCGCCGACGTGATCTACGACCCCGTCGGCGGCGCGGCCTACGCCCAGTCCGCCAAGGCCGTCGCCTTCGAGGGCCGGATCGTGGTCGTCGGCTTCGCGAGCGGGACCATCCCCAGCCCGGCGCTGAACCACGCCCTGGTGAAGAACTACTCGATCCTCGGCCTGCACTGGGGCCTGTACAACACCAAGAACCCCCGACTGGTCCGGCACTGCCACGAACAGCTCACCGACCTGGCCGCCCGGGGCGCGATCAAGCCGCTGGTGAGCGAGCGGGTGCCGCTGAGCGGGGCCGCGGCGGCCGTGCAGAAGGTCGCCGACGGCGTGAGCACCGGCCGGATCGCCGTCCTGACCGGGGAGGCGGCCGCATGACCGACGCCGCCGCGCTGCGCCGCCGTACGCGGGAGTTCCTGGCCGCGCACCCGCCGGCCGCCACGGACCGCCTGGACTTCCTGCGGGCCCGCTTCGACGCGGGACTGGCCTGGGTGCACTTCCCGCAGGGGCTCGGCGGACTCGGTGCCCCGCGCTCGCTGCAGGCCGTCGTGGACGCCGAGCTGGAGGCCGCCGGGGCACCCGACAACGACCCGCGGCGCATCGGCATCGGACTCGGGATGGCCGCGCCGACCATCCTGCAGTTCGGCACCGAGGAGCAGAAGCGCCGGTACCTGAGGCCGCTGTGGACGGGCGAGGAGGTGTGGTGCCAGCTGTTCAGCGAGCCCGGTGCCGGATCCGACCTCGCCGCACTCGGCACGCGCGCGGTCCGGGAGGGCGAGGACTGGGTCGTCGACGGGCAGAAGGTGTGGACCTCCAGCGCCCATCTGGCCCGCTGGGCGATCCTCATCGCCCGCACCGACCCGGACGTGCCCAAGCACCGGGGCATCACGTACTTCGTCTGCGACATGACCGACCCGGGCGTCGAGGTGCGGCCGCTGCGCCAGATCACCGGCGAGGCCGAGTTCAACGAGGTGTTCCTCACCGGCGTCCGCATCCCCGACACCCGCCGCCTCGGTGAGGTCGGCGACGGCTGGCGGGTGGCGCAGACCACGCTGAACAACGAGCGCGTCGCCATCGGCGGCATGCGGCTGCCCCGCGAGGGCGGCATGATCGGCCCCGTGGCGAAGGCCTGGCGCGAACGCCCCGAGCTGCGCACCCACGACCTGCACCAGCGGCTGCTGCGGTTGTGGGTGGAGGCCGAGGTCGCCCGCCTCACCGGCGAACGCCTGCGCCAACAGCTCGTCGCGGGCCAGCCCGGCCCCGAGGGCGCCGGCATGAAGCTCGCCTTCGCCCGCCTCAACCAGGAGATCAGCGGCCTGGAGGTGGAACTCCTCGGCGAGGAGGGCCTGCTCTACGACGACTGGACCATGCGCCGCCCGGAACTGGTCGACTTCACCGGCCGGGAGGCGGGCTACCGCTACCTGCGCTCCAAGGGCAACAGCATCGAGGGCGGCACCAGCGAGATCCTGCTGAACATCGTCGCCGAGCGGGTCCTCGGCCTGCCCGCCGAGCCGCGCACCGACAAGGACGTCGCCTGGAAGGACCTGGCCCGATGACAACGCAGCGCCCACAGCCCGACCTGCTCTACTCCGAGGAGGAGGAGGCGCTGCGCGCCGCCGTGCGGGACCTGCTCACCGACCACTGCGACGCGGCCGCCGTCCTCGCCCGCGCCGAGTCGGACGCCCCGCACGACGTGCGGCTGTGGAAGACCCTCACCGAGGGGATGGGCCTCGCCGGCCTGCTGGTACCTGAAGAGCTGGACGGCCAGGGCGCCACGCACCGCGAGGTGGCCGTCGTGCTGGAGGAACTGGGGCGGGCGGTCGCGCCCGTGCCGTTCCTGACGAGCGCCGTCGTCGCCACCGAGGCGCTGCTGGCCTGCGGGGACGAGGACCTGCTCCGGCGGCTGGCGTCCGCGACGGCGGTCGGCGGGCTCGCCGTCGGGCTGCACACCGCTCCGGACGCCGCCTACCGGACCGTACGGGTCGAGGGCGGGACCCTGCACGGGGAGCTGACCGGTGTCGCCGACGCGGCCGTCGCCGACGTGCTGCTCGTGCCCGCGGACGACGGCGGGCTGTACGCGGTCGACGCCCCGGCGGTGACCGTCACCCCGCAGGTGTCCCTCGACCTGACCCGGCCGCTGGCGACCGTCACCCTCTCCGGGGCGAAGGGCCGTCGGCTCGGCGACGCCGAGCCCGCCGTCCGCCGCGCCCTGCGGGCCGGGGCCGGTCTGCTCGCCTGCGAGCAACTCGGCCTCGCCGAATGGGCGTTGACCGAGACGGTGCGTTACCTCAAGGAACGCAAGCAGTTCAACCGGCCCGTCGGCGGCTTCCAGGCGCTCAAGCACCGGCTCGCCCAGCTGTGGCTGGACGTCGTCCACCTGCGGGCCGCGGCCCGCAACGCGGCGGACGCGCTGGCCACGGGCGACGACGTGGACACGGCGGTCGCGGTCGTCCAGGCCTACGCCGCACCGGTCGCCGTCCGCGCCGCCGAGGAGGCGCTGCAACTGCACGGCGGCATCGGCATGACCTGGGAGCACCCGGTCCACCTGTACCTGAAGCGGGCCAAGGCCGACTCGATCGCCTACGGCACGGCGGGCGCGCACCGGGAGGCACTGGCCGAACTGGTCGGCCTGCGCGCACCCTGACGTCCACCCGGCGAAAGCCCGCCCCGTCCGGGGCGGGCTTTCGCGTGCGCCGTCCACCGGGTGGTGAACACGGGGCGGCAGTCCGGCCAACTCCTCTCATGTGCAGGTCTTTTCGGGGTGTGCGCGTCCCATACTCGCTGGGGTTCCCCACCGCACTCCAGGGAGGCAGCGCATGGCCCTCACCACCCGTCGCAGAGCCCTCACCACCCTCGGCGCCGCCCTCGCGGGCACGGTCGCCCTGCCCGCCGGCCGCGCGCTGGCCGGTGAACACCCGCATCACCCGCGGCCCTTGTGGCGCGCCCACGCCCACAACGACTACGAGCACCCGCGTCCCCTCCTCGACGCCCTCGGCCACCGCTTCGGCAGCGTCGAGGCCGACATCTTCCTCGTCGGCGGCCAACTCCTCGTCGCCCACGACCCGGAGGACCTCGACCCGGCGCGCACCCTCGAATCCCTCTACCTCGACCCGCTCGCCGCCCGCGTGAAGGCCCACCGCGGCCGGGTGTACCGCGGTCACCGCGGGCCGCTGCAGCTGCTCGTCGACATCAAGACCGAGGGCGCCTCGACGTACCTCGAACTCGACCGCCGCCTCAGGCGCTACCGCCACCTGTTCACCACGTACGTCCACGGCCGGGTCCTGTCCGGCCCGGTCACCGTCGTCGTCTCCGGGGACCGCGCGGCCCGCGCGCCCCTGGCGGCCCAGAGCGTCCGGCGCGCCTTCTACGACGGCCGGCTCGCCGACCTCGGCGGCCCGGCGCCGGCCTCCTTGATCCCGCTGATCAGCGACAACTGGACGCTGAACTTCACCTGGCGGGGCGTGGGGGCCTTCCCGGACGCCGAGCGGGAGAAGCTGCGGAACATCGTGGAGGCGGCGCACGCGCGCGGGCAGAGGGTGCGCTTCTGGGCCACCCCGGACGCGGCCGGGCCCGCCCGCGACGCGCTCTGGTCGGAACTGCTCGCCGCGGGCGTCGACCACCTCAACACCGACGACCTCGCCGGGCTGGAGGCCTTCCTGGACGCGCGTCCGGCGACGTAGGACACCACACGTTCGGCGGACAGGTCAGCCGCACGGACGAACCCTCCGCTACGCCACACTTACGGCCGAACGCCGTGAAAGGGACGTGGCGGCGTGGCGGAGGAGGTTGACGATGGCCATTTCCATCTCTGTGGTGCTGTTGCTGGCGATCCTGGCGGTGATCTTCCTGCGCAACGGAGGACTGAAGTTCTCCCACGCGCTGGTCTGCCTGCTGCTGGGCTTCTACCTGGCGAGCAGCAGCATCGCGCCGACCATCCACAGCGGCCTCACGGCGACGGCCGACATCGTCGGCAGCCTGAGACCCTGACGTCAGGGCACCGGGAACACGCCGATGCCGTTCGGCACGGCCCGCTCGGTGCCGCCGCTGGGGTGGTTGCGCACGGTGACCGCGGCCGTGCCCGGGTCGCGGGCGACGAGTGTCGTCGACCCGCCGCCGTCCAGGTTGAAGGCGTCGGCCGAGCCCAGCCGGCGCATGGCGTCGGCGACTTCGGCGACGGTCAGGCCGCTGCGGTGGGCGGGCGCGCCGTCCAGTGCGAACAGCACCAGGCGCCGACCGCCGTCCGCGACGCCGGCGGCGGTGCGCACGGCGGAGGTCCGGGTGTCGAGACCCGGCAGGGGCCGCCCGCCGACGAGGACCGGGTAGCCGCCGAGGGCGAAACGGAACGGGACGCGGGACGCGGCGGAGACCAGCCGGTGCCGTACCGCCACCGGCTCACCCGGCCCCAATTCCCGTAACCGCCGGGCTCCTTCCTCGCGGCCGACCAGCACGGTGGTCCCCGGGGCGATGGGTCCGCCGCCGGGTGCGTCGGCGGTGGAAACGACCCGGCCCCCGCGGACCGTCACCTCGTGGGTGTCCGTGCTGCACGGAGCGGCCCGGTCGGTGTCCGTGCCGCAGGTGGCGCGCACCCGGGAGGCACTGCCCCAGTTGGCGGTGAAGGCGCCGACGGAACCCACCGGCAGCGCGTACTGGTTGAGCCCTTCGAGCGGCAGCCGCCCCCGCGGGGTGCGGACCGAGCCGTCGAGGGCCAGGCGGTCCAGCCGGGCCCGCCGGTCGGCCCCCACGCCGATGACGGCCTCGGTGGTGGTGCCGGGCGGCAGCGCGGGACCGAAGCGCTGGCCGTTCGGCACGGCCGCCTTCAGCGCCCGGCCGCGCGCGATCGCCGGGCCCACGCTCGCCCCGGTCGCCTCGACGCCCGGGTGCTGGGTCTCGGTGATGTGGAAGAAGTCGCCGTTGACGCCCGCGACGGCACCGCGGTCGGCGGCCATCCGCGAGACGGGCGCCCGCGCAGCCACCGCCCCCGGGTGCAGCAGCCCGACCCGTACCCGCGGGTCGCGCAGGTCGACGGTGAGCACGTGGGCGTGCGCCACACCGGCGGCCGCCGGGAGGTCGAACTCCTCGTACGTGACACCGGGCGCGAGGGTGACGGCCTCCTGTCCGGCGCCGGCCGGCGCCGCCCCCACCAGGGCCGCACCGGCCAGTGTGCCGAACGCCACGAGAACCGTCAGTACCGCTCTGCCCGATCCGGACCGCCGCCGACGAAGCGTCACAATCCCCCCTGATGTCCCGCCAACTGTCCCAGGGTTCGGGGGATGCGCACCAGACGGCCGGGCCCGAGGGGGGAGGGCGGCGCTGCGCCGGCCGCGCGGGAACAGGCCGGGAAACGCACTCCGCCGGGCGCCGGGGGAACCGGTCCGGGTCACCCGTTCGCCGCCGGCCCCGCTCCCGTCGCGTGCGGGGTGAAGCGGGCGGACGGGGGGCCGGTCGGGAGGCCGGGCCGCCGGGCGGCGAGGGTCTGGGCGCCGCACACGGAGGACCGCTCGGGCAGCCGGTCCGGGGCGAACCACCGCCGGCGCCCCACGCGCTCGCCGGGTCGTCAGGCCGGGTCGTCAGGCCGGGTCGTCAGGCCGGTCTCCCCGGCGAGTTCCCGTACGACCACCCCCCGCGGGCCCTCCCCGGGCTCGACCGTCCCGCCGGGCAGTTCCCGGCGTCCGTGGCGGTGGCGGCCCGGCGGCAGGTCCCGGGGCGCGTGCCGTCCCGGCCGGTGGCGGGCGCCGGCAAGGGCGGCTCAGCTCTCCGCCGCGGCGTTGCGCGCCAGCACCGTGATCCGGTGGAAGTTGCACCCGCCGGGCGCCGGGGAGGAGGGCCGTGTCTGGTGGGCCTTGAGGGCGATGCTCACCAGACTGAGCAGCAGGTCCACATCGGCGTCGCAGTCCAGATGGACCGTCACCCAGCCGGAGCCGGGCACCAGGTGGATCGCGCTGGAGTCGTCGAGGTCGTAGTGCAGGCGCTGGACGGCCCGGTGGGTGAGGTGGAGGTCCACGTCCCGCCCCGAGTGGAAGTGGGCTATCTCGGCACGGCCGGAACGGAGCGCCCGTCCGGCCCCGCAACTGGCCGGTCCCGCCGTCAGGTCGGGCCAGGCCGTCAGTCGGTCCAAGGCACGCTGGGCCAAAGTCATGTGTTCATCGTCGCTCCCTCACCGCCTCGCAACCAGAGGTTGAGCGATTTGTAACCGGGACGTGAGTTTTGTCCGGAGCATCGGACACGCGGTCCGCGCGAACCGTTCCGGAGGCGGCTCGCGAACTCGCCCCGGGCGTCGGCCGGCCGGGGCGATGACCGGCCCGGGTGATGACCGGGGCGGGCGATGAACGGTCGCAGCGTCGGCCGGTCGCGGCCGTGGCGCGCCGTGCCGGGCTCAGGCCCGTCCGGCCACCGCCGCCGGATCGTCCAGCACCGCCCGCACCACCGCGTGCGCCGCCCCGAGCAGCGGCCCCTGCGGCCCCAGCCGGGAGACGGTCACGGGGCAGGCCGGTCCCGCCGTACGCCGGGCCAGCTCGGCCCGCAGCGACGGCAGCAGCCACGGCGCGAGCCCGGCCAGCGCCCCGCCCAGCACGACGCCCTCCGGGTCCAGCAGGTTGACCGCCCCGGTCAGGGCGATGCCGAGCGCCTCCCCCGCCTCGTGCAGGGCGCGGCGTACGGCCTCGTCGCCCGCCTCGGCGCGCCCGGCGAGCAGCCCCACCCGGTCCTCGCCGGGCTCCAGGCCGGCCGCGCGCAGCACCGCCTCCTCGCCGGCGTACTGCTCCAGGCACCCGCGTCCGCCGCACGCGCACTCCGGTCCGTCCGGGCGGACCGGTACGTGCCCCAGCTCGCCCGCGAAGCCGCGGGTTCCGCGCAGCAGCCGCCCGTCCACGACCACCGCCGCGCCGATGCCGATCTCCGCCGAGACGTGCAGGAAGTCGCGCGGGGCGTCCTCGCCGAGCCAGAGCTCGGCGAGCGCACCGAAGTTGGCCTCGTTGCCCACGGTCAGCGGGACGTCTGCCGCGAGCAGCTCCCCGAGGTCCGTGTCGTGCCAGTCGAGGTTCGGGGCGCGCACGACGGTCCGGGCGTCACGCGCCACCAGGCCCGGGACGGCCACGGCGAGTCCCGCCGGCCACAGGCCCTCGCCCTCCGCCTCGGCCACGACCCGGCGTATCAGCCCGGTGAGCTCCCCGGCCACCGGCTCGGGCGGGCGGCCCCGGTTGGTCGCGTGCCGCACGGCCCGCGACCGCACCCGGCCGCGCAGGTCGACCGCGCAGACCGCGAGGTGGTCGACGCCGATCTCCGCGCCGATCCCGGCGGGACCGCGCCCGCTGACGGCGAGCGCCGACCCGGGGCGGCCGACCCGGCCGGGCCGCTCGGGACCCAGTTCCTCCAGCAGCCCCGAGCGGATCAGCTCGTCGACGAGGGTCGACACCGCCGCGCGGGTCAGCCCGATGCGCGAGGCGACGGCCGCCCGGGACAGCGGCCCTTCGGCGCTGACGGCGTGCATCACCCGGGCGAGGTTGCGGCGGCGCATGCCCTGCTGGGTGTCGGGCGTGGCGCGCCCGGGACCGGCGGGGTGGGCCGCGTGCGGTGGTGCGGTCATGCCTCCCTCAGTCCTCACAGTCCGTGCTCGGTCGTGTCCGTGGGCCGGTGCCGCCGCCCGCGGGAGCCGGCCCGGCCGTGCGGCCGCGCCCGCGGGCGGGGCCCGCCGTGCGTGGCGCGGGCCGCTGCCCGTGGGCGGGGCCGTCAGCGCCCGGCCGGGCGCCGTTGAAGCAGCGGGGCCGCGTCGGAGAGTACCCCGGAGATCCTGGCCAGCGTCTCCTCGTCCCGCTCCACCGCCTCCAGCACCGGTCCCGCCGTCGTGTTCCAGCGCCGGGCCACCGCGGCCGGGTCCTCCCCGGTCAGCAGCCCGGCCGCCTGCGCGGCGGCGCCGAGCGCCACCAGCTCTCCGGCCTCGGGCACCTGGACCGGCCGCCCCGACAGCCGCCGTACGGTCTGCTGCCAGGCCGTGCCCCGGGCGCCGCCGCCGATCAGCAGCAGGGGCGCCGAGGGGTCGGCGTCCTCGTCCAGGACCAGGTCGAGGGCGCCGAGCAGGGCGTGGACGGCGCCGTCGTAGGCGGCCTGCAGCAGCTGGCCGCCGGTCGTGTCGTGGCGCAGGCCGTGCAGCAGCCCGGAGGCGTGGGGGAGGTTCGGGGTGCGCTCGCCGTCCAGGTAGGGCAGCAGGGTGGTGGTGCCGCCGGGCTCGACGGCCTCGCGGTCCAGGCCCAGCAGGGCCGCCACCCGGTCGACGGCGAGGGTGCAGTTCAGGGTGCAGGCCAGCGGCAGCCAGTCGCCGTGCGCGTCGGCGAAGCCCGCCACCGTGCCGGTCGGGTCGGCGGGCCGCCGCCGGGAGACCGCGTACACCGTGCCGGACGTGCCGAGGCTCATCACGGGCATGCCCGGGCGCAGCCCGAGGCCCAGCGCGGCGGCGGCGTTGTCGCCGGTGCCCGGCGCGACCAGGGTGCCCCTGGAGAACGGCAGGTCGTGGCCGTCGCGCACGGTGCCGGCCACCTCGCCGGGCCGGACCACGCGGGGCAGCAGGGCGGGGTCGAGCCCCACATGGGCCAGGATCTCCTCGTCGTACGACTCCGTCCCCGACGCCCACCAGCCGGTGCCGGAGGCGTCGCCGCGGTCGGTCGTGCCCTGCCCGGTGAGCCGCTCGGTGAGGTAGTCGTGGGGGAGGCGCACGGCCCTGGTGGCGCGGACCGCCTCCGGCTCGTGCTCGGCCAGCCAGGCCCACTTGGTGACCGTGAAGGAGGCCGTGGGGACGCTTCCGGTGCGCTCCGCCCAGAACTTCGCGCCGCCCAGCTCCTCGGTCAGCCGGCGGGCCTGCGGCGCCGAGCGCACGTCGTTCCACAGCAGGGCCGGGCGCACCGGCTCGCCCCGCCCGTCCAGCGTGACCAGGCCGTGCTGCTGCCCGCCCACCGCCACCGCGGCGGCCTCGTGCGCCGCCTCGCCGCACTGGCGCAGTGCCTCGCACAGGGCCTCCCACCACTGGCGCGGGTCGCTCTCGCGGCCCGCCCCGGAGGAGACGGCGTGCGGGGCCTGGCCGCTCGCGACGACCCGGCCGGTGGCCGCGTCGACGACCAGCGCCTTGGTGGACTGGGTGGACGAGTCCACCCCGACGACGAACGGACCCTCGGCTGCTGACATCGGGTTTCTCCCTCTTCCGCGGCTCGGCGGGATGTGGTCCCCAGGGGTTTCGAGGCATGTCGTCTCTTCCCAGGGATGCGCTCGCATACTAATTTGTAAATCGCCATGACGAAATAGTCCCAGCGAGCGAGGAGCCGCGGCATGAGTTACCAGCCCACCCCCGAGGACAGGTTCACCTTCGGCCTGTGGACCGTCGGCTGGCAGGGCCGGGATCCCTTCGGCGACGCCACCCGGCGTGCCCTGGACCCGGTGGAGACGGTGCAGCGCCTGGCCGAGCTGGGCGCCTACGGCGTCACCTTCCACGACGACGACCTGATCCCCTTCGGGGCCGGCGACAGCGAGCGCGAGGCGCACGTCAAGCGGTTCCGGCAGGCGCTGGACGCCACCGGCATGAAGGTGCCGATGGCCACCACCAACCTGTTCACCCACCCGGTGTTCAAGGACGGCGCGTTCACGGCCAACGACCGTGACGTGCGCCGCTACGCCCTGCGCAAGACCATCCGCAACATCGACCTCGCCGTCGAACTCGGCGCCCGGGTGTACGTGGCCTGGGGCGGCCGGGAGGGCGCCGAGTCCGGGGCGGCCAAGGACGTCCGCGCGGCCCTGGACCGGATGAAGGAGGCCTTCGACCTGCTCGGCGAGTACGTCACCGACCAGGGCTACGACCTGCGGTTCGCGATCGAGCCGAAGCCCAACGAGCCGCGCGGCGACATCCTGCTGCCCACGGTGGGCCACGCGCTGGCCTTCATCGAGCGCCTGGAGCGCCCGGAGCTGTACGGCGTGAACCCCGAGGTCGGACACGAGCAGATGGCGGGCCTGAACTTCCCGCACGGCATCGCGCAGGCGCTGTGGGCGGGCAAGCTGTTCCACATCGACCTCAACGGCCAGTCAGGCATCAAGTACGACCAGGACCTGCGGTTCGGCGCCGGCGACCTGCGCGCCGCGTTCTGGCTGGTCGACCTGCTGGAGTCGGCCGGGTACGACGGCCCGCGGCACTTCGACTTCAAGCCGCCGCGGACCGAGGACCTGGACGGGGTGTGGGCCTCGGCCGCGGGCTGCATGCGCAACTACCTGATCCTCAAGGAGCGGGCGGCGGCCTTCCGCGCCGACCCGGAGGTGCAGGAGGCGCTGCGCGCGGCGCGCCTGGACGAGCTCGCCCGGCCGACGGCCGCCGACGGGCTCCAGGCCCTGCTCGACGACCGGAGCGCCTTCGAGGAGTTCGACGTCGAGGCCGCCGCCGCGCGCGGCATGGCGTTCGAACACCTCGACCAGCTCGCGATGGACCACCTGCTGGGGGCGCGGGGCTGAGCGTCACGCGCGCGTGCGGCCCGCTTCCTCCGGGACCGGGCCGCACCGCGCGCGTCGTCGCTTCGGCCCGTCCCCAGTCCCCCGTCCCGCATCCCGCATCCCGTCCTCCGCCCCGGGCTTCGTCCGGTGTCTCCCGCCGTGCTCCGTCTCGCGGACCGAGAACTGCGCGGAAGCCGGGCGGGATCCGCGCGGAAGCCGAGAGCTTTCCGCGCGGACCGTGCCGCACTCACGCGATCCGCGCCCCCGGCCGGTACCGACCGCCGCACGGCCGTACCGGCCGGCACGCCGGGGCCACGGCGGGCGGCGCCGGCCGGTACGGCCGTGCGGCCCCCGCCGCCCCGGCCGCCCGATCCGCGCCGCCGATCCGCCGAGACCGCCGCCGGTCTTCTCATCGCCCGCCGAGCACCGCCGCCGGTCTCCTCGTGGCCCGCTGAGCACCGCCGTCGGTCTCGTCACCGGCTGTCAAGCGCCGTCGCCGTCCCCGTCGGCTCCGTCACGGGCTGTCGAGACCGCCGTCTCCGTCATGCCGTCGAGATCGCCGCTGGTCTCCTCGTGGCCCGCTGAGCACCGCCGCCGGTCTCGTCACCGGCTGCCGAGCACCGCCGCCCCCGCCGGCCCCGTCACCGGCCGTCGAGACCGCCGCCGGTCTCACCCTCGGGCCCGCGCTCCGCCGCGGCCAGCGCCGTCGCCGGGTCCCGCGCGGGGTCTCCGGCGGGCACCCAGCGGCCGTGTTCCCGGCGGTACGGCCACCAACGGCCGTCCCGGCCCAGGCGCAGTTGGCGCGGCGCGCCGACGACGGTCCACCGGTTGCCCCGCGCCCGCAGGGCCGGCCGCTCGTCGGCGTCCCAGGCCGACTCCAGAGCGGCACGTGCGCGCGCGAGCGCCTCGCCCCGCACCGTCCACTCCTCGTCGAGCACGGCCAGCGCGTCCGCGCCCCCGTGGCGCCAGGCGCGTACGGCCACGGCCAGCCCCTCCCGGCCACGCCCCGAGCCGTCGGCCAGCCGGTCCGCCACCGCCCGCTCCGGCCCGCCCGCGGCCAGCCGCACCGCGTCCTCGGCGACCGTCGGCTCCGCCTCGGGCGGCCGCCGGTGGTGTCCCTCCCGGAGGGCCTCGGCGAGCAGGCGGTGGGCGTGCGCGGCGGTCCGGGCGGCCAGGAACTCCAGGGCGGCCGGGTCGACGCCGGGGGCGGGCGCCGCCCCGGTGTCCAGCGACGGCGGCACGCCGGGCTCCTCGGGAAGCCCCGGCAGGGCGGGCAGCGGCGGCAGGATGCCGCCGGCCGCGTACGCCTCGGCCGCGTCCACGCCCTCCCCCCGGGCGGGCTCCCCGGACCTCCCGGCGGACGCGCCGGCGGGTGCCTGCAGGGCGTCCAGCACGGCGCGTCCGTCGCGTCCCCGCATCAGCAGCAGCACGAACGGGTCCTGGTCCAGCAGCCGCGCCACCTGGTAGCAGAGCGCCGCGGTGTGCCCGCAGTGGTCCCAGGCGCCGCAGTCGCACTCCGGTTCCAGGTCGCCCAGGCCCGGCAGCAGCTCGACACCGGCGGCCGCCGCGTCCTCCACCAGGTGCGGCGGCATCTCCCGGTCCAGCAGGGCCGCGACGTGCCCGGCCCGCTCGACGGCCATGCCGGTGAAACGGTCCCACTGTTCACCCGACAGCTCCTCCAGCAGGACGTCCGCCCGGTGCGTCGTACCGTCGCGGTCCTGGACGACCGCGGTGACACGGCCGGGGCGGACCGTGACCGCGCCGACCGCTCCCGCCCGGGCCAGCCGGCGGCCCGTCCTCACCTGCTCGGAGTCCAGCGCCGCGTCCTCCAGGGACGTCAGCCAGGCCCGGCCCCACCACGTCCGCGCGAAACCCCGCCCCCGCGCGGGCGGCAGCGCGGCGAACGTGCGCTCCACATCACTGCTGCGGCCGCTCACCGAAGGCCCCCTCGCAGCTCCACCAGATCCGCCAGCTCCGCGTCCGTCAGCTCCGTGAGCGCCGCCTCGCCGGCGCCCAGCACCGCGTCGGCCAGCTCCCGCTTGCGGGTCAGCAGCTCGGCGATGCGGTCCTCGACGGTCCCCTCGGCGACGATCCGGTGCACCTGCACGGGCCGCGTCTGGCCGATGCGGTACGCGCGGTCCGTGGCCTGCGCCTCGACGGCCGGGTTCCACCAGCGGTCGTAGTGCACGACGTGCTCGGCCCGGGTGAGGTTCAGCCCGGTGCCGGCCGCCTTCAGCGACAGCAGGAAGACCGGGACCTCGCCGTCCTGGAAGCGCCCGACCATCGCCTCCCGCTCGGGGACCGGCGTCCCGCCGTGCAGGAACAGCGAGGGGACGCCGCGAGCGGCCAGGTGCCGTTCGAGGAGCCGGGCCATCGCCACGTACTGCGTGAAGACCAGCACGCCCGCCCGCTCGGCGAGGACGGTGTCGAGCAGTTCGTCCAGCAGCTCCAGCTTCCCGGACCGCCCGGCGATCACCGGCCGCTCCTCCTTGAGGAACTGCGCCGGATGGTTGCAGATCTGCTTCAGCCCGGTCAGCAGCCTCACGATCAGCCCGCGCCGCGCCATGCCGCCGGCACCGGAGATCTCGGCGAGCGCCTCGCGCACCACGGCCTCGTACAGGGCCGTCTGCTCCGCGGTGAGCGACACGGGGTGATCGGTCTCCGTCTTCGGCGGCAGCTCGGGCGCGATCCCCGGGTCCGATTTGCGGCGGCGCAGCAGGAACGGCCCCACGAGCCGGGCGAGGCGGTCCGCGGCGGCCGGGTCCCGGCCGCTCTCGACGGCCTCCGCGTACCGCCGGCGGAAGGTGCCGAGCCGGCCCAGCAGCCCGGGGGTCGTCCAGTCGAGGATCGCCCACAGCTCCGACAGGTTGTTCTCCACCGGGGTCCCGGTGAGCGCCACCCGCGCGCGTGCGCCGAGGGAGCGCAGCCGCCGTGCCGTCGAGGAGTACGGGTTCTTCACGTGCTGGGCCTCGTCCGCGACGACCAGGCCCCACGGGACCGCCGCGAGCCGGGCCGCGTCCAGGCGCATCGTGCCGTACGTGGTGAGCACGACCTCCCCGTCGGCCAGGCCGTCCAGGCCGCGTCGCGTGCCGTGGAAGCGGCGCACGCGCGTACCGGGCGCGAACCTCTCGATCTCCCGCTGCCAGTTGCCCATCAGGGACGTCGGGCAGACCACGAGGGTGGGGCCCGCGGACGACGGGTCCCGCTGCCGGTGCAGATGCAGCGCGATGAGCGTGACGGTCTTGCCGAGCCCCATGTCGTCCGCGAGGCAGCAGCCGAGACCCAGGGAGGTCATGCGGGCCAGCCAGTCCAGGCCGCGCCGCTGGTAGTCCCGCAGGGTGGCCGCGAGGGCCGGCGGCTGCTCGACGGGCTCCTGCGCCTCGGGGTCGCACAGCCGGTCCCGCAGCGCCGCCAGCCACCCGGTGGGCCGCACCTCGACCCGGTGACCGTCGACCTCCACCGATCCCGTCAGCGCGGCGCCCAGCGCGTCCACGGGCGTCACCCGGTGGCCCTGCCGGGCGCGCGCCCGGCGCGCCTGCCGAGGGTCGACCAGCACCCACTGGTCGCGCAGCCGCACGACGGGACGCTTGGCCTCGGCGAGCCGGTCCAGCTCCTCCCGTGTCAGCCGCCGGCCGCCCAGCGCGAACCACCAGTCGAACGCGAGCAGTGTGTCCGGGGACAGGGGGGACAGGAGCGACGGGCCGTCCGCGGGGGCCGTTCCGCCGGGCCCCGGCTCGTCGTCGGGCGGGCCGACCTCCGCGCACGTGGTGAGGTCACGGGTCAGCTCCTTGGGCCAGTGCACGTCGACTCCGGCGCCGGCCAGCGCCCGGGTGCCCTCGGAGAGGAGCTCGGTGACCTCCTCGTCGGCGAGTTCGACGGCGTCCGGCACGGCCGCCGACAGCAGGGGCGTCAGAGGCGGCCAGGCCCGGGCGGCGCGGCGCAGGGCCAGCAGGGCGTCCATCCGCGCGCGGGGCCCGAAGGCCGGGTCCGGATCGCCGGCCCACACCTCGGCGGCGTCCGCGACGAGCGCCGGGTCGCTCATGCTGTGCACCTGCGGCACGGCCCGGAACGTCACGTCCGACTCGTCGGCCGCCCCGCCCGCCGGGCCGTCCGCCAGGCCGTGCACCTCGATCCGCAGCGACAGCCGTACGCCCGCGTCGTGGCCCGCGGCGACGCCGGCGGCCCAGGCCCGCTGTTCGGGCAGGCGCAGCGGCTCCGGCGCCGCGTAGGCCGGGCCGCCCGTCACCAGGGGCGCGGCGGGGGAGCGGGGCAGCGTGTCGGCGACCGCGTCCAGGAAGGCGCGCAGCAGCCGTTCCGGGTCGGGCAGCCGCAGCGGTCCGGCGCCGTCCAGCGGCACGGCGTGCGCCTCGGGCGGCATCGCGGCGGCGAGGCGGCGCACCGTCTCGGCGTCCTGCGCGCGCAGCGGGCCCGCACGCCAGGCGTCGTGGTCCTCCGGGGACAGGCCGGGCAGCAGCAGTCCGCGCGCCAGGAGGTGCAGGGCGTGCACGGCCGCCGCGCCCCAGAAGGCGGCGGCCCGGTCGCCCTGTCCGCCGGCACGCGCGCGGGTGAGGACCGGCAGGGCCGCCCGCACGGGCAGCACGGCGGCGGGCACGCTCACCGCCTCGGCCCCGCCCTCACCGGGGACCACGACGGTCAGGTCCGCGAGGGACGCCGGCGAGACGGCCGGAGGGGGCGTGCCGTCCGGGAGCCAGAAGGCGACCCTGCCCGTCCGGGCCGGGTCACCGGGTAGGAACACCGCACGGCACCGGGCCAGTCGGGCGATGTCGGACGGGGCGGGTGGAGGAGACGTCTGCACAGGAATGGCGGATTCCTCAAATTTGACTAGTGGGATCGGAGTCGCCGAGGTTACCGCACCGCCGGACTCGCCGGGTTGGACTGTGCCGTGATCCGGGTCACCATGCAGGGGTGGTGGTCTCCTGTCCGGGCGGAGCCGGCGGCGGGCTCCCGGGCGTTCCCGCTCTCGGGGATTTCCGGGGGCGGACGTCAGGGTCGTCTCAGGGTCGCGGTCCGGAACCGCCGAAGACGCGGGCCCGTTTTCACTACAGAGAGCGGCAATGGCCGCGAAGGAGGCGACACATGTCGAAGAACGCCAAGATCGCCGCAGGGGGTGTGGCGGTCGGGCTCCTTCTGTGGATCTGGCTGCCCTGGTGGGCCGCGTTGCTGATCGTCCTGGGAGTCCCGGCCGCCGCCTACCTCGCGCTGGACCCCTCGCAGCGGCGCAGACTGCGCCGCGCCGGCCGCAAGGAGCTCGGCCGCTGAGGAGCTAACGCCCCGACGCGGTCCGGCCGTCCAGCGCGCAGGAGTCGACCACGTCGCCGTCCGCGGGCCTGCCGACCGTCCGGTCCGCGGGCGGCCGCACCCCTCGCTCCACCCACGCGGTCAGGGCGTCGAACGCCGACCGGTGGCAGGGCAGGATCGGACGCAGCCGGTCCGGATACATGTCGTACAGACCGTCGGCATGGGTGCCGCCCCGGATCGTGTAGGAGCGGTGCAGCGGTCCGCGCCCACTGGCGTCGACCATGCGCGCGTACACGTCGGAGTCCGCGGCCTTGGGCAGCAGCGCGTCCAGGTCGCCGTGCAGCGTGATCAGCGGCCTGCCGACGCGTCCGGTCAGCGCCACCCGGGCCACGGCCCGGTGGACGGAGGCGGGACGGGAGGCGTAGTCGTAGAACGCGTCGGAGGGGCACGGCGCGAGGATCTGCTCCGTGGTCGTCCCGGCCGAGGGGCCCGGGCACGCGGGGTCGTAGGAAGGGTCGAACTCGGCGCGGTAGATCTTCTGCGTCAGACCCCAGTACGCCTTCTCGTGGTAGGGCCACAGGAACTCCGAACCACGCGCGAAACCCGCCGCGTACAGGTCCTCGTCCCGTGCCGCGCCGGACATCCGCGCCACCGCCGGCGGCAGGAAGGTGAGCAGGTGCGGGCCGCCGGCGGTCCACAGCGCGCCCTCCCAGTCCACGCCGCCGTCGTACAGCTCCGGGTGGTTCTCCAGCTGCCAGCGGGTGAGGTAGCCGCCGTTGGAGATGCCGGTGATGTACGTGCGGCGCGGGGCGTGCCCGTAGTGCCGGGCGACCGCCCGCCGGGCCGCCCGGGTGAGCTGCGTGGTCCGCGTGTTCCACTCGGCGACCGCGTCACCGGGGCGGCGCCCGTCGCGGTGGAAGTCGACACCGTTGTTGCCCTTGTCGGTCGCGGCGTACGCGAAGCCCCGGGCCAGCACCTGGTCGGAGATCGCCTTGTCGGTCGCGTACTGCTTGCGGGTGCCCGGCGCGCCGGTGACGACGAGACCGCCGTTCCAGCGGTCGGGCAGCCGGATCACGAACTGCGCGTCGTGCCGCCAGCCGTGCGTGGCGTTGAAGCGGGAGGAGTCCGGGAAGTAGCCGTCGATCTGCACCCCGGGAACCCCGGACGGCGTACGGGTGGCCGCAGCGGTCAGCCCGGCCTGGTCGGCCAGGTCCGTGTACGGGGTGCCGGCCAGACCCGTGGTGGTCAGATCGGCCAGACAGGCACTGCGCTGGAAGGCCGCGCCGGGCACCCGTACGTGCTCTCGGCGGGCACAGGGGCGGTCGTCGGCCGCCGTGGCGGTGGCGGGCGTCGGCCCGGTGAGAGCCGCCGCCGTGAGGGCGGCGGCGAGCAGCGGAACGGCACGGCAGGGACGCACGACGGCCTCCGGTTCTGGGGGGCGGGGGAGACGGGAAGGAAGGCGGAGCTGGGGGCGGCTGCCTCATGGTGGGGCTCTGCCCGCGTCTCATCCATGGGTTGGCGCCACATGGAATGACGGTCCCGTGTAGGGAACGGCGCCCCCGCGGAGGGCGAGGACAGGCCGGGGAGGGTGGACGCCGTGACCGCCGAGGAAGGCGGGGCCCGGCTCGACGCCGGCCGGAGGAGGGCGGCCGTGTGTCACCGGGGCGGGGGTACGCCTCGCCGGGGGCGCGCCGGACGCCCCCGGCCCGTCACCCGCGCGCCGGTGCCGCTCGTCGCGCGGCCGCTGCGCCCGCTCCGTCCGCGCCGCGGACACCGCGGCGGGTTCCGCACCGCCCGGGGACCCGCGGCGGGTTCGTCGCCCGGACCGCAGCCGCGCAGCGGATCCCGCCGGAGCCGGGCGCCCGCCGCCGGCCTCAGAGGGGGCGTACGGCCATCTTGTCGAGGGCCTCCAGGAGACCCGGCAGCTCGGGGCCACGGCCCACCGGCAGGACCTCGCCCGGTTCCTCGTCGAGCAGCACGAACGCGATGTCGTCGGTCCTGGCCACGAGCGACCAGCCGGGGCCGTCGGCGCGCAGGGTCCGCGCGTCGCCCGGCGCGAAGGACGACCGGACCCGGCCCAGGGGCGGCGGTGTGTCCAGGTAGGCGCGGGCCTCGGCGAGAACGCGCCGGATCCCGCCGTGGCCGTGCTTCACACCCTGCGCGGCACCACTGTCCTGCGCGGCACCCTCGTCTTGCGCGGCACCACTGTCCTGCGCGGCACCCCTGGCCGTCCGGCCGGCAGTGTCCGGCCGCACGAACGCCGCGTCGTCGACCTGCTCGCGCCACACGGCCCACTGCGACGCGATCTCGTCGGCTCCCAGGCGCCGCTGCGCCGGCCCCCAGACGGTGGTGTCCGGCGGCGACAGCGGGGGCATGCCGGCATCCTCGGGATCGGGGTCGTGCGGCGCGGGCACGCCCGGGGCCGCGACGGCGACCGCAAGGGGCCAGCCGGGCAGGGCGGTGACGACCGTGCGCGCGTCGGGCGACAGCTCGTGCTCCATACCGCAGTCCCAGGACGCGATCGCGACGGCGACCAGGGAGACGTCGTCGACGACGACGGTCCAGCGCGCGCCCTCGCCGTCCTGACCGAGCACCAGCCCGTACCCCTCGGCGAGCGGCGGGAGCCCGAGCGCCGCGCACGCCTGCGGATAGTCGTCGCCCAGCACACTCGGGAACTTCGCCGGCGTCAGCAGCACCGCCGTGAGCACGTAGAGCGCGTCGTCCGCGGCGGCGACGGCTCCCTCGTCCGTCCCGGCCATCCCAGCCTCCCCGTCGGTTCGTCCAACGGCGCGCACCCTAGTGTGCCCCGGAGCCGGTTGTCACGACCTCGCGAACGCACCGGAGCTGCAGTTTCCCGACTCGGCGGGGCGAATCGACCACCGCCGGCGGGCGGTGTCAGGCCGCGGGAAGACCCAGCAGCGCGCGGGCCACGGTCCGCGGCGGCTCGCCGCGTTCCCGTGCCAGCGCGATCACGGCCCGGCACGCCAGCTCGTTCACTCCGAAGGACAGCGCTTCCGGCGACACCCAGCCCGCCGCCTCGTCGATCCGCTCCTGGTCGTTCTCCGCGCAGGCCGAGACATAGGCCGCGGCGGCCTCGAAGAGGTTGTGCGGACGTCCGTCGCGACGGCTGTCCGGCTCCGTGCGCAGGGCGTCACGGAGCCTGACGCCGGACTTGCGGACCCTGGCCCACATGCTGACCACCTTCCCCGCGGGGTTCGTCCTGTCGAGCGTCCATCCCGCCTCCGCCACCGTAGAGTTGGAGCTCGGGCGGCAGAAGGGGGCGGCGCGGTGAAGCGCTTCGCACGGCTGGAACAGATCCGGCGGATGGACCCGTACCGGCAGGCCACGGAGATCCACCGGCTCATGGTGGCGTACGAGTTCCCCTGGGACTTCACCCGAGCCCTGGAACTGGCCCTCTACCGCACGTACGCCGTCCCGGGCATCGGGCGGCTGCTCGCCGGGACGGCGGAGCTCACGGACCGCACGCAGAAGCGGTACGACGACACCTCGCTGCTCCTGGACGCCGTCGTCGAGCACGGCTTCGGCAGCGACCGGGGCCGCACCGCGATCCGCCGCATCAACCAGATGCACCGCAGCTACGACATCCACGACGACGACATGCGGTACGTGCTCTGCACGTTCGTCGTGATGCCGAAACGGTGGATCGACGCCTACGGATGGCGCAGGATGTCCCGGCACGAGACCGTCGCCGGCGCGGTCCACTACCGCACACTCGGGCGGCACATGGGCATCAAGGACATCCCCGAGACGTACGAGGACTTCGAGGAGTACCTCGACGCCTACGAGGAGGCGCACTTCGCCTGGGACGAGGAGGCACGGCGGGTCTCGGACGCCACGCTCGCCCTGATGGCCTCCTGGTACCCGCGCCCGCTGGCGCCCCTGCTGCGCACCGCGACCCTCGCCCTGCTCGACGACCCCCTCCTGGCCGCCTTCCGCTACACCCCGCCGAGCGCCGCCACACGCGCGTGCGTGCGCCGCGCGCTACGGCTGCGCGGACGGGTGGTCCGGCTGCTGCCGCCGCGGCGTGCCCCGCACTTCGCGCGGCAGAACCGGGAGATCAAGAGCTACCCGGACGGCTACCGGCTGGCGGACCTGGGCACCCGTCCGGTCCCGGGCGTCCGGGGCTGCCCCGTACGGCACGTGGACGTGTCGGCCGCCGAGTGAGGTGAGCGAAGTGAGGGCGCCCCGCAGCCAGGCGGGTTCCGCCCGGGACTCGACGCGGCGCGGCCACGGACCCGGGCTCCGCGGCGCGGTCGCGGACCCGGGCTCCGGGTCGCGGGCCGGGGGCCCGCCTTCTCCGGCCGTTCGGCCGCGGGGTACGGCGTGCTCCCGGCGACCGGCTTCACGTGACCGGTCAGCGCCGTGACGCGTTCGTGCGGCTCGTAGCCGTGCGGCGGGGGTGACCGTGCCGGGCGCCGGGCACCCCGTCATGCCGGGCACCCCGTCATGTCCGACGGCCCCGGCGCCTCGCCGCGGCAGTCGCGCGGGACGGGGCCGAGGGGCCGATCGGCCGGCGGGTCGGTCCTCGCGGACGGCCAGGGCCAGGAACCGGGCGTCCTCGTCGACGTACGACGTCATGCGCCACCCGGCCCCGGCCAGCAGCGGCCGCAGATTGGGTTCGGCGCGCAGGTCGTCCGGGGTGACACGGCGCCCCTGGCGGGCGGCGAGCGCCGCCCTGCCGACGGGATGGAACAACGCCAGCAGCCCGCCGGGACGCACCACGCGCGCCAGCTCCCGCAGACCTTCGGCCGGATGCGGCAGGTGCGCGACGAGGCCCGCCGCGAACACCGCGTCCAGCGACCGGGAGCGCAGCGGCAGTGCGGACACGTCGGCGAGCAGCAGCCGCCCGTCCCGGTCCCGTCCGGCCCGTACGGCGGCCTGGAGCATGGCGGGGGTCAGGTCGGCTCCGAGGACCACTCCCGAGGGTCCCACCGCCGCCCGCAGCGGCGGCAGGGCCCGTCCGGTGCCGCAGCCCGCGTCGAGCACCCGGTCGCCCCGGCGCAGTCCGAGTTCGGCGACCGCGGCCGCGTAGACGGGGCCGTCGTCGGGGAACCGGCTGTCCCAGTCGGCCGCGCGGGCGGTGAAGAACTCCTGCACCTGTGTGTGGTCGTCGCTCATGTCCCGCATGATCCCGCATCGGCGCGCAGGGCGCGGTGCCCGCGATCGACGGGCGTCGCGGGTGCGGGTGTGCGGGCACGGCTCCGGCCCGGTCTCAGTCGGCCACGGACTTCTCGCCGAAAACCTTGTCGATCGTGATGCGGACGAGGAGCTCACCCGGAACGCCGTTGCGGGCGCCGAACTGCTCGGCGCGCTCCTCGCCCATGTACCGGGCTCCGATCCGGGTGGCCCAGTGCCGGAGCTCGCCGAGGTCCTCCGAGATCCGGGCGCGGCCCCGCAGCACCACGTGGTCGAACGGCGGCCGGTCGTCGTCCACGCACAGTGCGACACGGCCGTCGCGGGCCAGGTTGCGGCCCTTCACGCTCCGACCGCCGGTGGTGAACACCACCTCGTCCCCGTCGAGCAGGAACCAGACGGGCGTCACATGCGGACTGCCGTCGGAGCGCACGGTGGCGAGTTTTCCGGTGCGGGTGCCGTACGAGACGAACTCCCGCCATTCGGTGTCGGTCATCTTCTGTGCCATGACTCCATCCTGCTTGCCCGTCGTGCGGTCCTGGGGAAGGCTGGCGTGGAGATCCTCCTGCCAGGGGGAGACAACACACGGGGATGACACGGGGAGACCGCGACATGACGCAGAACCGGGGACTCGGCTGGTTACTGGACGATCTGACCGAGCGTGTCGAACACGTACGGCACGCCCTGGTCCTGTCCAACGACGGCCTGGTGACGGGGGCGAGCACGGGACTGCGGCGCGAGGACGCCGAACACCTGGCCGCGGTGTCGTCCGGGCTGCACAGCCTGGCCAAAGGCTCGGGACGCCACTTCGGCGCGGGCCGGGTGCGCCAGACGATGGTGGAGTTCGACGACGCGTGGCTCTTCGTCACCGCCGCAGGCACCGGCAGCTGTCTGTGCGTCCTCAGCGGCGCCGAGGCCGACATCGGGCAGATCGGGTACGAGATGGCGCTGCTGGTCAACCGGGTCGGCGAACACCTCGACGTGGACACCCGGCAGCCCGACCGGAGCCCTGCCACAGACCTTTGACCTGGAGGTTTTCGTCCCTCCGTGGAGTTTTCCACAGGCCCGCCGCCGAATCCGCCGAAGCGGCTACGGTTTTTCCCGGGGCCGACGCGGACGGCGCGGGCCACTCACTCCACGGGGAGACGACCATGTCCGGCCACACCATCACGCCACCCGACCGCCGCTCCCGCGCACCCGGCCGCGCGGCCCGGCCCGCGCGGCCCGCTGTCACAGGAACCACAGAAAACGCGCGTCAGTGGCCCGGCCCGTGCCCGCGCGGCCCGCTGAGCCGGCTCGGGCGCGCAGGCTCATGATCCGGGGGGCACGGCACGCCGCCCGCGGGAGGGACGGGGCCGCCGACGGCCCGCCCGGGCCGGGCCCACGGCGGGCCCGCCGCGCCCGGCGGGACCGCGACGCCCGGTGCGCCCCGGGGCCGGGTCACCCCAGCGCGCGGAAGAGGCCCTCCTGCACGACCGACACGACCAGCCGGCCCTCGCGGTCGTAGATCCGGCCCCGGGCCAGGCCGCGACCGCCGACCGCGATGGGGGACTCCTGGTCGTACAGGAGCCACTCGTCCGCGCGGAACGGCCGGTGGAACCACATCGCGTGGTCCAGCGACGCCATGTCGAAGCCCCGCGGGCCCCACAGGGCTTCCACGGGAATGCGGACGGCGTCCAGGAGGGTCATGTCGCTGGCGTAGGTCAGCGCGCAGGTGTGCACGAGCGGGTCGTCGCCCAGCGGACCCACCGCGCGCATCCACACGGCGCTGCGCGGCTCGGCGTCCTTGACCTCCTCGGGCGTCCAGCGCAACCGGTCCACGTAGCGGATGTCGAAGGGCTGGCGGCGGGCCATCCGCTCCAGCTGCTCGGGCAGCTCGCCCAGGTGCGCCCGGATCTCGTCCGTGACCGTCGGCAGGGACTCCGGGTCCGGGACCTCACGGGCCGGCGGCAGCTGGTGCTCGAAGCTTCCCGGTTCGGGACGGTGGAAGGAGGCGGTGAGATTGAAGATCGTGCGGCCCTGCTGCACGGCGGTGACCCGGCGCGTGGTGAACGACCGCCCGTCCCGGACCCGCTCGACCTGGTACACGATCGGCACCCCCGGCCGGCCGGGGCGCAGGAAGTACGCGTGCAGCGAGTGCACCGGGCGGTCGCCCTCCGTGGTGCGGCCGGCGGCGACCAGCGCCTGGCCCGCCACCTGGCCGCCGAAGACCCGCTGCAGGGACTCCTGCGGGCTGCGGCCACGGAAGATGTTGACCTCGATCTGCTCCAGGTCGAGCAGGTCGACGAGACTCTCGGCCGGATTCGTCATGGATGGGACTCTCCTGTGCTCACGGCTGGCCGTCTGCTCACAGCCGGCCGACATCGGTGACACGGACGACCGCGCGGCCCTCCGCGTCGGAGGCGGCCAGGTCGACCTCCGCGCTGATGCCCCAGTCGTGATCGCCGTTCGGGTCGTCGAAGATCTGGCGGACGCGCCACCGGCCCTTGCCCGGTTCCTCCTCGATGAGCAGCAGCTTCGGGCCGCGGGCGTCGGGACCGGTGCCGAGGTCGTCGTACTCGTCCCAGTACTTGTCCATCGCCTCGCCCCAGGCCTCGGCGTCCCAGCCGGACTCCGCGTCCATCTCGCCCAGCTCCTCGACCCGGTCGAGGGCGGCGAGCTCCACGCGGCGGAACATGGCGTTGCGGACCAGGACGCGGAAGGCGCGCGCGTTGGTGGTGACCGGCTTGACCTCGTCGGCCTTCTCCTGGGCCTCCTCGGCGGTCATCTCCTCCGGGTTGGCGAGCTGCTCCCACTCGTCCAGCAGGCTGGAGTCGACCTGGCGCACCATCTCGCCGAGCCACTCGATCAGGTCCTGCAGATCCTCGGACTTGAGGTCGTCGGGGACGGTGTGGTCGAGCGCCTTGTAGGCGCTGGCGAGGTAGCGCAGCACGATGCCCTCGGTGCGGGCCAGCTCGTAGAACGACACCAACTCCGTGAAGGACAGGGCCCGTTCGTACATGTCCCGGACCACGGACTTCGGCGACAGCGGATGGTCGCCGACCCAGGGGTGGCTCTTGCGGTAGGTGTTGTACGCGTGGAAGAGCAGCTCTTCCAGGGGCTTGGGGTACGTGATGTCCTGGAGGCGCTCCATGCGCTCCTCGTACTCGACGCCGTCCGCCTTCATCGCGGCCACCGCCTCGCCGCGCGCCTTGTTCTGCTGGGCGACCAGGATCTGCCGCGGGTCGTCCAGCGTGGACTCCACTACGGACACCATGTCCAGCGCGTACGACGGCGACTCGGGGTCCAGCAGCTCGAACGCGGCCAGCGCGAACGTGGACAGCGGCTGGTTCAGCGCGAAGTCCTGCTGGAGGTCGACCGTCAGACGGACGATGCGGCCCTCGGCGTCCGGCGCGTCGAGCTTCTCGACGATGCCGCCGTCCAGCAGCGAGCGGTGGATGGCGATGGCCCGCCGGATGTGCCGCAGCTGCTGCCTGCGCGGCTCGTGGTTGTCCTCCAGCAGACGCCGCATCGCCTCGAAGGCGTTGCCGGGCCGGGCGATCACCGACAGCAGCATCGTGTGCGTCACCCGGAAACGGGACGTCAGCGGCTCCGGCTCGGAGTCGATGAGCTTCTCGAAGGTCTTCTCCGTCCACCCGACGAAGCCCTCGGGCGCCTTCTTGCGCACCACCTTGCGCCGCTTCTTCGGGTCCTCGCCCGCCTTGGCCAGCGCCTTCTCGTTCTCGATGACGTGCTCGGGCGCCTGCGCGACGACGAAGCCCTCCGTGTCGAAGCCCGCCCGTCCGGCGCGGCCCGCGATCTGGTGGAATTCACGGGCGCGCAGGGTGCGTACGCGGTTGCCGTCGTACTTGGTCAGGGCGGTGAACAGCACCGTGCGGATCGGGACGTTGACGCCCACGCCGAGCGTGTCCGTGCCGCAGATGACCTTCAGCAGACCGGCCTGCGCGAGCTTCTCTACCAGGCGCCGGTACTTGGGCAGCATGCCGGCGTGGTGGACCCCGATGCCGTGCCGGACGTAACGGGAGAGGTTGCGGCCGAACTTCGTGGTGAAGCGGAAGTTGCCGATCAGCTCGGCGATCCGGTCCTTCTCCTCGCGCGTGCACATGTTGATGCTCATCAGCGCCTGCGCCCGCTCCACGGCCTGCGCCTGGGTGAAGTGCACGATGTAGACCGGTGCCTGCCGGGCCTCCAGCAGGTCGGTGAGCGTCTCCGTGAGCGGGGTGTAGCGGTACTCGTAGGAGAGCGGTACGGGCCGGGTCGCGGAACGGACCACCGCCGTGGGACGGCCCGTGCGGCGGGTGAGGTCCTTCTCGAAGAAGGAGACGTCACCGAGCGTCGCCGACATCAGGACGAACTGCGCCTGCGGCAGTTCCAGCAGCGGGATCTGCCAGGCCCAGCCGCGGTCCGGCTCCGCGTAGAAGTGGAACTCGTCCATGACGACCTGGCCGACGTCCGCGTTCCTGCCGTCGCGCAGCGCGATCGAGGCGAGCACCTCGGCGGTGCAGCAGATGACGGGCGCGTCGGCGTTGACGGACGCGTCGCCGGTCAGCATGCCGACGTTCTCGGTGCCGAAGAGCTTGCACAGTTCGAAGAACTTCTCCGAGACCAGCGCCTTGATCGGGGCGGTGTAGAAGGTGACCTCGTCCCGGGCCAGCGCGGCGAAGTGGGCACCCGCGGCGATCATGCTCTTGCCGGACCCGGTGGGCGTCGACACGATCACGTTCGCCCCGGAGACCACCTCGATCAGCGCCTCCTCCTGGTGGGGGTAGAGCGTGAGCCCGCGTTCGCCGGCCCACGACTCGAAGGCTTCGTACAGGGCGTCGGGGTCGGCGGTCGGCGGCAGCTGATCGATGAGGGTCACGGACCCATCTTGCCTGGCCTCCTCCCCGATGCGGCAATCGGATGCCGCCTTGAAGATCGCGACCGATACGCTGTCTCGCCGGCGGAGCGTCTAGGCGTCCGGTCAACCGGACAGCGGCACAGGAGAAATGGGGCGGGCAACGGCGATGATGGGACCAGCACACTCTCTGTCGGGCGCCGCCGCCTGGCTCGGTGTCGGTGCGGCGGTCGCCGCGGCCGGGCACCCGATGCCCTGGCCGGTCCTGCTGGCCGGTGCCCTGGTCTGCGCCGGCGCCGCGCTCGCCCCGGACCTCGACCACAAGGCCGCCACCATCTCACGGGCCTTCGGGCCGCTGTCGCGCTGGATCTGCGAGATCGTCGACAAGTTGTCCTACGCCGTCTACAAGGCGACGAAGAAGCAGGGCGACCCGCGCCGCTCCGGCGGGCACCGCACGCTCACCCACACCTGGCTGTGGGCCGTCCTGATCGGCGCGGGCACCTCGGTGCTGGCGATCACCGGGGGCCGCTGGGCGGTGCTGGCGATCCTCTTCGTGCACCTGGTGCTGGCCATCGAGGGCCTGCTGTGGCGGGCGACCCGGGGCTCCAGCAGCGACGTGCTGGTGTGGCTGCTGGCCGCGGCCGCCGCGTGGATCCTCGCGGGCGTCCTGGACAGGCCGGGCAGCGGATCGGACTGGCTGTTCACGGCGCCGGGCCAGGAGTACCTGTGGCTGGGGCTGCCGGTCGTGCTGGGCGCGCTGGTGCACGACATCGGGGACGCGCTGACCGTCTCGGGCTGCCCGATCCTGTGGCCCATTCCGGTGGGGCGCAAGCGCTGGTACCCGGTCGGCCCGCCGAAGGCCCTGCGGTTCCGGGCGGGCAGCTGGGTGGAGCTGAGGGTGCTGATGCCGGCGTTCATGCTGCTGGGCGGGGTGGGCTGCGCGGTGGCGCTCAACGTGATCTGAGCCCTCGGCGTCACCGGTGGGCGGACGGGCACCACCGGCGGGCGGACCGGCGGCCGGCCGGGACCCGGACAGCTCGGCCGCCCGTCGGACCGGGCGGCTCGCGGGGCTCAGACCGCCCCGCCGCCGGCGCCCTGGTCCGGTCCGCCGCCGTAGCGCCGCTCGAAGCGGGCGACGCGGCCCTCCGAGTCCACCGTCCGCGCCTTGCCGGTGTAGAAGGGGTGGCTCTCCGAGGAGATCTCCACGTCCACCACCGGGTAGGTCTCGCCGTCGTCCCACTCGATCGTCTGGTCGCTGGTCGCGGTGGACCGGGTCAGGAAGGCGTAGCCGGCGGCGCGGTCGCGGAAGACGACGGGGTGGTAGTCGGGATGCTTGTCCTGCTGCATGGGTGCTCCTCGGGCGGTTCGGTGCGGTGGGGCGGTACGGGAAGGGCGCGGTCGGGAGGGTGCGGCCGCAGGGGTCCGGCCGGCCGGACGGGGCGGCGGCACGGGGGAGCGGCGCGGTCAGCCGGGCGGGTCGGCCGGCAGGGCGTCCTCGTCGACGATGTGCACCGCGGCCTCCTCGGCGGAGGCGGCCGCCCCGTCGATGCCGACGTCCCTGGCGACGAGCGCGGGCTCCTCGTCCTCGTGCACCCCCTCGTCGGGTGCCACGAGACGGCCGGAGCGGACGGCCCCGACCTCGTTGTCCAGCAGTTCGCCGTCGGTGCCCTCGACGTCGCCGAGGCCGTCGCCGCCGTACCCGGCGGTGTCCGGCAGCTCCTCGGCGAGCCGCTGGTCCAGCGTCTCGCCCCGCAGGCGCTCCGCCGCCGTCACCCCGACGTGCTCCACGGCCCAGGGCCGCTCAGGAGGGGACCAGCCCGGGTCGAGGGGATCGTCGGTGCCGTCGAACGCCAGGGTGTCCTGGGTGTCGAGCAGCCCCGCGTCATCCTTCTGATCGTCCTGATCGGGCTGGTAGACGTCGTCTCCCCATCCGTCGGCGCTGTTCACGGATACCTCCAGGGGGTGGGGACGGGCGCGCTGTCACCGCGACCCGCACCGGGCCGCCGCTGCATGCAGCACAGGCGTCACCCGTCGCCGGACGGCATGGTGTCCGGGCGGTCCCCGAGCCGGTGCCTGATTCCAGCCTTCCACCGCCGTTCGGCACAGCGCAACGGCACGGACCCGGTCCGGGCACGCCCCGGCCCGCCCGGCCCCGGCGCGGGCCCGGCCGTGCCGGGCTCGCGCCGGGGCGCCCCCGTCCCCTGCCGTCACCCGTGCCAGGACCGCCACAGCGCCGCGTACGCCCCGTCTGCCGCGACCAGGTCGTCGTGGCTGCCCAGTTCACTGATCCGGCCGTCCTCGACGACGGCGATGACGTCCGCGTCGTGGGCGGTGTGCAGGCGGTGGGCGATGGCGACGACCGTGCGGCCGTCCAGGACCCGGGCCAGGGACCGCTCCAGGTGCCGGGCGGCCCGCGGGTCGAGCAGGGAGGTGGCCTCGTCCAGGACCAGCGTGTGCGGGTCGGCCAGCACCAGGCGGGCCAGCGCGGTCTGCTGGGCCTGGGCCGGGGTGAGGGCGAGGCCGCCCGAGCCGACCTCGGTGTCCAGGCCGTCGTCGAGGGCACGGGCCCAGCCGTCCGCGTCGACCGCCCCCAGTGCCGCCCACAGCTCGGCGTCGGTGGCGTCCGTACGGGCGAGCCGGAGGTTGTCGCGCAGGGAGCCGACGAAGACGTGGTGCTCCTGGTTGACGAGGGCGACGTGGGCGCGGACCCGTTCGGCGGTCATCCGGGACAGCTCGGCGCCGCCCAGGGTGATCCGGCCGTCCCGGGGCGCGTAGACGCCGGCGAGCAGCCGGCCCAGGGTGGACTTGCCCGCGCCGGAGGGGCCGACCAGCGCCAGCCGGGTGCCGGGGGCGACCTCCAGGGACACCTTGCGCAGCACGTCCACGCCCTCGAGGTAGCCGAAGTGCACCCGGTCGGCGTGCACATGGCGCCCGTCGGGGGTCAGCGCGGGGTCACCGGCGTCCGGCTCGATGTCCCGGACGCCGACCAGCCGGGCCAGCGACACCTGGGCCACCTGCAGTTCGTCGTACCAGCGCAGGATCAGGCCCACCGGGTCGACCAGCATCTGCGCGATCAGCGCGCCCGTCGTCAGCTGGCCCACACCGATCCAGCCCTGCAGGACGAACACGCCGCCGATCATCAGGACCGAGCCGAGCACCGTCACATGGGTGACGTCGACGACGGGGAAGAGCACCGACCGCAGCCAGAGCGTGTACCGCTCCCAGGCCGTCCACTCCCTGATCCGGCGCTCCGACAGCTCGATGCGGCGCGCGCCGAGACGGTGGGCCTCGACGGTGCGCCCGGCGTCCACGGTCTCGGCGAGCGCGGCGGCCACGGAGGCGTACCCGGCGGCCTCCGAACGGTAGGCGGAGGGCGCCCGCCGGAAGTACCAGCGGCAGCCGGTCACCAGCAGCGGGACGGCGAGCAGCACGGCGGGCGCCAGCGGCGGCGCCGTGACGACCAGCCCGCCCAGCAGCAGTCCGGCCCACACCACACCGATCACCAGCTGGGGCACGGCCTCGCGCATGGCGTTGGCGAGCCGGTCGACGTCGGTCGTGATCCGGGACAGCAGGTCGCCCGTCCCGGCCCGTTCCAGTACGCCGGGCGGCAGCCCGACCGACCGGACGAGGAAGTCCTCGCGCAGGTCGGCCAGCATCCGCTCGCCGAGCATCGCACCGCGCAGCCGCACCTGGCGGACGAAGACCGCCTGGAGGGCCAACGCCAGCAGGAACAGCCCCGCGGTGAGCTCCAGGCGCACCTCCCGCGCGCCGTCGGACACCCGCTCCACCAGCCCGCCCAGCAGGTAGGGACCCGCCATCGAGGCGACCACGGCCGCCGTGTTGACGGTGATCAGCAGCAGGAAGGCCCGGCGGTGCCGGCGCAGCAGTTCGGCCACGTAGGCGCGTACGGTCGCGGGAGCGCCGACGGGCAGGGTGCCGGCCGTCGTCGGGGCCGCCGGGTCGTACGCCGGTGGCGCCACGCCGATCATGCTGTCTCCTCGATCTCTTCCAGTCGGTGCAGTACGCCGTCCCGGTGCAGGACCTGGCCGAGGGGGGCCTCGTCGTCGGTCTCGCGGGTCACCACGGCCCGGTACCGGGGATCGCCGCGCAGCAGGTCGCGGTGGACGCCGACGGCCGCGACCGTGCCGTCGTGCAGGAACACCACCCGGTCCGCGCGGTCCAGCAGCAGCGGGGAGGAGGTGAACACCACGGTCGTGCGCCCCGCGCGCAGGTCCCGCACGCCCTGGGCGATGCGGGCCTCGGTGTGCGAGTCGACGGCCGAGGTCGGCTCGTCCAGGACGAGCACCTCCGGGTCCGTGATCAGCGACCGGGCCAGCGCGAGGCGCTGGCGCTGGCCGCCGGACAGGGACCGGCCGCGTTCGGTGATGCGGGCGTCCATCGGGTCGCCGGCGTCCGGGAAGCCCTGTGCCAGCGCGGCCAGCACGTCGTCGCACCGCGCGGCCGCCAGGGCCGCGCGTGCCTCGACGCGGCCCGAGGCGGGCACGTCGAGCAGGTCGCGCAGCGAACCGGACAGCAGCACCGGGTCCTTGTCCTGGACCAGGACGGCCGTCCGGGCGCAGTCCAGCGGCAGCTCGTCGAGGGGGACGCCGCCCAGCAGCGCGGAGGTGCCCTCCTCGGAGGGATGGCCGCCCAGCCGTTCCGCCAGCCGCCCGGCCGCGTCCGGGTCGCCGCACACCACGGCGGTCAGCAGGCCGGCGGGCGCGAGCAGACCGGTGGCCGGGTCGTACAGGTCCCCGGACGGGAGGTCCGCCGCGCGCGAGCCCGCGGTGTCCGTGGCCCGTTCCAGCGCCAGCACGCCCGCGGCCCGCTTGGCCGAGGGCCGCGAGAAGGAGTAGGCCATGGCGATCTCCTCGAAGTGCCGCAAGGGGTAGGTGAGGACCATGACCGAGCTGTAGACGGTGACCAGTTCGCCGACGGAGACCCGGCCCTGGCGGGCCAGGTGCACGCCGTACCAGACCACCGTGATCAGCAGCAGCCCGGGCAGCAGCACCTGGATCGCGGAGATCAAGGACCACATCCGGGCGCTGCGCACGGCCGCGTGACGCACCTCCTGCGAGGCGCGGCGGTAGCGGTCGAGGAACAGCTCCTCGCCGCCGATGCCGCGCAGCACGCGCAGGCCGGCGACGGTGTCGGAGGCCAGTTCGGTGGCGCGTCCGGCCTTCTCGCGCTGGATGTCGGCGCGCCGGGTGGCCCGGGGCAGCAGCGGCAGCACCGCGAGTGCCAGGACGGGCAGGCCCACGGCGACGACCACGCCGAGCGCCGGCTGGTAGAGGACGAGGCCGGCGCAGACCAGCACGAGCGTGACCGCCGCCGCGGTGAACCGGGACAGTGCCTCCACGAACCAGCCGATCTTCTCGACGTCGCCGGTGGAGACGGCCACGACCTCGCCGGCCGCGACGCGCCGGGTCAGCGCCGAGCCCAGCCGGGCGGCCTTGCGGGCGAGCAACTGCTGGACGCGGGCGGCCGCGGTGATCCAGTTGGTGATCGCGGCGCGGTGCAGGAAGGTGTCGCCGACCGCGTTGCCGGCGCAGGCCAGCGCCAGCAGGACGCCCGCCTGCGCGAGCCGGGCGCCGGACCGGTCGACGACGGCCTGCACGGCGAGGCCGACGCAGAACGGCAGTGTGGAGACCGACACGAAGTGCAGCAGCCCCCAGGCCAGCGACTTGAGCTGACCGCCCAGCTGATTCCGGAAGAGCCACCACAGGAATCGGGGACCCGAGCGCGCGTCCGGCACACCCGGGTCGGGGTACGGAAGATCTTGAATCTGCATGACGTCCCAGTGGCTCGTGGCAAGGTGTCGAACGGGGAGCGGGGCGAAGGGGAGGCGACAGCGGGGAGAGCGGGGAGGCGAGCGGCGACGGCCGCGTACGGGAGCAACAAACCGTGACAGGTTCGCGCCGCACCGTGGTCGTGCGCAAACGGTTTTCCGCGCCGCCGCACGGATCCGGCCCCGGCCCGCGGCCGCATCGGGTGCGGTGCCGCGCGCCCGGGGCACTCCGGGGTGTCCCGAGGTGCCCTGGGGTGTTCCGGGGTGTCGTTGCGGGGGAGCGCGATCCCCCGCGGCGGCGCCTTCCCGCAGCGGACCACCGGGCAGGGCCTGTCACGTCACCGTCGCCGGGGCCCGGCTCCGGCATCGAGTGGTCCGTGGAGGAGGACGTCACGCGCCACGGCGCCACGTTCCGGCACCCGGATCCGGGACGCTCATCGGGAACGACGCCGATGACGATCGCCGCCCGTACCGGGCCGGCGGCGCCGCGGCCGGCGTGCCCGAGCGAGGGAGGGAGGGGCAGGCCGGAGGGAGCACCCCCGTCGACGTCCTCGCCCGGCAGGCCGGCACGCCCCCTCGGCGCCGCCGGCCCCGGCTGCGCACCGTGCCGCCACCCGGTGACCGCGCCGCCGCCCGCCTCGCGGTGCCGCCGCCCGGCTCGCGGTGCCGCCGCGGCCACGCGCCCGCCGCCGCACGGGGCGTGCCGGCACGGGAGCGCGTCGTCAGCAGGGCCGGACCGGCGCCCCGTCGATCAACGTGTCCAGCAGCCCTCCCAGCACCCCGCGCTGCTCGTCCGTCAGCGGGGCCAGGATCTCCTCCGCCGCCGCCCGGCGTGCGCCGTGCAGCTCACGCAGCGCCTCGTGGCCGTCGTCCGTGAGCTCGATGCGGATGACCCGGCGGTTGGCCGGGTCGGGGACCCGGCGCACCTTGCCGTTCGCCTCCAGCCCGTCGACCAGCGTCGTCACGGCCCGGGGCACCACCTCCAGCCGCTCGGCCAGGTCGGCCATGCGCGGCGGCGAGCCGTAGTGCGCGAGGGTGCGCAGCAGCCGGGACTGGGCCGGGGTGATGCCGAGGTCGCGCTGCTGCAGATGGTGCTTCTGGATGCGGTGCACCCGGCGGGTGAGCCGCAGCAGCTGCTCGGCGAGCAGGCCGTCGGAATCGGGGCTGGTCATGCGGGAACAATATCAGGATGTCGTTCATTGTGAGTATAGGTAACAATGAGTTAAGCTCCGTCAGTCGTCGCCGACCGGACCGCCGGCCGGCATCCGCCCACCTCCGTAGGAGCCCATGCACCCCGATCGCGAACCCGCCTGGACCCCGCCCGCCGACGCGCCGGAACAGCCCCGGCAGGTGCGCCGCATCCTGCGCCTCTTCCGCCCCTACCGGGGCCGCCTGGCGGTCGTCGGCCTGCTCGTCGCCGCCTCGTCCCTGGTCTCGGTCGCCACGCCCTTCCTGCTCAGGGAGATCCTGGACGTAGCGATCCCCCAGGGGCGCACCGGGCTGCTCACCCTGCTCGCCCTCGGCATGATCCTCAGCGCCGTCCTGGCCGGCGTCTTCGGCGTGCTCCAGACCCTGATCTCCACGACCGTCGGCCAGCGGGTCATGCACGACCTGCGCACCGCCGTCTACGGGCGGCTGCAGCGCATGTCGCTCGCCTTCTTCACCCGCACGCGGACCGGTGAGGTCCAGTCCCGCATCGCCAACGACATCGGCGGCATGCAGGCCACCGTCACCTCCACCGCGACCTCCCTGGTCTCCAACCTCACCAGCGTGATCGCCACGATCGTCGCGATGATCGCCCTCGACTGGCGGCTGACCGTGGTCTCGCTGCTGCTGCTGCCGGTGTTCGTGTGGATCAGCCGCCGGGTCGGCGACGAGCGCAAGAAGATCACCACGCAGCGCCAGAAGCAGATGGCCGCGATGGCCGCCACGGTCACCGAGTCGCTCTCCGTCAGCGGCATCCTGCTCGGCCGCACGATGGGCCGCTCCGACTCGCTGACGCGGTCCTTCGCGAAGGAGTCCGAAGGTCTGGTCGACCTCGAGGTGCGCTCCAGCATGGCCGGCCGCTGGCGCATGGCCGTCATCACGATCGTCATGGCCGCCCTGCCGGCCGTCATCTACTGGACCGCCGGCATGGCCCTCCGGTTCGGCGGCCCGCAGGTGTCCATCGGCACCATCGTGGCGTTCGTCTCGCTCCAGCAGGGCCTGTTCCGCCCGGCCGTGAGCCTGCTGTCGACCGGCGTCCAGATCCAGGCCTCGCTCGCGCTCTTCCAGCGCATCTTCGAGTACCTGGACCTGCCGATCGACATCACCGAGCGCGCCGACCCGGTCCGCCTCGACCGCGTCAAGGGCGAGATCCGCTTCGAGAACGTCACCTTCCACTACGACGGCCCGGGCGCCGGGGGCGGCCACGGGACCGGGAAGGCGGACGGGGGCGGTCCCGTCCTCGACGGCATCGACATCACCGTCCCCGCCGGCGGCAGCCTCGCGATCGTCGGCCCGACCGGTGCGGGCAAGTCCACGCTCGGCTACCTGGTGCCGCGGCTGTACGACGTGACCGGCGGACGCGTCACCCTCGACGGCGTCGACGTCCGCGACCTCGACTTCGACACCCTCGCCCGCGCGGTCGGCGTGGTCTCGCAGGAGACGTACCTCTTCCACGCCTCGGTGGCCGACAACCTCCGTTTCGCCAAGCCCGGCGCCACCGACGAGGAGCTGTACAGGGCGGCGAAGGCGGCCCAGATCCACGACCACATCGCGTCCCTGCCCGACGGCTACGACACGGTCGTCGGCGAGCGCGGCCACCGCTTCTCCGGCGGCGAGAAGCAGCGCCTGGCCATCGCCCGGACCATCCTGCGCGACCCGCCGGTCCTCATCCTCGACGAGGCCACCAGCGCCCTGGACACCCGTACCGAGGCCGCCGTGCAGGAGGCCATCGACGCCCTGTCCGCCAACCGCACCACGCTCACCATCGCCCACCGGCTGTCCACCGTCCGCGGTGCCGACCAGATCGTGGTCCTGGACTCCGGGCGGGCGGTCGAACGGGGCACCCACGAGGAGCTGTTGGCACAGGGCGGGCGCTACGCGGCCCTGGTACGCCGAGACGCTCAACTGGAACCGACAAGATGACAATGTGCCGGATTTGCGATGATATGCGGGTTACCGTGCCCGCATGCAGACGAACACTCCGCCACGGAGCACGATCCGACTCACGCGCCGGGGCCGTCTCGCCCTCATCGCGACCGGGGCCGTCGTGGCCGGCACCGCCGTGGCGGTGCCGCTGCTGACCCTGGACGGCGACGAGGACGCCAGGCCGACCACCCTGGTCGTCCCGGAGGGCTGGCGCACGAGCCAGGTCTACGCCGCCGTCGACAAGGTCCTCGCCCTGCCCCCGGGCACCACGAGGAAGTCCCTGGCCAAGGCCGCGCTGAAGCTGCCGGACGACGCCGAGGGCAACCCCGAGGGCTACCTGTTCCCGGCGACGTATCCGCTCGACGAGAAGGCGACACCGCAGAAGCTGCTGTCGTCCATGGTCGACACCGCCGACAGGAGGTTCAACGGCGCCCCGATCGCCGCGGGCGCGCAGCGCAACGCGATGAACGTCTACCAGGCGGTCACCATCGCGAGCATCGTCCAGGCGGAGGCGGCCACCAAGGCCGATATGGGCAAGGTGGCCCGGGTGATCTTCAACCGCCTCGAACGCGGCATGCCGCTCCAGATGGACTCGACGATCAACTACGCGCTCAACCGCTCCAGCCGCGCCACGACCGAGAACGACACGCGGATCGACAGCCCTTACAACTCCTACCAGCGCATGGGCCTGCCGCCCACGCCCATCGCCAACCCGGGCGAGGACGCGGTGCGCGCCGCGATCAACCCGACCCCGGGCGACTGGCTGTACTTCGTCACGGTCAAGCCGGGCGACACCCGCTTCACCGCCGACTACGCCGAACACCAGCGCAACGTCGCCGAGTTCAAAGCCCACCGGAAGAGCACACGCCCGGCGAGGTGACCCGGTGGAGGCGTGTGCGCCCGGCGAGGTGCCCCGGTACGGTGCCGGCCGTGCCCGGAGCGGACGGCGGACGCCCGGCAGCCGATCGCCCCGGCGGGCGGCCCGGCCGGGTACCGGACCGGGCGCACACGGCGGTTGCCGGACCGGGCGCACACGCGGCGGTTTCCGGACCGGAGGGCCGGCCTACGCGGCGACCGTCTCCGCGGCCAGCAGCCGCCGGATGTCGCGCACGGCGGCACGTCCGGCCCGGTTGGCGCCGATCGTGCTGGCCGACGGGCCGTAGCCGACGAGGTGGATCCGCGGGTCGGCGGCCACGCGCGTCCCCTCGACGCGGATCCCGCCGCCCGGCTCGCGCAGCCGCAGCGGGGCGAGGTGGCCGAGGGCGGCCCGGAAGCCGGTGGCCCACAGGATGACGTCGGCGTCGACGTGCCGCCCGTCCGGCCAGCCGACCCCGGTGGGCGTGATGCGGTCGAACATGGGACGCCGGTCCAGGACGCCGTCCTCGACGCCCTTGCGCACGGCGTCGTTCAGCGGCAGCCCGGTCACCGACACGACGCTTTGCGGCGGCAGCCCCCGCCGCACCCGCTCCTCCACGAGCGCGACGGCCGCCCGGCCCGCGTCCTCGTCGAAGGGGCCCGCACGGAAGACCGGCGGCCGACGGGTCACCCAGGTGGTGGCCGCCGCGTACGGGGCGATCTCCAGCAGGTGCTGCGTGCCGGACGCGCCGCCGCCCACCACCACGACCCGCTGCCCGGCGAACTCCTCGGGCCCGGCGTACTGCGCGGTGTGCACCTGCCGCCCCCGGAAGGTCTCCTGTCCCGGGTAGCGCGGCCAGAACGGCCGGTCCCAGGTGCCGGTCGCGTTGATCAGCGCCCGCGTCGCCCAGGTCCCGGCCGACGTCTCGACCAGCAGCCGTCCGTCGCGGCCCTCGCGCACCGCCCGTACCTCCACGGGGCGCCGCACCCGCAGGCCGAAGGCCCGCTCGTACGCGGCGAAGTACCCGGCGATCACCTCGGCGGACGGCCGCGCCGGATCGGCGCCGGTCAGTTCCATGCCGGGCAGGGAGTGCATCCCGTGGACCCTGCCGTACGTCAGCGAGGGCCACCGGAACTGCCAGGCGCCGCCCGGGCCGGGGGAGCGGTCCAGCACCACGAAGTCGCGGTCCGGCTCGAATCCGGTGCGCCGCAGGTGGTAGGCGCCGGCCAGGCCTGCCTGACCGGCGCCGATGACGACCGCCTCGACCTCGCGTGAGTTGTTCACGCTTCTACCAACAGGGGTGAGGTCGTCGGTCTTCCCGGCCGGGCGTCGGCTGCGCCGCCGGCGTCGGCACCGCCTCCGAACCCGGCCGCCCGGCTGCCCGCCCGTCCGGCCGCCTCGGCGATCCGCGCGAGGCAGTCGGTGCCGGGGGCGCGCACCCCGCCGGGCTCGTCGCCGGGCCCGTGGGCGTGCCGGCCGGCGAGCGTGCGGCCGGCACCGCCCGTCGGCGGGAACCGGCGGAGACGTACGGTCGTGTCACGACCCCTCGGAGGGACGGGCGGGGGTGGTGGACGGCGGCAGGCCGCCGTTGAACCGCGTGTCGGTGAAACCGCCGAAGTCGACCCTGCGGGGGATGAGCTCCAGCTCGGCGAAGGTGTCGACGATCTCCTGCTCGGAGGCGACGAGCGGCTCGTCCACGGCGACGGCGATCCGGGTGGCGTAGGTGCGCTTCACCGCGGCCAGCGCCACGTCCGCGGGCAGCCCGGTCTCCTTCGCCCAGACCTTCGCCCACTCCTCCTCGTGGTCGTACACCCACGTGTAGGCGCGCCGCAGCCGCTCCAGGTAGTCCTCGACGGCGGCGGCCTTCTTCCCGTCCTTCAGCGCCCCGGGGGCCGCCACCTGGAAGGTGAGCCCGTTGGTCACGCCGTCGCCGGTGGTGAGCACCCGGCCCTGCCCGGCCTTGAGCACCTGCGAGGTGTACGGGTCCCACACCGCCCAGGCGTCGACCTTGCCGGAGGTGAACGCGGCGAGCGCGTCGGCCGGCTGGAGGTACTCGACCTCGACGTCGTCCAGGCCGAGCCCGGCCTTCTTCAGGGACGCGACGAGCTGGTAGTGCGCGGAGGAGCCCTGCGCCACCGCGACGGACTTCCCCTTGAGCTCCCCGGGCTCCTTCAGGGACGAGCCGTTCGGCACGAGGATGGTGTCGCCCTTGGACGTGCCGTGCCAGGCGGCCACGACCGTGATCCTCGAGCCCGCCCCGGCCGCGAAGACCGGCGGGGTGTTGCCGACGCCGCCGATGTCGACGGCCCCGGCGTTGACGGCCTCCAGCAGTGGCGGGCCGGAGGTGAACGTGGACCACTTGATCTTGTAGTCGAGGTCCTTCAGCTCGCCGGCGGCGCGCAGGATGGCCTCCGAACCGCCCTTCTGGTCGCCGACGTTGAGGGTGACCGGGCCCCGGCCGTCGCTCCCGTCGCCCGACGACGTGCCGGCGGCCGAGTCCGTGCCGCAGGCGGTGAGCAGGAGGGCGAGGGGGAGCAGCAGGGCGGCGGGGACGAGACGTCGTCGCATGGTGATCCGATCGTTGCGGTGGAACCGGTGGTGGGACGCGTGGAACCGGCGGGGCAGGGGGAGGGCTCAGGAGGCTTCGGCGGCGGTCTCGACGCCGAGGCGTTCGAGGAGGCCGGCGCGCAGCCCGGCGAAGCGCGGGTCGGTGATGTCGCGGGGGCGGTCGAGGTCGACGCGCTGCTCGTGCGCGATGACACCGTCGTCCATCACCAGGACGCGGTCGGCGAGCAGCACGGCCTCCTCCACGTCGTGGGTGACGAGGAGCACGGCGCATCCCCGGCGCTGCCACAACTCGCCCACCAGCCGCTGGGCCTTGATCCTGGTGAGCGCGTCGAGCGCGCCGAACGGCTCGTCGAGCAGCAGCAGGTCCGGCTCGCGCACCAGGGCCCGGGCCAGGGAGGCGCGCTGGGCCTCCCCGCCGGAGAGGGTCTTGGGCCAGGCGTCGGAGCGGTGGCCGAGCCCGACCTCTTCGAGCGCCTGATCGGCGACGGCCCGCCGGGGCTTGCCCGGCAGCCCCAGCAGGACGTTGCGCCACACCTTCTTCCACGGCATCAGCCGCGGCGCCTGGAAGGCGACGGCCCTGCGGCGCGGCACCAGCACGGTCCCCTCGATGTCGCGGTCCAGCCCGGCGAGGACGCGCAGCAGCGTCGACTTGCCGCAGCCGCTGCGCCCCAGGAGGGCGACGAATTCGCCGGGACGGATGTCGAGCCGGAGCCGGTCGATGACGGCACGCCCGTCGAAGGAGCGGACCAGCCCCTCGACACGCACCGCCTGGGGGGTCACCGGCCGGTGAACGTCGGTCGCCATTGCAGCAGCAGCCTTTCGAGGGAGCGGACGATGAAGTCGGCGAGCAGACCGAGGAAGGCGTAGACGATCAGGCAGACCACGATCACGTCGGTCCGCAGGAAGTCGCGCGCCTGCACCATGAGGAACCCGATGCCGGAGTCCGCGTTGACCTGCTCGGCGAAGACGAGGGCCAGCCAGGCGACGCCGAGGGAGTAGCGCAGCCCGGTCATGGCCCCGGGCAGCGCGCCCGGCAGGACGACGTGCCGTACCAGGCCCCACCGCGACAGGCCCAGCGACTCCCCGGCCTCGATCAACTGGGCGTCCACGCCCCGGATTCCGGCGTAGACGTTGAGGTAGAGCGGGAAGGTGACGCCGAGCGTGATGATGGCGGTCTTCGGGGCCTCGCCGATGCCGAACCAGATGATGAACAGCGGGATGAGACCGACGAACGGCACGGTCCGCAGCATCTGCAGCGGCGCGTCCACCAGGTCCTCGCCGATCCTGAACAGGCCGGAGAGCAGGGCGAGTCCGGTGCCGATGAGCAGACCCAGCAGCAGCCCGGCGGCGACCCGCCGGAGCGAGGTGGCCATGGCGGAGGGCAGGGAGCCGTCGGCGACCAGGTCCGCGGCCACCTGCGCGATCCGCCCCGGCGAGGCGAGCACGTCGGAGGTCAGCACGCCCGTGCCGCTGAGGAGTTGCCACAGCGCGAGCAGCAGGACCGGGCCGGTCGTGCGGCGCAGCCAGCGGGGCACACGGGCGCGGCGCGAGGAGACGGGGAGGATCGGCTGGAGGCCGGGGGCGGAGGACGTCGGAACGGTGGAGGGCTTGGAGGAGGCGGATGCCTCTATGGGGGACATGTCCGGCCCGGGGGAGCCGGGCGGGGCATGGCTGGTGCTCATGGGTGCTCCACGGGGAGGAGAGCGGCAGGGGGCGGGTACGCCTCGGCGCCGCGGACGCCGGTGCGACCGGAACCGGTCACGGGGCGCACGGAACTGCGGGACGGAGGCGGGGAAAGAGGCGGGGAAAGGCGTCAGCGGCCGCGGCGACACGCGGCGGAGGCCACCCGCAGCAGGTCGATGTGACCGCGCGTGGTGAGCAGGGCTGTACGCAACATGCGCCCGAACGTAGCCAGGTTGCGTGTGCACGGTCAACGGGCGTCTCGCCCAGCGGACCGGCGTACCAGACTCCGGGCGGATCTTCCCGCTCGCGGCTCGTCGTGTGCGTCAGGATGGAGGCATGTCCGATGCCTTCACCACCCGAGTCCTGAACGTCACCACCGGTTCCACGGAGCGGGTCGTCGACCTCACCCGTGACTGCGAGTCCTTCCTGCGTGAGGTGGCGGCCGGCCGCGACGGCCTGCTCAACGTCTTCGTCCCGCACGCGACCGCCGGCATCGCCGTCCTGGAGACGGGCGCGGGCAGCGACGACGACCTCCTGGCCGCCCTGCACACCCTGCTGCCCGCCGACGACCGCTGGCAGCACCGCCACGGCAGCCCCGGTCACGGCCGCGACCACGTCCTGCCCGCCCTCGTCCCCCCGCACGCGACGCTGCCGGTGCTCGGCGGACGGCTGGAACTGGGCACCTGGCAGTCGGTGTGCCTGGTCGACACCAACCGGGACAACCCCGACCGCACGGTGCGGCTGAGCTTCCTGGGGTGAGTCCCGCCCGGCCCGGTCGCCGACGGCCGTCGGCGCCGGTCTTCCCGGAGCCCGCGCCCACCTGGACACGGCCTCCGGGAAGACCGGCGCACGCGAGCCGGACCGGCGCGAGCCGCATCGCGCGGGGGCCGGGTCGTGACCGGTGCCCCGGACACGACCGGGGACGGCCGGGGACGAAGGGAGCGGCCGTCCACGGCGGACGGCAAAAGCAAAGGCAAGGAGGTCGTCGCCTCCTTGCCACTCTCAACGTATAGCGCACCGGGGGGCTTGCGGCAAGGCCCCGGTCGTCCCGCACAATCGCCGACCGAAGCCAGGAGCTGCGGAAACAGACGGGGGTCGAGATGATCGACGTGATCGTCGCCGGCGGTGGGCCGACCGGGCTGATGCTGGCCGGCGAGCTGCGGCTGGCCGGGGTGCGGACGGTCGTGCTGGAGAAGGCGACCGAGCCGGCCGGGCACTCCCGCGGACGGGGCCTGCACGTGCGCAGCGTCGAGATGCTGGACCAGCGCGGCCTGCTCGACCGGTTCCTCGCGGTCAGCGAGCAGTTCAAGGCCGGCAGTCTCTTCGCCGGCATCGTCAAGCCGTGGCCGGACGGGCTGGACACCGCCCACCCCTTCGGCCTCGCGACCGCGCAGACCGTCACCGAACGGCTGCTCGCCGAGCGCGCCGTCGAACTCGGCGCCGAGATCCGGCGCGGCTGCGAACTGGTCGGGCTGGACCAGGACGAGCACGGGGTGAGCGTCGAGCTGGCCGACGGCACGCGCCTGCGCTCGCGCTACCTCGTCGGCTGCGACGGCGGCCGCAGCACGGTGCGCAAGCGGCTCGGCGTCGGCTTTCCCGGTGAGCCCGCCAAGGTCGAGACGCTGCTGGGCGACATGGAGGTGACCGAGGATCCGGCGACGGTCGCCGCCACCGTCGAGGAGGTCCGCAGGACCCACCTGAGGTTCGGCGCCATCTCCCTGGAGGGCGGGGGATACCGCCTCGTCGTGCCCGCCGAAGGGGTGGCCGAGGACCGTGCGGTCCCGCCGACCCTCGAGGAGTTCAAGCGGCGGCTGCGGGCCGTCGCGGGCACCGACTTCGGCGCGCACGCCCCGCGCTGGCTCTCCCGGTTCGGCGACGCCACCCGGCAGGCCGAGCGCTACCGGGTCGGCCGGGTGCTGCTGGCCGGCGACGCGGCGCACATCCACCCGCCGGCCGGCGGGCAGGGGCTCAACCTCGGCATCCAGGACGCGTTCAACCTCGGCTGGAAACTGGCCGCCGAGGTCAACGGCTGGGCGCCGGAAGGGCTGCTGGACAGCTACCACGCCGAACGGCACCCGGTGGGCGCCCGCGTGCTGGACAACACCCGCGCGCAGATGACGCTGATGGGGGCCGATCCGGGTGCGACCGCGTTGCGGGAGCTGTTCTCGCAGCTGTTGGAGTTCGGGGAGGCGAACCGGTACGTGACCGAGATGATCACCGCGGTCGGGGTGCGCTACGACTTCGGCGAGGGCCACGAGCTGCTCGGCCGGCGGATGCGCGACGTGAAGCTGGAACGGGGCCGCCTCTACGAGCTGATGCGCGGCGGCCGCGGGCTGCTGCTCGACCGGACCGGCCGGCTCTCGGTGGCGGGCTGGGCGGACCGGGTCGACCACGTCGTCGATGCCGGCGGGGAACCGGACGTGCCCGCGGTGCTGCTGCGGCCGGACGGCCATGTGGCGTGGGTGGGTGAGGACCAGCAGGATCTGTTCGCCCGGCTGCCGAAGTGGTTCGGCGCCGCCGCCGGCTGAGCGCGCGGGCCGCGGCGCCGTCCGGCCGTCACGCGCCGCCCATGGGACGCGCACACCCGGGCGGGAGTTCTCACACGTCCTTCACCGCGTCCGCGCGCCTGCCGCGCCTCTTCGCCCCCGGCTGCCGTGCCCGACCGCCCCTGACCTGCTGCGGGGCGGCCCCCGTCGTCCGTCCCCGGCGGAGCCTGGGGTAGGGTCCCCTCCGTTTCCGGCTACCGAACGGTGGTGTGCCGGTACGCGGAGTGTCGGAGGGCGGCAAGACGATGGAATCCCTGAGGGGTGACGGCGGATCCGTGGACCTGGACGGTGCCCGGCTGGAGACGATGTCTCCCGAGCCGCTGCTGACCCGGGACTACGAGACGCGCCCCTCGCTCGTGTACGAGCGGCTCAGGCGGCGGCACGGCCCGGTCGCGCCCGTCGACCTGCTGGGCGTGCCCGCCTGGCTGGTGCTCGGCTACCGAGAGGCCCTCCAGGTGCTTCAGGACGACGAGGGGTGGCCCAAGGGCCTGGAGAACTGGCGGGCCCGCACGGAGGGCCGGGTGCCGGCCGACTGGCCGCTCGGGCCGTCCCTGGAGGTCAACCACGTGCTGATCCAGGGCGGCCCCGGGTACCGGCCGCTGCGGCAGGCGTGGGACGCGGCCCTCAAGCCGTTCCAGGATCCCCGCCACCCCCAGGCCAAGCGGCTCAGGACGGCCGTCACCGCCTACGCCGACGAACTGATCACCCTGGTGGGACAGGGCGGCGCCACGGGCGTGGCGGACCTGTCCGCCCAGTTCTCCCGGCCGCTGCCGCTGATGGTCGCCAGTCACCTGCTCGGCTTCCCCGGTTCGCAGGGCGACGACGCCCTGATGGACATGTGGCGGGTGCTGGACGCGGGCCCGGACGCCGAGCCCGCCCTGGAGCGGCTGCTGGCGGCGCTGACGGAGCTCGCCGCGGCGAAACTCGACACGCCGGGGGACGACTTCCCCTCCCACCTGCTGGCCGCGCACCCGGACCTCTCCCTCGACGAGCTGGCCCGTGAGCTGTTCATGCTGCTGGGCATGACCTCCGACCACGTCGGCATCCTCATCTCCAACACCGTGGTCGAGGTCATCTCCGGTGACGGCGGCGTGCGCGCCACCCTGTCCGCCGGCATGGTCCGGGAGACCATGAACCGGGTGGTGATGCGCAAGCCGCCGCTGGTCAACTTCGTGCCGCGCTTCGCGGCCGAGGACACCCCGCTCGGCAACTACCTGATCCGGCAGGGCGACCCGGTGTGGGTCTCCTCCGCCGCCGCGCACGCCGATCCGCTCTTCGCCGGCCACGTGGCGCCGAGCACCGCGATCAGCACCCGGGCGCACCTGTCCTGGGGCGCGGGCAGCCGCCAGTGCCCGGCGCGCGAACTGGCCTCGACGGTCGCGGCGGTCGGGGTGGGCCGCCTGTTCGAGCGGTTCACCCATCTGGAGCTGGCCCTGCCGGCCGACCAACTGCCCTGGCGTTCCTCACCGTTCATGCGCGGCCTGCGGTCGCTGCCGGTACGGTACGCACTCGCCCCGGAGCCGCCCGGACAGTCCGCGGCGCACGATCCGGCCCCGGAGGCCGCCGAGCCGGTGGTGCCGGACCCGTCCGCCCGGCAGCGCTCGTCGCTGTGGCGCTATCTGACGGGCCTGATCCGCGCCGGCCGCTGAGCGGCGCCGCGCGAACGGGCCGTGCGGCAGCCGTCCGGCTCCCGCACGGCCCGCCCCGGCCCAGGACGACCGGGCCGCCGGCCGGGACTCAGCTCACCGTGCAGTCCGAGCCGTTGAGGGTGAACGCGCCCGGGCTGGGGTCGGCCGCCCCCTTGCTGGCCGTGAAGCCCAGGGTGACGGAGCCCGACGCGGGGATCCCCGCCGTGTACGGGGCGGAGGCGACGCTGACCTCGGCGCCGCTCTGCGTCGCCGTGCCGCCCCACAGGTTGCTGATGCGCTGGCTGCCGGGGAACGTCCAGCGCAGCGTCCAGCCGTTGATCGCGGAGCTGCCGGTGTTGCGCAGCACGATCTCGCCCTGGAAGCCGCCGGGCCACTCGCCGGTCACCCGGTAGGTCACACCGCAGGCCGCCGACGTTCCGCCGGACGCGGTCGTGACCGTCACCGTGCCGGAGCGCTGCGAGCGGTTGCCGGCGGCGTCGCGGGCGTACACGGCGAAGGTGTACGAGGTGGCCGGGGCGAGGCCGGTGAGGGTGGCGGTGGTGCGGGTCGTGGTGGTGACGGCGGTCTCGGCGCCGCTGCCGACACGGACGACGTCGTAGCCCGTGACGCCGGTCGCGTCCGTCGAGGCGGCCCAGGAAAGGGTCACCGACGAGGAGGTCACGCCCGAGGCGGCCGGAGTGCCGGGGGCGGTCGGGGCCGTGGTGTCGCCGCCGGAGGAGGAGTAGACGTCGGCCTCCTCGGAGGTCGCCGCGATGCCGTTCGCGCCGTTGAAGAGCCGCTGCCCCCAGGAGGTGAGCCGGTCCGGGTCGAAGTTCGTGACCATGTCCAGGTACTCGACCCCGCCGCCGTTGCCGCTCCAGGACCAGCCGAGGTAGCCGAGGCCGAGCTGCTGGGTCACGGCCAGGATGGCGTCCTCGTCGGGGTTGCCGTCCGAGTGGTCGTGGCCGAACTCGCCGACCACGATGGGCAGTTTCGCGGCGACGAACCGGTTCAGGTAGTCGCCGACCTCGGCGGCGGTGTCGAAGACGCCGTACATGTGGATGGAGAAGACCGTGTTGCGGTCCGGGTCGGCGGCGAACACCGAGGCGGCGTTGTCGCGCATGGTGAACGCCCAGTCCTGGCCCCAGTTGGGCGCGTCGACCATGATCGTGTGGTCGAACCCGGCGTCCCGCAGCTTCTGGATCGCCGCCTTGGTGTCGGCGGTCCAGCTCGCGTAGCCGGTGTTGCCGTACGGCTCGTTGCCGATGTTGACGATGACGTAGTCCTCCTGGCCCGTCAGGGCGCTCTGCACGCTGATCCAGTAGTCCGCGGCGCGCGAGAGGGTGACGGCACCGCTCTGCTCGCCGTAGCCCGTGGTGTCGTGCACCTCGAGGACGCAGATGAGGCGGTTCTGCTTGCACCGGGCGACGACGTTCGCCACGTCGGCGGTGTCGTTGCGGGTCCAGCGGTCACCGCTGGAGAGCACCACCCGGACGGTGTTGGCGCCCTTGGCCTTGATGTGCGCGAGGGAGCCGATGCGGTCCGGGTACCAGGTGTGCGCGTGGTTGACGCCGCGCATCACGAAGTCGTTCCCGGACGCCTCCAGCAGCCGTCCGTCGGCGACGCGGAAGCCGGTGGGCGCCGCGTGGGCCGCGCCGCCGAGCGCGAGCAGGGGCAGGAGCAGGCCCAGCAGGGCGGCCGCGACGGCGGCCGGGCGTGACACGGTGGCGGTGGGGGATCTCATGGCGGCTCCAGTGAAGAGGCGGGTGTCGGGGAGGAGGGGCGGGTGCCGGGGAGAAGGAGCGGGTGTCAGGAAGCGGCCCGGGCCGTGCAGGTGACGGTCGCCGACGGCGTGCCGGCCGTGGCCGGGGCGGTGGCGAGGAAGCCGAAAGTGGTGCCCGCGCCGGGCGCCAGGGCGCCGTTCCAGCCCGCGTCGGCGACGGTGGCCGTGCCGTCGGCGGCCGTGGTGAGGGTGCCGTTCCAGACCTGGGCGAGGCGCGCCCCGGCGGCCGGCACGACGGTCACCGTCCAGCCCCGCACGGCAAGGGCGGACGTGTTGGTCACCGTGACCTCGCCCTGGTAGCCGCCCTGCCAGGCGGAGGCGGCCCGGAAGGAGGCGGTGCAGGCGGGCCGTCCGCCGCCCGGGTCACCGGGATCGCCGGGGTCCGTGGTGCCGAGGAGCGCGGCCAGGGCCGGATACCAGCGGGCGGCGATCTTCTCGTCACCGGAGGCGTTGGGGTGGACGCCGTCGTAGGTGTCGGTGGCGGTGCTGAAGCCCGTCCACTGGTCGACGACCGTGACGGGGGAGCGGGCGGTGCTCGTCGCCCGGGCCCAGTCGGGGATCCGCGCGTTGAGGTCGACGACCCGCTGCGCGCACGCCGCGCAGGTGCCGGGGTTCAGGGGGATGAGCTGGGCGACCAGGATGCGCATGCCGGGGTTGCTCTCCCGCATCTGCGCCACCAGCGTGTCGTAGGCGGCGAGGATGCGGTCGGGGGGCACGGCGCTCCAGACGTCGTTCGTGCCGAAGTGCATGACAACGATGTCCGGGCGTGTCGCGGCCAGCCGGGCGGGCAGCAGGTTCCGGTCGGCCACCTGGGTCACCAGCTCGCCGCCGTGGCCCTCGTTGTCGCCGTCGTGGGCCTGTCCGCAGCCCTGGGGCCCGAGGGTGCCCACGAAGTCGATGCCGGTGTACCCGGCGTTCTGCAGCCGGTTCCACAGCAGGGCCCGCCAGCAGCCCGGCGAGCCGGTGATGGAGTCGCCCAGCGGCATGATGCGGACGGGGTCCGCCGCGGGCGCGGCCGAGGCGCGCTGGGCGGTCGCCAGGCCGAGGGGCAGGAGCAGGGCGGCCAGCAGGCCGAGGAGCGGAAGAAGCCGTAAGGAGAGCGGGCGGCGGGTGCTGCGCATGGTGTCCCCTTCCCGGGAGGATGTGGGAGCGCTCCCATGAGGACATCAAGCCACCGTTGTCATTTACGCGTCAAGATGTCGACGGGGGGTGTTCCGCCGGGCGCAGGTGGGAGCGGGGGCGCGCACGGCGGGACGGTCCGCCTGTCCGGGAGGGCGCCCCGGAGGGCGGACCGTTCCCGGGTCCGTCAGCCGGCGACGGGCGCGTCCCGGCGGGAACCGGCGACGGGACGGCGGCCGCCTCGCCACGGCCGGCTCCGCGCGCACCCCGGTACGGCGCCGCCGGTCACGTCCGGGGGCGCGGGAAGGTCTCCAGCGCCTCGGCGAGACCGGCCGCGTCCGTGCCGACCTTGCGGTAGACGGAGGACAGCAACTGCCGCACGCCCTGCTCGGTGAGGTGCAGGTCCTTCGCGACCACCGCCACCTGGTGGCCCTGCACGCTCATCTCGGCGGCCCGGCGCTCGTGCGCGGTGAGCGTGTCCGTCTGCGCGTAGCGCAGGGGCAGCGGGCGCAGCCCGGCCGCGGACAGTTCACCGCGGGCCTGGGCGGCCAGGGCCTCGGCGCCGCAGTGGACGGCGCCCTCCAGCCCCTGGTAGAGCCGGTCGGCGGCCTCCGTGAGCCGGCCGCTGCGGGACAGCGCGGCACCGTGCCCGACCAGCGCGCGGGCCAGTTCGTAGGCCGCGGGCGACCGTTCGAGATGGCCGACGGCCTCCGCGTACAGGTCGAGCGACGCCCGCCCGCCGGTCACCTCGGCCAGGGTGCGCAGCGCCTGGCCGATCGCGGAGGCCGCGCCGAACCCCTGGGCCCGTTCGACGGCCTCCTGGGCGTGGCGGACGGCCTCCTCGGGCGCGACGGGGGCGAGGAGGCGGGCCAGGCCGAGCTGCCAGGGGCACCAGGCCGGGTTGTGCCAGTCCCGTGACTCCAGCCAGTCGCCGACGTCGGACAGCAGGCGCCGGGCCTCGTCGTGCCGCCCCTCCGCCACCAGCAGCCCGGCGTACACCGTTCGCGGATCGGGGTAGACGACGGCGTTCGGGACCACCTCGCCGTAGCGGTACCGGTCGGCGAGCCGCCGCGCCGCCTTCGGGCGGCCACGGGCCAGCAGCGTCTGGACGAGGATGCCGATGGCGAACCACTGGGCGGGCACGGCGCCTTCCACGCGCTCGGCGGTGCGCAGGCCCTCCTCCGCCCAGCTCTGCGCCTCGGCCAGGCAGCCCCGGCGATAGCGGATGTAACCGAAGAGGGCCTGGCCGACCGCCAGGTGCGAGCCGCGCCACCCCTTGGCCTCGCACTCGGCCATGCCCCGGGTGAACAATTCCTCGGCCCGCCGCGGCTGGTCGCAGTACATGAACGCCAGGGCCACCGAGACGGGCACCTCGAAACCCCGGTTCTCCTCGGTCCAGCTCATCCCGCCGCGCAGGGCCTCCTCGGCGAACACCAGGACCGTCTGCCGCGGTTCGCCGCGCAGCAGGGCGTCCCAGGCCCGCAGGCCCAGGATGCAGCGCTCCTCCAGCCCGTGGCCGTTCGGGCCGCTGCGGGCGGTCAGCCGCTCGGCCAGCCGCGCCAGCCTGCGGGAACGGACGGCGGCGCCGGGCGCGTCGGTGCGGGACAGGCTCCAGACGAAGTGATCGGCCTGCATGCGCAGCCGGATGCGGGGGTTGGTGGCCGTGCGCGCCTCCTCGGCGGCCACGCTCGCGGCTTCGGACATCCGGTCGGTGTGGGCCAGTGCCTGGGTCAGCCGGTAGACGATGGAGGCGCGCAGCCCGGGGTCGATCTCCGGCTCCGCCAGCGCCTCCCGGAGATGGCTGACCGTGGCGGTGGGTTCGATCAGGAAGGTCGAGCCCGCGAGCTCGTGCAGGAGCGCCGCGCGCTCCCCCGGAAGGGGAGGCTCCTGCAGCGCCCGCGTCAGCAGGCGACGGGCGGCCTCCGGCGCTCCGGCCCGCAGGTACTCGCGGGCGGCCTGCCGGAGGCAGGCCACTGCCTCGGGCCTGCCCTCGCAGGGGACCTCCAGCAGGTGCCGGGCGGCGGCGGTGGGGCCGAGCCCCGCCGCGCGGACGGCCTCCGCGGCGGCGTTGTGCAGACCGACCCGCAGGCCCGGGCGGATGTTCCGGTAGATCGTGGTGGCGATCACCGGGTGCACGAAGTCGAGGCTCCCCCCGGGCCCGTGGCCCTCGGCCAGGATGCGCGCCGCGCGCAGCCGTTCGGTGGCCTCGGCGGCCTCCTCGCTGCCGATCACCGCGATGACGGCGGCGAGCTCCGGGGAGAACGGCGCACCCAGGACCGCCGCGGCCTGCGCGAAGCGGACGGTGGTGGTCCCGAGCCGCTGGATACGGTCGAGCAGCCCTGGCCCCTTGGCCGCCGCGGCGAGGTCCCGCATCGCCGGCAGGTCGTCCCGGGTGCCCTTCAGGTTCCGCTCGCCGAGCCGGATGGCGAGTTCGACGGCCTCGTACGGACTGCCGCCGGTGACCGTCCAGCACTCGTTGCAGAACTCGTCCTCGGCCTCCTCCCCCAGCCGGTCCCGCACGATCTGCGCCACACCGGCGGCGCTGAGCGGCTCCAGGGCGTAGGGGCGGCTCCCGTGACTCTCGACGAGGGCGCGGAAGGCCGCCGCTTCGGGCGGCATGTCGTCGGGCCGGTAGGCGACGACGATCAGCAGCGGAAGGCCCGCGGCTCGCGGGGCGAAGGACGTGAGCCAGCGCAGTGACTCGAGGTCGGCCCAGTGCAGGTCGTCCAGGAGCAGGACGACGGGTGCCTGCTGCACCGTCAGGCGGGTCAGGATCCAGTCGAGGCCGTCACGGACCCCGGTCGGGTCCGGCACGTGGGAGGTGTCCGCCGCCTCCAGGCCCAGCGCCGCGGCGACGATGTCGTACCAGCTTCCCAGGAAGACACGGAGCTCCGCCCCGCTCATCGCGGCGAGCGCGGGCTGGACGAGCTGGCGCACCACGTGGAACGCCAGCTCCTGTCCGGTCTCGCCGCCCCGGCCCGAGAGAACCCTGAAGCCGTGCGCCGCGGCGCGGGCGCGTGCTTGCGCGATGAGGGCCGTCTTGCCCCGCCCGGCCGGACCGGTGAAGGCGAGCAGCCCCGTGCGAGGTGCTCCCGGTCCGCCGTCGGCGGCGCGAAGGCCCGACAGCGCGTCGTCGAGCGCCCGGAGTTCCCGTCGGCGCTCGAGCAAGGGCTGGGAGCCGGTGAACGGTTGCCGCGACTCGTGCGCCATGTGCCCTACCGCTTCTTGTAGTTGGTCCTGTCGGGCAGCGCCGAGCGTATGCCCGACGGGTCCGGGGAGCCGTGTTGGAGCGTGAGGACGACAGGTAAGGGTGAATCAGGCGCCGGAGCGGATTGCCGGCCCGCTCCGGCGGGTAGTGCGGTTCGAATGGCCCCCTCGCCAGACGCCGGTTCGCGGGAGCCGGCCGGGCTCACGGGAGGGCGGGCGCGGCGGCCGCCTCCGCGTAGCGCGGTACGGTGCGGGACCAGTGGTAACACCCGCTGATCCAGCCGGTCATGCCCTCCACGTATCCGGTGCCGGAAGGGCTCAGCTGCCGTGCGAACTCGGCGTGGAGCTGCTCGAACTCCCTGATCGCGGCGTTGATCTGCCCGACGGCCGACACGACGGCCGCGGGCAGGGAACACCGGCGGGCGTATCGGTGGGCGAGAGCCAGATTGATCGTTTCCCCGGTCCGCTGCTCCTTCGCCGCGGAGAACAGGTCGGCCGTCCACACGGCCGCGTCGACCGACAGGCGCCTCAGGCGCCGCATGACGGGGTGATGGAGTTCCTCGGGGATCAGATCGCGGTTCTGGGCGGCCTCGTACAGCGGGTAGAAGGGTTCGACGCCCGCGGTGAGCGACCGTATGGAGGTGACCAGACCGATCCGCGGCGGAGAGGGGCGGGACTGGGCCACCGCCTCGTAGAGCAGACCGTGGACGTACTCGCGGCTCGTCGACGCCCACCGCGCCGCCTGCGCGGGAGTGCACCGTTCCCGGACCTGCCGGTACAGGTCGGCCAGGGCCGCCCCGAGGGCGGTGGTGGGCCGCCGGCCGTCCCGCAGGATCTCGATGCTCTCGCACAGCAGGGGCAGCAGGCGGTCCGGCCGCCGCCGGCCGAGCTCCTCCGCCCGGTCGTCGAAGACGAACTGGTAGGCGATCTGGTTGGCCACGATCTGGAGGACGTCGCAGTCCACCGTGGGGCTGGTGTAGGAAGCGAGCTGGGCGGGGCGCGTGCGCGAGATCATCACCGCCACCCCCGGTTCGCCGGTCAGCCCCCACGCGTCCAGCCATTCCCCGACGCCCGCCGCCGCCTTCGACTCGTGCGGGCTGCTGCGGAACGGGAAGGGCATGTGGATCCGGGCGTCGATCAGTTCCCGCAGACCGAGGGCCGCGGTCCGGCCCCGCGCGCCGGCCGTGATCTCCTCATGCGTCGTCGACACCGGGGTCACCTGCCGTTCGGGAGTCGGGTACAGGGGATGCTGCCGTTCGGGAGTCGGGTAAAGAGGATGCTGCCGTCCGGGAGTCGGGTACAGGGGATGCGACAGCCGTCCGGGCCGCGGGAGAACCCGCGCGGGACGGCGGCCCGATCCGGTCGCGGGTACGCGGCTCGCACGTCATCGTCAGCGACCTCGGGCCCAAGGTGACGGCGGGGCGCGGCGGTTCGGCGGGGCCCGGGCGGGACCGCAGGCGCCAGCGGGCGGCGATGCCCGCCAGGGCCACCGTCGCCTCCGCCACGGCGAACGTGTCGCCGAGGCACTTCCGGCTCCCCGCGGCGAACGGGATCATCGCACCGTGCGCCGCCGCGCCGGTCCCGCCCGGCATCCACCGCTCGGGGAGGAACCGGTCCGGTTCGGGGAACGACGCGGGATCGTGGTGCAGGAGGTAGGGGCTGTACAGGACGGTCGTGCCCCGGGGGAGGCGGCGTCCGGCGAGAACGGTTTCCCGCGTGGTGACGCGGGTGAAGAGCCAGCCGGGCGGTGAGTGGCGGAGCGTCTCGGTGACGACGCACCGGGTGCGCACCAGGAGCGGCAGGTCGTCGGGGCCCGGCCGGCCCCGCCCGGCGAGGACGGCGTCGACCTCCCCGTGCAGGCGTCGCTCCTCCTCCGGGTGCCGGGCCAGCAGGGCGAAGGCGGAGGCCAGGCACAGCGCGGTCGTCTCCACCCCGGTCAGCAGGAGGGTGATGAGGTGGTCGTGGACCTCCTGTTCGGTGATCCCCGCCTCCGCGCCGCCGTGCGCGGCTTCCAGCAGGGTCCCCAGCAGGTCGTCGCGGGGACCGCCGCGGCGGCGCTCGGCGATGAGCCGGTCGACGATCGCGTGCAGGCGGGCAACCGCGTGCCGGTAACGGCGGTTCGCGGGCGCCGGTATGCGGAACACCGCGTCGACCGGCACGACCGTCCGGACGAACAGGCCGCGGACGACGGCGGCGAGACAGTGCCGTATCTCGGCGGCCGTCGCCGCGTCGAGCGAGTCCGAGAACAGGACACGGCTCATCACCCCCGTCGTCAGCGTCATCATCTGCGCGCTGACGTCGATCCGCTCGCCCGCCCGCCAGGACCGGCACACCGCCTCGGCCTCCTCGGCCATCAGCCCGATGTGATCGGCGACGCGGGAGGCGCGGAAGGCGGGTTGCAGCAGTCTGCGCCGGCGCCGGTGCTCCCCGTGGGGGCAGGTGACCACGCCGTCCCCCATCAGCAGGCGGAGCCTGTCGTACTGCGGACCCCCCTTGTCGAAGGTGCGGGAGTCCATGAGCATCTGGTGGACGAGTTCGGGGCGGCACACCATCCAGGCCCGCCGCGGACCCAGGCGTATCTCGACCAGATCGCCGTGCGCCGGCAAGGAAGTGAGAAAGTCCAGCGGCCGACGGAAGAGGGCGATACCGTGACCGACGGACGGGAATATGCCTGGTGCACTGCCCACTGTCCAGGTTCGTTCAGGCCCGGGAACGGAACCGTTCATCGAACACCACCTGCCTCGGTCGACACACGGAACGCGGTGACACTCCACCGACTGGGTGTTTGAACGATGTCCTGCCCAAGTCCAACCCGCTGCTGTTCTGAGGAATCCTTTCTTCAATGGGGCGCACGGAAGCACGAAGGAGCAGGGCGGGAATCGCCGTGTGATGGTGCGCGCCCCGGAGCGAAAAAAGAACCCCGCCGAGGCGCGTACGCCTCGGCGGGGTTCGTCGAGCGGGGGCCGGGCGGCCAAGCAGACCGAGCAGCCCGAAGCGGCCTAGGAGGCGCGTTCCTTCGCCTCGACGTACTGGGCCAGGTTCGCCAGGGCCAGGCGCGTGCCCGTCTCGTTGTCGGCGGCGGGCACGGCGTCGGGGACGCCCTCGTGGACGACCAGGACGTCCGTGCCGCCGCCCTCGGCGTCGGTGAGCGTGGTCGTCATCGTCATGGTGCCGCGCAGCGCGGGGTCCTCGGTCTCGAACTCCAGCACCTCCACCACCTGCTCGTCCGGCACGAGCCTGGCGAAGTGTCCGCGGTACGTGTCGGTGCGCGCGGCCGACTTGCCGGCCCCGGCCGGTGCGTCGTAGGTGAGCGAGATGCGGAAACGGCCGCCCTCGCGGGCGTCGAACTCGTGCACCTGGCTGCTCATGTCGGGAGGCACCCGCCACTGGGCGATCTCCTCCGCGCTCACGAGCACCCGGTAGACGGCCGAGCGCGGGGCGTCGACATGACCGGAGACCTGCGTCGTGTACATGAGTTCACCCTAAGCGCTGTCCCGTGAGTGATCTACGGTGTGCTGGTTGACCAGCCCGTTACTCCGGCACCCGGCCAGGGTGAGGTGGTGCAGACGGGCGCTGCCGAGCACGGCGTGGTGACGCCGTCACCTCCCAGGCGGCAGTCGCGCAGGATCCTCCAGCCCTTCATCCGGGCGAGAACGTGCTCGACGCGGGCCCGGACCTCGCGGTGAGAGGCGTTGTGTTCCTCCTTCCAGGCGGGGAGCTCGGCCTGGCCGCGCTCGCGGCGGTGCGGGAGGACCATGCCGGTGCCCCGGTAGCCGCCGTCCGCGATGACCGTGGTGCGGCCGACGGTGTCCTTTGCGCCGGACAGCTCCCACGTCTTGCAGCCGTTGCGGTTGCCGGGCACCGGCTGGCCGACGGCGATCACGAGAGGGGTGTCGGCATCGATGACGACCTGGTGATTGGCCGAGTACCTGTGGTTCTCCGACTGCCCGGCGACGGTGTGGTCAGAGCAGGAGCGGACTCGCCTTCACCGCCACCACGGCAACCCTCCTATGCCACCGTCGCATCGCCAGATGAAATGGCGTCTCAGGTCCGCCGGCGACCGCGTCGCACTCACCGGCCGTGCCCGAGGCGGGGTCAGGACCTGATACGTGATGCCCGTCGTACGGGCCAGGCGATCAAGGTCGTGGCCAGGGCGGCCACCGCGAGCGCGGAGCCGGCGACCAGGACAGCCACCGGATCCCAGAGCTTGCCCAGTACCTGCACGAGGGCGGGGAAGGCGAATCCGACATAGGTGAGGCTGTAGAACACGGCGATCACAGTTGAGATGTTCTGCGGGCCGGCGAGTGACTCCGCGAGCTGAAGACCGCTCACCAGCAGGAGACCGTGGGCCGATCCCAGGACGACGGCCGTCGCCAGCAGCAGGACCAGTGAACCGGTGGCCACGGTGAGCGCCGCGGCGAGCAGCCCGGCGATCACCGCCGCCATGCCGGTCCGGAACGGTGCCGCCGGGGACCGCCGGGCCAGACGCCGTGCCCGCGGCTGCACCGCGATGCCACTGCCCAGAGTGACGGCGGCGACCACACCGCCGCCGACGGCGCCGTATCCGCCCAGCGGCACCAGGACGGGCAGCGCCGCGGGCGACACGGTCGCGGCACCGAAGACCCAGGGTGCTGTCGGAAGCACCGCGGTCAGAAAGAGGCGGCTGGTCAGCACCTTCATCGGCCCGGCACCGGGGCGCGCCAAGCGACTGCCTCGCCCGGCGGCGGACGGAGCCGACTCAGCAGCGCGCCACGCCACCGGCAACGTCAGCGCCACCAGAGCGATGTGCACCAGGTAGGCCGCGGTCTGCGGCGAGGGCAGCCATTGAGGTGTTGACCGGACTACCGAGGGACTCGCCGGGCCACGGCGCATCCCCCGGTCGGTCCAGTCGGTAGATGTTGCGCATCCGAACGAGCAAGGAGCGCAACAAAGTTGGACGAGTTCTCGCGCGATGTCCGATCGATTCGCCTGCCACGGTGGGGGCAAGTGGCCGCGAACCCGGGCGTGGTGCCATGGCTGGTCTTCGATGAGGAGGGGCGGGCTGTCGAGCCGGTACGCCGGTACCTGATCGATTTCGTCGCCCGGTACAACCGGCCCGGCAGCGTACGCAGCTACGCCTTCGACCTGCTGCGGTGGTGACGGTGGCTGCGAGTGTTGCGGCGGATGAGCAGGTGGCGGTGGCTGCCGGTGCCGATGTGGACCCAAGCCCAGTCGTAGTAGCGCGGGCCCTTTGCACCGTTGTCGGCGCTGTGCCGCTGCCAGGCGGCTGTGAGGAGCCGGCCGACGAGGGTGCCCGCACGCACGAGGGTGCGTCCTTGGTCGATCCGTACCCTGGTGGTGCAGGCCACGGCCAAGACGTAGCCGATGCCGGTCTCCTCCGGACGGGCGCGTAGGTGTGGGTCCTGGCCGTAGGCTTCGTCGCCGGTCACCCAGGAGGCGGTGAGTCCCGCGTCCGGCGCGGCGGCGATCATTTCCCCGGCCAGGTGGGGCTTGGTTGCGAACTGCACCGTCTCGGGTATCCCGGCTGCCCGGCGGCGCTCCGGATCGGAGCACCGGGAACGCTCGGGAAGGTAGAGCCGACGGTCGACCAGAGCCCGTCCCCGCTGGGTGGCGTAGGCGAGGAACACGCCGACCCGGCTGTTCTCGATGCGTCCTGCGATGCCGGTGCACTGCCGCTGCACCCCTGCCGAGGCCCGGCCCTTCTTCACGAAGCCGGTCTCGTCGACGATAAGGACACCGCCGTCGGTGCCCAGGTGTTCGACGGCATAGGTGCGGACGTCGTCGCGGACGGCATCCGCGTCCCAGCGGGCGTAGCGCAGCAAGCGCTGCATCGCTCCGGGCCGGGCATGGCTGGCCTGGTCGGCCAGCTGCCAGCAGTTCTTTCGCTCGACACTCGACGGCGGCCCGAGCAGGTAGGCGCGGGCGGTCGCTCGGGGCTCCACCCTCCCGAACCGGCCCGGGATCCGGGTCATGACCTGATCGGACATCGCCCGCCAACGGACAGGGCCTACGCTATGGCCTGCGGCCACCGCAGGATCTTCAAGAGTCCACACAACCCCCGATGATCACGCGATGGCCGTACCCGTTCCCCGCCGGGTCGGCGGCAAGATCGCGAACCCGGACCGGGGTATCAGGAGTGATCGAACAGAGTGACTAGGCTCTGCGGTGCTTCCCGGCCGAAAAAGATTTCCAAGTTCTGCGCCGAGCGGCCCGCGGCGTCGCTACTACGCAGGAACAGCCGCTCTTCGTAGGCGCTGAGCGCGACCTCGATGTCGGGTTGCTCAACCAGCTTGCCGGCCAACTCCGCGCCGTCGTACATGGCGAGGTTCGCGCCCTCGCCGGCAAAGGGCGACATTAGATGCGCGGCGTCTCCGACGAGCGTCACTCCGGGCATCCTGTCCCATTTGAGCCCGACGGGAAGGGCGTAGATGGGTCGGAGCCGCGGTTCCGCGTCGCTCTCTGTCACGAAGGCGGTGAGCAGCGGCGACCAGCCGTCGAACTCGTCGGCAAGTTGGCGGAGGCCCGCGGACGGGTCGCCGAAGTCGATCGACCTCATCCATTCCTCGGGCTTGTTCAGCGCCACGTATCCGCGCGCGTGCCCGTCGGCGTAGCGGTGGGCGATAATGCCTTTGCCCGGCGCGACCGCCATCAACGTGCCGCTGCCGATCGCAGCCACGCTCGCCCGACAGTTCTGGCCGCCCGAGGTGAGGGCGATCTCGATGAAGCAGGTTCCGCTGAAGAGAGGCTCGGCGGGGGTGAGCAGCGGACGCACCTTCGACCAGGCACCGTCCGCGCCGATGACGATGTCGGCGCGCGTGGCGGAACCATCCGCGAAGGCGAGGACGTAGCCGCCCTCCGGACGGTGCCGGACCGAGGCGAGCTTGTGACCCCACCTGATCGTCCCAGGCGCTAGCGAGTCGATGAGCAGGCGCCTGAGTTCGCCACGATCCACCTCAGGACGGGCCGAACCGGGGTCCGCAGGCATGTCGAACAGGACCGTGCCGTGGCGGTCGACCACACGCTTGGCGTCCTCGCCCGGGCGGACCAGGGTGAGGAACTCGTCGTACAGACCAGCTGCGCGAAGCGCGACCTGTCCGGTCCCTTCGTGGATGTCAAGCAGGCCGCCCTGTGCACGGGTCGTCGCCGAAGCCTCACCCTCGTAGATCGTCGCGGCGACGCCGTGAGCCTGAAGCACCCGGGCGAGCGTCAGCCCGCCCAGTCCCGCTCCGACAACGGCGATGGTCTTCTGCATGCTGCGCTCCTCTGTAGCGCCGACACGCGTCGGCGATCTTCAGCGCCGTGAACGGACGGGATGTCCGGTCTCGGCAGGAGACGCTCACCGATGAGAACCATCTGCATCGATGTATGTGCGATGCCCGGCGGGTGGACCCGCGAGACATCGTTTTTCGCGACCCTGTGACTATAGCCCGGCATCCACCCCGCAGCGGCCGGGGCCGCTCACGCTGCGACGCGCCGCCCCCGCCACGTTCATCTCCGACAGCCGCCCGATGGGTGGCGCCCGCCGCGTGGGATCCCAGGACGACAGTTCCGGCGGAGTTCGTCCGAACCGCTTGATGATTGAGTAGACCGGTCGTATAGTCCTGGGTGTCGGAACGGAACACACACTTTCGGAGGCAGAGGTCATGGGACGCATCAAGGTCGGCACGGAGAACAGCACGGACATCGAGGTGCACTACGAGGACAAGGGGTCGGGTCAGCCCGTTGTGCTGATCCACGGCTACCCGCTGGACGGCAACTCGTGGGACGGACAGACGTCGGCACTGCTCGACGCCGGCTACCGGGTCATCACCTACGACCGCCGAGGCTTCGGCAAGTCCAGCCAGCCCTCGACGGGTTACGACTACGACACCTTCGCCGCCGACCTCCATGCCGTACTGGAGGCGCTGGATCTGCGCGAGGCGGTCCTGGTCGGGTTCTCCATGGGCACGGGTGAGGTCGCCCGTTACCTCTCCACCTATGGCTCGGCGCGTATCGCCAAGGCCGTCTTCCTGGCCTCCCTCGAACCGTTCCTGGAGATCACCGACGACAACCCCGACGGTGCGGCGCCTGCCTCCTTCTTCCAGGGTGTCTCCGAGGCGGTCAAGAAGGACCGGTACGCGTTCTTCTCCGACTTCTACAACGACTTCTTCAACCTCGACGAGAATCTGGGCACCCGCGTGAGCGAAGAGGCGGTCCGCAACGCGTGGAACGTCGCCGCTGGATCGGGGGCCATCGCCTCGGCGGCCGCCCCCCTGGCCTGGCCCACCGACTTCCGTACCGACATTCCCAAGATCGACGTCCCGGCCCTGATCGTCCACGGCACCGCCGACCGCACCCTGCCCATCGACGCCACCGGCCGGCGTTTCGCCAAGGCCCTGCCCACCGCGCAGTACACCGAGATCGACGGCGCTCCCCACGGACTGCTGATCACCCACACCGCCGAGGTCAACGAAGTCCTGCTGGCCTTCCTCGGCCGGTGAGTTCCACGGTCCGCGTCCGGCGGGCCGGTGCGGGACGACTGCGCCGCCGCGCCCGTGACGGCCGGCCGGTCCGCCGAGGCGGCCGGACAGCGACGGCTCGTCGGCGCCCGTCCGCCGAACGGACACTTCGACGCGCTCCCGCCGCGGAAGCAGCCGGCGCGGTCCGTCGCCCTACAGCCACCTGATCCGGCCCGGCCGCCGAAGCCCTCATCAGGTTCACCACCACCCGCGCCTGAGGCACCAGGCGGCACCACTGGCTCGAACAGCTCCCACCGTCCGAGCGGCACCCTCCGCTCGACAAGCGAAGCAGTCACCGCTCCGGACCGCCGCAGGACCACGCCAAACGAAACGGCGTCCCAGGGCCTGTCGTCGGACTCCCGCCTGCTCCGCGACGCCCTGCACGCCCTCTCGCCGCACCGGGCGCGGACCCGAGTGCATCCCGTACGAGGGCCGGCGCCCGGCACGCCGGGAGCACGCACCCGACGCCGCGGGGCCCGCCCTCCGGGCGGACGACGGGGGTTCGACGACAGGCCCTAGTCTTCTGAGTCAGGAATTCTGTTCAGATAACTTGCGAGGCGTTCGAGGATCTCGTCTGCGGTCTTCGTCCAGACATAGGGCTTCGGGTCGGTGTTCCATGCGGCGATCCAGGCACGGATGTCCTTCTCCAGCGCCTGGACGCTCTTGTGGACGCCGCGCCGTATCCGCTTGTTGGTCAGCTCGGCGAACCACCGCTCGACCAGGTTGAGCCAGGACGAGCCGGTGGGGGTGAAGTGCAGGTGGAAGCGGGGATGAGCCACCAGCCAGGTCTTGATGGCCGGGGTCTTGTGGGTGGCGTAGTTGTCCAGAACCAGGTGCACGCCCAGGCCCTGCGGGACCTCCCGGTCGAGCTTGATCAGGAACTTTTTGAACTCCTCGGCCCGGTGCCGGCGGTGCAGGGAGCCGATCACCTTCCCCGTGGCCACCTCCAGAGCGGCGAACAGCGTCGTGGTGCCCGCGCGTACGTAGTCGTGGGTGAGGCGCTGCGGAACCCCGGGCATCATCGGCAGCACCGGCTGGGAGCGATCCAGCGCCTGGATCTGACTCTTCTCGTCCACGCAGAACACCAGGGCCCGCTCGGGCGGGTCCAGATACAGGCCGACGACGTCGTGCACCTTGTC
>NZ_JBFATO010000013.1:0-191507 GCF_040678355.1 Streptomyces sp. NPDC052701
CACCCGCACCAGACCCGCCTTCGCGTCACCGCCGACGGCCGCGTCCGGATCGGCGATCGCGGTGTCACGCACACCGTCGCAGTTGAAGTCCGTGACCGGAGCGGCCTGGATGGTGACGTCCATCCAGGAGCGCAGGTTGTCCACGCGTGTGCTGACCGCGTCGGTACGGGTCTCGGCCGGGTCCTGGCCGAAGCAACCGCCCTGCCAGGACCTCGTGGCGACGGCCACGACCTCGTACCCGCCGGCGCCGCCGGTGCGCGCGCGCAGTGCCGGGCCGCCGGTGTCGCCGGCGCAGACGGCAACGCCGTCTTTGCCGGTGAGGTTGAGGGTCTCGGTTGCCATCGTGCCGACCGTGAAGGCGCCGGCGTGCAGCTTCAGCGGAGACCACTCGGTCTTGGTGCGGCCGAAGCCGGGGACGGTGAGGGTTTCGCCGGCGGTGGGCATAGTGGTGCCGACCGGCGCCGGTGTGACGCCGGTGACCGGCGAGGCGAGGCGGGCCAGGACGACGTCGCGGTCGGTACGCGGTACCAGTTCCACGACCTGGCGGACCTGGCCGGCGGTGGTGGTCAGGTCGGTTCGGCCGACGGTGGCGGTGGTGGCCTTGGCGGGCTTGCCTGCGCGGATCTGGAAACTCTGCTGGGGTGTGTCGGCGAAGCAGCTCGCGGCGGTCAACACCCAGCGGGGATCGACGAGCACGCCGGAGCAAGCCCGTTCGCCGGAGCCGATGTCGAGCCGGGCGGTGAAGGCAAAAGCCCCGTCGGTGCTCTGGGCTCCGGTGACGGCCTGCGCGGGGCCGCTGGTTAACACGCCGGTCAGCAGGGCGGCCGCGACCGTCGTGCTCAGCAGCGCCGCGCGTGGGTGGAGGGGAGACACGTTCGTTTCCTCTGGACTCGGGCTCTGGACGGCGGCCGTGCGCGGCCGCCGTGGGACGGGCAGGTGCGGTCTCATCGTGTGGATCAGCCGGTGACGCGGATCTCCAGGAGCACGGTGGCAGGTTCGCCCACGCCCTCGCCGACACCCTTCAACTCGTTCTTCAGGACATTGACCGTGTGGCTCCTGCCCTCAGCGGTCAGCTCGGCCCGCACCGGATGGCTCTCCGTCTGAATGGCGAAGACGTTGGGCAGTTCGAGAGTGAGGTAGCCAGTGGTGTGCGTAGCGACGAAGCAGAACTCGCCGCCGCCGACCCGTGTGAAGACCTTGATCTGGTCGGCGGCCTCGTTGCAGGTGGCCAGGGTGATGCGACCGTCGCCCCGCTTGAGCCTGATGCCCTGCTCGGCGAGGATCCGGTCCGCGCCGGGGTAGGAGAAGTCCTCCACCGCGACTGGCGGTTGGGCCTCGGCGGGGTTGGCGGGCGCCGCGCCCGGGGCGGCAGTGGCCAGCGCCGTGCCGCCGGCGAGGACGGCGCCGCCCATGATGCTGGCGACCAAAACTCTACGGACTCTGGATATCACGCAGGATTCCTCTCGTTGAGCGACATGCAGCGCATGCGAATAAAGGCTGGCCAGCAGGCGCCGGTCAGCATCGCAACCATGCCGGGAGAGCCCATCGAGAAAGGACGCCAGGAGTGCGGACGTATGGTAATGCGCGCGAAAAGTGCGGGTAATCCGACCGGTCGGTGTGCGGTTCCCGTAGCCCCCCAGAACGCGTTCCTGCGCAGTCGCCTGAACGCCCTCTCATGGCCGCCCGGTCACGGCGGCGATCGCACGATAGCAAGCATTTACCGTCTGGGCGCTGCGTGAGTGAAACGCGCTGGTCATACTCATTTTTCGTATTTTCTTTCGATGTAGGTGACGCATCATTGCTTCACTCGTGCCCGAATTGCGCCCTGTCTGACGCATCGTCATGATTGCATCCGTGATCGATGCCACATATGGAATGCGGACGTCCGGTCGCCTTGTGCCGCCTCGCGCAGTGGCCTGAATTGCCTGACGAAAATGTCGGCTGACGGAGTAAGGCTTGCGACGTATCCTCGCCGGGTCCAAATTTGGTGACTGGTCTCTTCGCTGACCAGAACAGAAACGGTTGCCTGACCCTTGATACGGAGACCCAGAACCCGGACCGTTAGATTACGGATAGCCGGGAAAACCCACCGTGCGCGTGCCGCGCGACATTCCGTCCGAGCGCTCTGCCTGACCTTGTTGCTGTCCCTCGTTGTAGGTGGCCTCGGCGCCCCGGCCCTTGCGGCACCGACGGCGGCACCGACGGCGCAGGCCGCCCTCGACCCCGACGAAGCGACGCGTACGGACCACATCCCCGAAACCCCTAGAGGCCAGGTCCTCAGGGCCTGGAAGTCGGGCGGGCCCGGCGTGAAGGCGGCCGCCGAGGCGGCGCTGCTGGGCTCGGACGCACAGGTGCGGAGCTTCCTCGACAGCGAGCGGGTGGTCGCCGAACTGGCGGACGATCGGGTGGCCACCGTGCAGATCTTCTCGGTCGGAGGCCGGGGCGTGCGGGAGGCCGCCGAGAAGGCGCTGGCTGGGACGCCCGAAGAGCTGGATGCCTTCCTGAAGTCGGGCTGGCAGGCGCCGCTGGTGCAGGACCAGCGGGTCCGCGCGGTCCAGATCATCAGCGCGGGCGGGGCGGAGGTGAGGAAAACCGGTCAGGCCGCCCTGGACGGCACGCCCGAGGACGTGCAGCGTTTCCTCACCGAAGGCCAGTACGACGCCCGGCGCAACGACGAGCGCGTGCAGGTCGTGCAGATCCTGAGCACCGGCGGACCGGCCACCCGAGAGGCCGCACAAGCGGCCCTGGACGGCACGCCCGAGGACGTCACCGACTTCCTGACGGCGGGCCAGTACATCGCCCGGGCCCGGGATCAGGAACAGGCCACCATCGAGGACCTGGCCGTCCTGGCGCAGGAGGCCGGCCAACAGGCGCGAGAGGAGACGGAGGCGGCCAAGGAGGCCTCGGCGCGCGCCGTCGCAGCAACCAAGCTGGCCAAGGAGGCCGCGCAGAAGGCCGCTGCCGAGACCGCGGCCGCCAAGAACGACGCGACCAAGGCGTCCAACGCCGCTGGCCGGGCCGCCGACGCCGCCCACGGTGCCGCCAAGGCGGCCCAGGAGGCGATCAGCGCCGCCCGCGCCGCCAACACCTCGGCACGGATCGCGGCCAACGCTGCGGCTCAGGCGGCCTCCGCCGCCGCTGCCGCCGCACAGGCTGCCTCCCGAGCCCGCAGCGCCGCCGCCGACGCGGCCACGGACGCGGGGAAGGCCGAGGCCGCGCGCAAGGCCGCCAAGGGCGCCTACGCCGCGGCCGCAGGCGCGGAGACCGCCGCAAAGGCGGCCGACCACGCGGCGACCGCGGCTGACGAGGCCGGCAAGGCCGCCAAGGCCGCCGCCAGCGCGGGCGCCAACGCCGACAGCGCGGCGAGCGCGGCACAGGAGGCGAGCGGTCACGCCGGCGTCTCCGCGTCCCAGGCCCAGCGGGCCCGGGACGCGGCCGCCGATGCCCGGCGGCAGGCGGCCGAGGCCACTCGGGCCGCGAACCGGGCGGTGACCCTGGCAGGGAAGGCAGCCCAGGCCGCCCGGGAGGCCCGGGATGCCGCCGACTCGGCGGCCACCCACGCCCGCAACGCAGGCAAGGCCGCCGAGGAGGCGGCCGAGAACGCCGGTGAGGCTGCCACTGCGGCCGCCGAGTCCAAGAAGCACGCCACCGAGGCCAAAAAGGCCGCCGACGCCGCGACCGCAGCCGTCGTCACAGCCAAGAACACTTTCGATCTGGCACGCGAGGTGGAGACAGAGGAACTCGCCGACCGCCGCTACACCGAGGTCGAGAAGACCAAAGCCCTCAAGGCCGCGGACGACGAGCGCAAGGCGCGTGAGCAGAAGGCCGCCGCGGACAACCGAGCGGCCGACGAGGAGGCACAGCGCCTCGCCGCCGAAATGAACGCGCCGGGCGCGGACCTGTCGACCGCCGCTGCCAAGGCCCGCAGGGTCGCGCTGCACGTCGTCAAGACCCGCGGCCCGTGGAGTGCCACCACGGCCGAGGCCGCCTTGGCGGGTTCGGACGCGCTGGTCGTGGAGTACATCAGGACCGGCTGGAAGGAGGCCGCCCAGCGCGACGAGTACGAGCGGACGCTCAACTTGGCGTGGGACTCCGAGTACGAGGCCGTCCGGACGGCCGCCAAGACCGCGCTGGGCGGTGACGCGACGCAAATCAGCGCCTTCATCGCGACCGGTCAGCACGAAGCGGCCCGCAACGACTACCGCATCCGGGTCACCCAGCTGATGCAGAATGCCGGTTCCGCGGTGAAAAAGGCGGGCCAGGAGGCGTTGGACTCCGGGTCGGCCGAGACGATGCGGGAGTTCATCCACACCCATTACTACACGGCTCGGACGAGCGACGAGCGGGTCCGGGCCATCCAGTTGCGCAGCACGGGCGGACCGGAGCTCAAGGCCGCGGCTGACGTGGCGTTGGCCGGACCGCCGTCGGTGCTGCACCAGTTCATCGAGGTCGAGCAGTATCGCGCGGCACGCCAGGACAAGCTCACCGCGACCCACGTCTCGCGCGTCCAGGGCCTGATCGCCGGAGCGGCCAGGGTGGCGGCGACGGCCCAGCAGGACTCCGCGCTAGCCGCCAAGGTGGCGGCCGAGGCCCGCAAGGCGGCCGACGAGGCGGCCGACTACGCCAAGCAGGCAAAGGCCTCGGCGACGCAGGCGGGAGAGTACGCCAAGGAGGCGGACGCGCACGCCGATGCCGCCGAGAAGTCCGCAGCCGAGGCTGCAGTCTCGGCCCGCAGTGCACGCGCCGCAGAAGCCGACGCGAAGAACGCCGCGCGTTCGGCCGACCTGTCGGCTGACCGCGCGCAGGCCTCCGCCGCGGCGGCCCAGGCCTCCGCGAGCGACGCCTGGGCCGCGGCGGACGCCGCGTACGCCTCGTCGATCGCCGCCGGCAAGGACGCGGCCGCCGCGAGCAAGGCAGCGGACGCGGCCGGTGACGCGGCGTTCCGCAAGCTCCAGGAAGAGATCCGGGAGCACTTCGCGAAGGTCACCGCCGAGTTCGAAGAGCGTGCTCTGCGAGCCGAGGACGAGGAGTTCGCGGAGTACATGGCCAAGCTGAACGAGATCGACTGGGGCAAGCTGTTCTCCGAGGGCGGCCACTTCGCCCTCGACATCCTCGGCCTGGTCCCCGGCTTCGGTGAGGCTACTGACGGCATCAACTGCGCCTGGTACTTCGGCGAAGGCAACAAGATCGACGCGGGTCTGTCCTGCGCCGCTGCCGTGCCGTTCGTCGGATGGGGTGCCGCGGGCGTCAAGTTCGGCAAGTGGGGCACCAAGGCGGACGACTTCTTCCGCAAGTTGTTCGGCAACAACCCGGTGTTCGCGCTGTGCGCGCGGTCGCTGCGTGCCATGTCGCTCGCACGGGTGGCGGGTTCGATCAGCTGCCCGGTGGGCTTCCAGAACCTGGGCAACGACGTGTTCCAGTCGCCGGCCGGCTTGGTGTACATGCGGGAAAGCCCGACCAAGCACCGCATCGACCATGTCATGGACCATACGAGGCCCAAACCGGACAAGCCTCTGCACGGCATCTTCAAGGAGAAGGACCAGGGCAAGCTCCTGGCGCTGATCGACGACGCCTGGAAGAGGCGCGGCAGCGATCCGATCCTCAAGCGGGGCAACAAGGTTTTCCCTGTTGAGTACGCGGAAGCGATCGGAGATGGTGGCGAGAAGTTCTTGTGCATTGTCACCCGGTACAAGAGCAAGATGTACCGCGTCATCAGCGCGTATCCGTCGCCGACGAAGGAGTGCCCGACGGAATGATGCGCGCGGCCGGGCCAGAACTGGCTGGGCCCCGGCCGCGTGTCTGGACGAGAATCACCCCTTGAGTGCCGGCGTACGGCGAACACCACGAAGGACAACCACCATGCTTCCCCTCGACCGCCTCCGGGAGCTCCTGCGCGAGCTGGACGACCCCGACCCCGAACACCGGGAGCTGCCCCGGGATTATGACGTCCCGGCCGCCCGGCAGCGCTTTTGGCAGTTCGCCGACGCCCTGGAGCGGCGGTTCGGGCCGTCCGTGTCGGCCGGCATGGGGCAGGACTCGAGTTTCCTCGGTGCCGTTTCGGTTCCTGCTGAGGTCATGGGGACGGGCCGGCCCTTGTGGGTGCTGATAAGCAATTTCGGTCCCTTCGTCACCGCCGGAACGGGAAGGCGATGGGGTCTGCCCGGCTGTGAGGAGGGCCTCGGCGACGAGTTCGTGACCTGGCTCGACGAGCTGTGTACGGAACTCGGCTGCATCTACGTGCCCATCGAACTGCTCATGGAGCCGTACGACGGACCAACTCCCCTGGGAGACGACGAGGCCGGCGAGGCGATTCTGGCGGCGTTGGCGGCCGCGTCCGCGGACGGGGAGGAAGAAGAGGAGGAAGAGCAAGACGATCTTTCGCCAGCCTGGTACGATCGATATTTTCAGTACATGTAAGGCGTGCGCCTAGTACTCCAGCTGTGGATCGTGATCAGGCGTCGTGAGACGCTGCCCTTCGTGATCGCCAAACTCCGGTGTGTGGTGTTGGGCTGTGCTGATGTCCTTGAGCCGTCCTGGTTCTACCAGTCGCTTCTCGGCGGTGTAGTCGACCAGTCGGATCCGCGGTGGTCGCTCGGCGACGGCTGGGCGACGCTCCACACCGACGGGCTCGTGCTTGCCTTCTAGTGGGTGGAAGACCATCAGCCACCATGATGGCCGGATCCCGCTCGATCCCAACAGTTCCACCTGGACCTGGGGGTCAAGGACCTGGAACGAGCCCGGGAAGACGTCCTCGATCGGGGCGCCACACTGCTCGACGAGGTTGGCGGAAAGCGGAGTTGGTGCATCTTTGCCGACCCGGCAGGACACCCGTTCTGTCCCGTCCGGGACTGACAGGGGGCACCGAAGGGGTGCGGCCACCGGTGATCATCGTGAGTTGTGTGGACTGACGACGAGACGGTGGCCGCAGGCCACAGCATGGATCCCGCTCGATGGCGGGAAGCGTTCGAGGTGGCCGTGAGTCGGATCGCGGGCCGGTTCAGCCGCTACGAACCCCGCTTGCGGGCCGGGCGGCTGGTGCTCGGCCTGCTGTCGGACCTGCCGCGCAAAAACTGCTGGACAATCGCGGAGTGGGCCAGGGAGGTCAGCCCGCACGGCATGCAGCATCTGCTGTGCCGGGCCTCCTGGGATGCCGACGCCGTCCGCGACGCCGTGCGCGAATACGTCATCGAGCACTTCCACGACGAGGCAGCAGCGCTGGTCGTCGACGAGACCGGCGATGTGAAGAAGGGCACCCACACGGTCGGGGTCCAGCGGCAGTGCATCGGAACGGCCGAGCGGATCGAGAACTCCCAGGTCGCCGTCTACCTCGTCTACGCGGGCGAGCGGGGACACGCGGCGGTGGACCGGGAGCTGTACATCCCGCGCGCTCGGCCGGCCTGTAGGCGGACCGCGCTCAAGCCTCTGCGAGTGACGCCTGGGCTTCCGCGTACGCCGCGTCGATCGCGGTCGGCATAAAGCAGCGGACGCGGTCGGCGACGTTGCGTTTGCGCCTGGTACTTCGGAGAGGACAACAAGATCGACGCGGGTCTGTCCTGCGCCGCTGCCGTGCCGTTCGTCGGATGGGGTGCCGCGGGCGTCAAGTTCGGCAAGTGGGGCACCAAGGCGGACGACTTCTTCCGCAAGTTGTTCGGCAACAACCCGGTGTTCGCGCTGTGCGCGCGGTCGCTGCGTGCCATGTCGCTCGCACGGGTGGCGGGTTCGATCAGCTGCCCGGTGGGCTTCCAGAACCTGGGCAACGACGTGTTCCAGTCGCCGGCCGGCTTGGTGTACATGCGGGAAAGCCCGACCAAGCACCGCATCGACCATGTCATGGACCATACGAGGCCCAAACCGGACAAGCCTCTGCACGGCATCTTCAAGGAGAAGGACCAGGGCAAGCTCCTGGCGCTGATCGACGACGCCTGGAAGAGGCGCGGCAGCGATCCGATCCTCAAGCGGGGCAACAAGGTTTTCCCTGTTGAGTACGCGGAAGCGATCGGAGATGGTGGCGAGAAGTTCTTGTGCATCGTCACCCGGTACAAGAGCAAGATGTACCGCGTCATCAGCGCGTATCCGTCAGCCTCGGGGTCGTGCCCGAGGTTCTGACGCGCGCGGCCGGGGCTTGGACCTGCCTGGCCCCGGCCGCGTATTTCGGACAAGAATCACCCCTAAGAGCCGACGTACGGCGAACACCACGAAGGACACCACCATGCTTCCCCTCGACCGCCTCCGGGAGCTCCTGCGCGAGCTGGACGACCCCGACCCCGAACACCGGGAGATCCCCCGGGATTACGACGTCCCGGCCGCCCGGCAGCGCTTTCGGCAGTTCGCCGACGCCGCGGAGCGGCGGTTCGGGCCGTCCGTGTCGGCCGGCATGGGGCAGGACGCGAGCTTCCTCGGTGTCGTCTCGGTCCCTGCTGAGGCCACCAGGACAGGCCAGCCCCTGCAGATGGCGATGAGCAACTTCGGCCCCTTCGTCACCGCCAAAGTGGGCCTCCCGGGTATGCCCGGCTGTGAAGACGGCCTGGGCGACGAGTTCCTGACCTGGCTCGACGAGCTGTGTACGGAACTCGGCTGCATCTACGTGCCCAACGAACTGCTCATGGAGCCGTACGACGGACCAACTCCCCTGGGAGACGACGAGGCCGGCGAGGCGATTCTGGCGGCGCTGGCGGCCGCGTCCGCAGACGAGGACAGGGACGATGAAGAGGAAGACGACCTTCCGCCGACCTGGTTGGACCGGTACTTCCAGTACATGTAAGGCGTGTGCCTAGTAATCCAGCTTACGACTGGTCCGCCGCCCGTCAGCGTTTCGATCGGCTCGCCGGCGCCCTGGAGCGGCGGTTCGGGCCGTCCGCAACGTGGGGCGGGGTGCAGGACGCGAGCCTTTACGGATACGTCTCGATCCCCGCGCGCGCCACCGGAACGGACCGGCCCCTGTGGGTGCTGATGAGCAATTCCGGTCCCCTCACCACCGCCGGAACGTCGTGGTCACGTGCACCTTGGTCGGAGCACATGATCAGACGAAGACCGCCCCGACGTCCGGCGAATGCCCGGCTGGGCCACCCGGTTCGATAAGCCGTTCGAGGTCAGTCGGGCAGCGCCACGGTGAGGTCCACCTCGACGAGCTGTCCGGGAAAGCCCAACTGGGCAACGCCCAAGAGCGTGCTGGCGGTGGTGAACGCCGGACCCAGGGCGGACTCGGTGAGCCGACGCCAAACGGCTGCGAGATGGTCCCTCTCGTCGCTCCGCACGTAGATCACCGACCGCACCACGTGTTGCGGCTGGGCATTCGCCGCTGCCAGGGCGGTGAGCGCGTTCGCGATCACCTGGTCGACCTGCGTCTCGAGGGAACCGGAACCGACGAGGTCACCGTTCCGGTCAAGCGGGCACTGTCCCGCCAGGTAGGCCGTACGCCCTGCCTCCACCACCGTGACGTGGTGGTAGCCGGGCGTCTCATGCAGCTGCTCGGGGTTGATGCGGGTGATCTTCTCGGTCATGTCCGCAAGTCTGACCAGCGTGGTGTCGGCACGCACCGCAATTTCCCCTCCGGCAAGCACTCCCCGACAACCTGAGGTCGAAGAACAAGCTCAGTGCCTGGGCCGGATCCCTCTGTCCAAGGCACCTCCGATGGCTGTGACCACATCCGGGTCAGGGCCAGGACTCCAGCGTGTGGACTGCCAGGAGGACGCGGAGCGTCAGCTGCACCGACCCGATAACCAGGTGTCCGATCCGCAGCAGGCGGCCGCCGCGTCCGCCATCAGTACGAGAAGCAGGAGACAACCTGCGGTGAGGGCACCCTCTACGCCGGAGGGCTGCTTGTCGGCAAGTTCGGGCATGGTTTGACGATCGCCCGGAATCCATCCTTGCGAACGGTCCGTCGCCGACTCGCAACCCAGGCGTACTCTCCGCTCTTCATGGGCCTGCCCGGTCCCGGCGATCCCTCACAGGCACTCAATTCGAGCAGGCTGGATGGAGAGTGAGGACGGACTGACCATGCCGAACGGCGCTGACGGGCGCAGCCCGCCCGTCACCGGCAGTTCGCGGCGTACGTCAGGAAGTCCGCCCAGACCGTGGGGGAAAGGGTGAGCTGAGGGCCCGCCTCGTCCTTCGAGTCGCGGACGTGGACGGTGGCAGGGGTGAGGGCGACCTCTACGCAGTCGCCGGAACCACTGCTGCTGTACGTGGACTTGAACCAGGCCAGGTCGCTGGTGCTCATAGGTCTCCTCGCATCCGCCGCAACAGGCTCACGGAGTCTTCAGGGGAAAGAGCCTGTGCACGCATCCTGGCATACCTCCTTTGAAGCACGCTGACTACTTTGCGGTCGTTGATCAGCTGACCGCTCTGCTGGCCTTCGAGGTAGGCGAACCACTGGTTTTCCGGCGTCTCCAGCAACTGCAGCGGGCCATGCAGCCCGGCGTGCGACTTCCGTACCAGCGGCATCACCTGGATCTCGACGTTCCGCAACTCCGCGATCTCCAGTGCGTGATCGATGAGTTCCCGCGTAACCTCCGCACCTCCCGTACGCCGCAGGAACAAGTGCTCCTCGAGGATGAAGCTGAAGGCGGTGTTCGGGCGTTCCCGCAGCAGTCGTTGTCGCTCGGCGCGCGCTGCCCACTGTGCCTCGATCTGCTCGTCGCTCAGCGGTGGCAACTCATCGACGAACAATTGGCGCGCGTACGCCTCCGTCTGCAAAAGCCCCGGAACCAGGCGGCACTCGTACGTGTACAGCGTGATGGCCGCGGCCTCCAGGTGAGCCCACCGCCGGAACCAGGCCGCCAGCCCCGGCTGCCGCTCCAGGCGCCCCGCCGCCTTCTGGAGGACACCGGCCATCCCCAGCGCCTCCTCCGCGCGCTCCACGAACGCCGGATCCGGCATCCGCCGCCCCAACTCCACCGACGCCACCGTGTGTTTGGAGAAGCGCACCAGTTCGCCGAACTCCTCCCTGCTCAGCCCGGCACGTTCGCGCAGCCCCTGGACCACCGCCCCGAACGTCCGCAGGCTGTCGGACAACTCCGGCTCGCCACCCGTTCCCGTCACGCCATCGACCACTGTCGGTCACCTCCCCACGGCATGGTCACGGCCGGTCACCGGTACTGTCCAGTCCGTGACCGCGTACGCTGTCGCGGCGTACGCGCCGCTGGCCTGGCAAAGCGCCCTTTCCACCGGTCAGATTGGGCGCATGACAGCACCGACCACCCCTCAGCCGCCGGTTACCGTACGTATGTTCACCCAGCGCCTCAGCTCGACTCCGCGCGGCGCCCGGCTCGCCCGGCGTCTCACCGTCACCCAGCTGCACGCCTGGGGCGTCCCGCACGGCAGCCACGTCTCCGACCGGGTCGAGGTGATCGTCGCCGAGCTCGCGGCCAACGCCGCGACCCACGGCCGCGTTCCCGGACGGGACTTCGAGCTGCGGCTGTCCCTCGTGGCCGGCGGCATCCGGATCGAGGTCGCCGACACCCGCGCCGAGCTCCGGCCGCCCGCCCCCGGTGACGTGCGGCCCCCGCGTCCCCTCGACGAAAACGGCCGGGGCCTCCTGCTCGTCGACGCGCTCGCCGACCGCTGGCGGGTGCTGGATCGCGAGCCGCCCGGCAAGACCGTGCTGGCCGAGGTCGACGTGCCGCATGGGTGGACGGCCGGTGAACGGGGCTGCGCGAACCATTGACGCGCAAGTGGTTCGATTCTACGGTCCGTTCGAACTTGCGATCGCTGTCCGATATTTCGGACGGATGTCATCCCCCACCGCAAGGAGGACCCGTATGAGCCGCACCTCCCGCGTCCCCCGGCCGCTCCGCGCCCGGACCGCGCTGCTCGCCCTCCCCGCCGCCGCCCTGCTCGCCCTGATCCCCACCACGGCGTCGGCCTACCCCAACCCCGGCCGCGTCACGGGCGACATCGTCACCCACGACCCGACGATGATCCGCACCTCCTCCGGCCAGTACCTGCTGTACGCCACCGGCGGCGGCATCGCCAGCAAGACCTCCTCCGACCGCACGGCCTTCCGCAACGGGGCCGACGCCTTCGCCGGCCGGCCGGGCTGGTGGCGCACCTACTCCTCCGTCCCCGAGGCCTGGGCGCCCGACATCTCGTACCACGGCGGCAGGTACCTGATGTACTACTCCGTCTCGAAGTTCGGGTCGAACACGTCCGCCATCGGACTCGCCACCTCCTCCACCGGGCAGCCGGGCAGCTGGACCGACCAGGGCACCGTCTACACCTCCGGCTCCTCCAGCGACTACAACGCCATCGACCCGAACCTCTTCGTGAACGACGACGGCACGTGGTGGCTGTCCTTCGGGAGCTGGTGGACGGGGATCAAGATGATCCAGATCAACCCCTCCACCGGGAAGCAGCTGTCCACCAACACCACCCGCTACTCCCTCGCCTCCCGCCCGACCGGGACCAAGGCCGTCGAGGCGCCCTTCGTCGTGAAGCGCAACGGGTACTACTACCTCTTCGCCTCCTACGACACCTGCTGCAACGGCACCGGCTCCACCTACAAGGTGAAGGTGGGCCGCGCCACCAGCGTCACCGGGCCGTACGTCGACAGGAACGGCGTCGCGATGACGAACAACGGCGGGACCCCGGTCCTGGAGTCGCACGGCAGCGTCATCGGCCCGGGCGGACAGTCGGTCATGAAGGACTCCGACGGGGACCTGATCGTCTACCACTACTACGACGGCAATGACAACGGCACGCCCAAGCTGGGCGTCAACCTCCTGGACTGGAGCAGCGGATGGCCCGTCGCCTACTGACCCTGCTGGCCGCGCTCCTGCTCGCCCTGGCCGTGGGACAGCCCACGGCGAGCGCGGCCTCGTTCGCCAACCCGGTGAAGTCCGTCAAGGGTGCCGACCCGTGGATCTCGTACCACGACGGCAACTACTACCTGGTGACGACCAGCTGGACCGACGTCATCACGCTGCGCAAGTCGCCCACGCTGGCCGGACTGTCCACGGCGCCGAGCGTGCAGGTGTGGCAGGGCGACGCGGCCTCCCGCTGCTGCAACATCTGGGCGCCCGAGCTGCACTTCCTCAACGGGCGCTGGTACCTGTACTACGTCGCCGGGCAGAACGTGTCCGACTACAACCCGACGCAGCGCAGCCACGTGCTGGAGAGCGCCGGCTCCGACCCCCTGGGGCCGTACACCTACAAGGGGCGGCTCAACGGCGCCTGGATGCTCGACCCGAGCGTGCTGAACGTGGGCGGCAGGCTGTACATGCTGGGCAGCGCGATCACCGGCGGGACGCAGAACCTCGTCATCGCGCCGATGTCGAACCCGTACACGGTCAGCGGGTCCTACTCGACGATCTCCACCCCGACGTACGACTGGGAGCGGCAGGGCGGCACCGTCAACGAGGGCCCGGAGGTGCTCCAGCGGGGCGGCCGGACGTTCCTGATCTATTCCGCCAGCGGGTGCTGGACCCCGGACTACAAGCTCGGCCGGCTGGAACTCACCGGGTCCGACCCGCTCGCCGCGTCCTCCTGGACGAAGAAGTCCACGCCCGTCTTCCAGCGCAGTGACGCCAACGGGGTCTACGGACCCGGGCACAACGGCTTCTTCACCTCGCCGGACGGCAAGGAGAGCTGGATCGTCTACCACGCCAACGACGGCGCGGGCGAAGGCTGCGACAACGGGCGGACCACCCGGGCGCAGAGGTTCACCTGGAACTCCGACGGAACGCCGGACCTCGGCACGCCGGTGCGGCTCGGCACCTCCCTCGCCGGCCCGTCCGGGGAGCCGTCCACCGCCTTTGCCACCTACACCCTCACCAACCGCAACAGCGGCAAGTGCCTGGAGGTGGCCGAGGGCTCGACGGCCGACGGCGCCGACGTGGTGCAGTACGCCTGCGACGGCGGCGGCAACCAGCGCTGGCGGCTGGAGGACCTCGGCGACGACACCCACCGGCTCGTCAACGCCGCCACCGGCAAGGTGCTGGACACCGAGAACTGCTCCGGTGCCGACGGGGCCGACCTCAGGCAGTGGTCCTGGCTGGACAACACCTGCCAGCGGTTCCGGTTCGTGGCCACCGACGGCGGCCACGTCCGGATCGTCAACCAGGCCACCGGCAAGGTCGCCGACGTCGCGGACTGCTCCACCGCGGACGGCGCCGACGTACGGCAGTGGACCTGGCTGGCCAACGCCTGCCAGCAGTGGCGGCTCAGCCCCGGGTAGCCGTCACCGCTCAGCCCGCCTGGCTCATGCCCGCCGCGTCCGGCCAGTTCTGCTGCGGCCCCGGCCAGCCGGTCGCCGGGGCGGTGGCCAGGCCCTGGGCGTTGGCCGGCGGGCCCGTCATGCCGCGGACCTGGGCGGCCGTGAGGCCGCCGCGGGCCGGGACACCGGGCGGGGTGGGGCCGGTGACGGCCGGATACGGCGCGGACATCGGAGCCGAGGCCGGGGCCGGAACGGGGGCAGGAACAGGAACAGGAGCAGGAACAGGAGCGGGAGCCGGTACGGCGGACGCGGCCGCGGGCGCGAAAGGCTGGGCCGCGGGCGCGAAGGGCTGGGCCGGCGGCTCCGGCGGCTGCACCGGCATCGGCTGCGGCGCGGGCTGCGCGACCGGCTGGGGCACGGCCGGCACCGGCATCCCGCCGCCCGGGTCCGCCGGCAGGGCGGACGCGGCGGCGGGGAGCGGCATGCCGGTGCCGGCGGCCGGGCCGGCGGGGAGCCCCGGGGCACCGGCGGCCTGGGCCGCGAGGCCCCGCATGCCGGACCCGTTGGTCTCGCTCATCAGGCGGTCCACCGCCGCCGTACCCGAGCTGTAGCCGGTCCCGGTGGCCTGCTCGGGTACGGCGGCCCCCCTCCTGGACGTCCCGTAGAGCACCTGTTCCAGGCCGGACACCAGACGGCGCACGTCCGCCTGGGGGCGCACCACCAGACGCAGGAAGCGGCTGGAGGAACCGATCTTGTTGCCGCACTCGCGGACCAGGACGCGGTGCTCGGTGAGCAGCCGGTCCCGGACCACGGTGCCCTCGGCGCCCACGGGCAGGCGCACGAAGAGGAAGTTGCCCTGGGAGGGGTAGACGGTCAGGCCGGGCAGGGCGGAGAGCTGCCCGGCCATCTCCAGGCGGTCGCGGCGCACCCGGTGCAGGCTCTGCGCGTACTCGGCGCCGTGCTCCTTGAGCATGAACACCACGTGCTCGGCGAAGGAGTTGAGGTTCCACTTGGGGAGCATGGACCTCACCCGGCCCGCGAGCGCCGGGTTGGCGACCAGGTAGCCGAAGCGGATGCCGTGCAGGCCGAAGTTCTTGCCGAGGCTGCGCAGCACGATCACGTTGGGCCGCAGCATCGCCTCCTGGACGACGGAGGGTTCGGCCTCGGCGTCGGCGAACTCCAGGAAGGACTCGTCGATCACGACCAGGTCCAGGTCGGCCATCGCGTCCATGAACTGCACGACCGCGTGCCGGTGCACGAAGCCGCCGTCGGGGTTGTTGGGGTTGCAGATCACCGCCACCCGGGTCCCCCTGGCCCGGATGAACTCGGCGTACTGCGCGAGGTCGAGCGCGAAGCCGCTGGACTCCTGCAGCGGGAACATGTCGACCCGCTTGCCGGTCTCCATCGGCTGGTCGGTCCAGCGGCCGAAGGTGGGGACGGGGACCGCGAGGGACTCGCGGACCAGCAGGTGGTCGATCCAGGTGATCAGCTCGGTCGAGCCGTTGCCCATCGCCACGCACTGCGGCGGCAGCTGCAGCAGGCTGCACAGCTCGGCCGTGATGGTGTCGGCGCTCGACGGGTAGTACGTGATGATGTCCCGCAGCCTGCCGGCCATCTCGTCGAACATGGCCGGGGTGGGGAAGTAGGGGTTGCAGGGGATGCAGAAGTCCACCGGCCCGGCCCCGTCGCCGCCCTCGCGTGTCAGCGCAGCCATCGACGGGCTGTGCGCCGCGGTGCTGCGGAACAACGAGGTGACGTTGCCGGCCATGGAACCTCCGTCTCTGGGTGGCCCGCGCGGGGGGAGCGCGGGCCGACCCTTCATACGGGGACGGAGATGACGGCGTTCAACGGATGTGAACGAGGTGTGAATTCAGCGGCCGAACGAGTGGATCGTCGTCGTCCGGTACGTCTGCCCCGGCCGCAGCACGGTCGACGGGAACGACGGCTGGTTCGGCGAGTCCGGGAAGTGCTGCGTCTCCAGGCACAGGGCGTCGCCCTGGCGGTAGGCGCGGCCGGAGGGGCCGGTCAGGGTGCCGTCGAGGAAGTTGCCGGAGTAGAACTGCAGGCCCGGCTCGGTGGTGGCGATGCGCAGCGTGCGGCCGGAGGTGGGGTCGCGCAGGGTGGCCGCGTGCCCGGGCCGGGCGGTGACGCCCTTGTCGAGGACCCAGTTGTGGTCGAAGCCCTGGGCGGCGACCAGCTGCGGGTGAAAGACGCGGATGTCCCGGCCGACCGGCTTGGCGCGGCGGAAGTCGAAGGGGGTGCCGGCGACCCCGGCGAGCTCGCCGGTGGGGATCAGGCCCGCGTCGGTGGGGGTGTAGCGGGAGGCGGCGATCGTCAGCTCGTGGTCCTCGATCGTGCCGCTGCCCTCGCCGGCGAGGTTCCAGTAGACGTGGCTGGTGAGGTTGACGACGGTGGCCCTGTCGGTGGTGGCCTCGTAGTCGATGCGCCAGTCGCCGTGCCGGGTGAGCGTGTACGTCACCTTCGTCCTGAGCGTGCCCGGGTAGCCCATCTCCCCGTCGACGCTGGTGTGGTACAGGCGCAGGCCGACGTCGGGGCCCTCGGTGAACGGCTCGACGTCCCACACCTGCTTGTCGAAGCCCTGGGCGCCGCCGTGCAGGCTGTTCTCGCCGTCGTTGACGGACAGCTGGTACGCCCTGCCGTCGAGGGTGAAGCGGCCTTTGCCGATGCGGTTGCCGTAGCGGCCGATCAGGGCGCCGAAGTAGGGGCTCCTGGCGACGTAGTCCTCCAGGTCGTCGAAGCCCGCCGAGACGTTGGCGTACCGGCCGCGCCGGTCGGGGATCTCCAGCGACCGGACGATGCCGCCGTAGGAGAGGACCTCCAGGCGGGTGCCGCCGTTCTCCAGCGACCAGCTGTGGACCTTCGTGCCGTCGGCGAGCTTGCCGAAGAGGGACTTCACCGGCTTCCTGCCTCCCGTGGCGTGTGCCGTGCCGCCTAGCGTGATGGCGGCCATGCCCGCCGCCGCCCCCGCGATGACCGTGCGTCTGTTCGGTTCCATGTGCGGCTCCGCTTCATGGGGTTCATGGGGAAACTGCTGGAAAAGGGGCCGGGCCCCGCCTCCCGGCGGGGCCCGGCCCGGCTTACGAACCGACCTTGCGCTTGTTCCACACGTCGAACCCGACCGCCGCCAGGAGCACCAGGCCCTTGATGACCTGCTGCCAGTCGGTGCCGATGCCGACGAGGTTCATGCCGTTGTTCAGCACGCCCAGGACCAGACCGCCGATGATCGCGCCGAGCACGGTGCCGACACCGCCGCTCATCGACGCGCCGCCGATGAACGAGGCCGCGATCGCCTCCAGCTCGAAGTTGAGGCCGGCCTTGGGAGAGGCCGCGTTGAAGCGGGCGGCGAAGACCAGGCCCGCCAGGGCCGCGAGCATGCCCATGTTCAGGAAGACCAGGAAGGTGACCTTCTTGTCCTTCACGCCCGACAGCTTGGCCGCGGGCAGGTTGCCGCCGATCGCGTAGATGTGGCGGCCGATGATCGCGTTGCGCATCACGTAGCCGAAGCCGACGAGCAGCACGCCGAGGATCAGCAGGACGATCGGGGCGCCCTTGTAGCTGGCCAGCAGCAGCGTGAGGGTGAGCACGGCGGCGGAGAGGGCGACCAGCTTCAGCAGGAACAGCCTGGCGGGCAGGACGTCCAGCGAGAACTCCCGCTGCCGCTTGCGGTCGCGCACCTCCTGCAGGACCACGAACGCGATCAGCGCGAGGCCGAGCAGCAGCGTGAGGTTGTGGTAGTTCGTCTCCGGTCCGACCTCGGGCAGGAAGCCGTTGGCGACCTTCTGCAGACCCTCCGGGAACGGGCCGAGCGTCTGGCCCTCCAGGAAGATCTCCGTCAGACCGCGGAAGATCAGCATGCCCGCCAGGGTCACGATGAACGACGGTATGCCGCCGTAGGCGATGAAGAAGCCCTGCACCGCGCCCGCGACGGCGCCGACGGCCAGGCACAGCACCACGGCCAGCAGCCAGGGCATGTCGTTCCTGACCATGAACACGGCGGCCATCGAGCCGACGAACGCGGTCAGCGAGCCGACCGACAGGTCGATGTGACCGGCGATGATGACCAGCATCATGCCGATCGCGAGGATCAGGATGTAGCTGTTCTGCAGCACCAGGTTGGAGACGTTGCGCGGCAGCAGCAGGTCGCCGTCGGTCCACACGGCGAACAGCACCACGATCAGGCCGAGGGCGATCAGCATGCCGTACTGGCGCATGTTGCGGCGCATGCCGTCCAGCATCAGCCGGAGCAGGCCGCCGTCACCCGCGGCCGCCCCTCCCTTGCCGGCCGGCGCGGGGGCCGGCGTCTTGGCGGTCACATCCGTGCTCATCGGGTTACCTCTTTGTCCTTCGTCATCTGACGCATCAGCGATTCCTGCGAGGCCTCGGCCCGTGAGAACTCACCGGTCAGCCGCCCGGCGGCCATCGTGTAGATGCGGTCGCACATGCCGAGCAGCTCGGGCAGCTCGGAGGAGATGAAGACGACCGCCTTGCCCTCGGCGGCCAGCTGGTCGATGACCGTGTAGATCTCGTACTTGGCGCCGACGTCGATGCCGCGGGTCGGCTCGTCCAGGATCAGCACGTCCGGACCCGAGAAGATCCACTTGCTGAGGACGACCTTCTGCTGGTTGCCGCCGGACAGCTTGCCCACCGGCTCGAAGACGGTCGGCGCCTTGATGTTCATCGACGTGCGGAAGCCCTCGGCGACCTGCCGCTCCTCGTGCTCGTCGACGACACCGCGCCTGGCGACCTTGCCCAGGGCGGTCAGCGAGATGTTCCGGTTGATGGTGTCGATGAGGTTGAGCCCGTAGTGCTTGCGGTCCTCGGTGACGTACGCGATGCCGTTCCCGACCGCCTCGGGGACGGTCCTCGTGCGGATCTCCCGGCCGTCCTTGAGGACCGTGCCGCCCGCGTACCGCCCGTACGCCCGCCCGAACACGCTCATCGCGAGCTCGGTGCGGCCGGCGCCCATCAGGCCCGCGATGCCGACGATCTCGCCGCGCCGCACGTGCAGGGAGACGTCGTCGACGACCTTGCGCTGCTGGTCGATCGGGTGGTGCACGGTCCAGCCCCGGATCTCCAGGGCGGGCGCGGCGCCCTCCTGGGGCTCGTGCGGGGTGCGCTCCGGGAAGCGGTGCTCCAGGTCGCGGCCGACCATCCCGCTGATGATCCGGTCCTCGGTGGTCCCGGCGGCCTTCACGTCGAGGGTCTCGATGGTGCGCCCGTCGCGCAGGATCGTCACCGAGTCGGCGACCTTGCGGATCTCGTTGAGCTTGTGGGAGATGATGATCGAGGTGATGCCCTGGTTCTTCAGCTCCAGGATCAGGTCCAGGAGCTTGCCGCTGTCCTCGTCGTTCAGCGCGGCGGTCGGCTCGTCCAGGATGAGCAGCTTCACCTTCTTCGCCAGGGCCTTGGCGATCTCCACGAGCTGCTGCTTGCCCACGCCGATGTCGGCGACGCGGGTGTCGGGGTGGTCGCTCAGGCCGACCCGGCGCAGCAGCTCGGTGGCGTGCCTGAGCGTCTCGGTCCAGCTGATGATCCCGCGCTTGGCGTGCTCGTTGCCGAGGAAGATGTTCTCCGCGATGGACAGGTACGGCACCAGGGCCAGCTCCTGGTGGATGATCACGATGCCGCGCTCTTCGCTGGCCCGGATGTCCTTGAACCGGCAGACCTCCCCCTCGAAGAGGATCTCGCCCTCGTAGGTGCCGTGCGGGTGGACGCCGGAGAGGACCTTCATCAGGGTCGACTTGCCGGCGCCGTTCTCCCCGCAGATGGCGTGGACCTCGCCCCGCCGGACGGTCAGCGTGACGTCCGACAGCGCCTTGACGCCGGGAAAGGTCTTGACGATCGAGCGCATTTCCAGGACGGGTCCCGCCATGGTCGTGCCTTCCAATCCCTAGGGTGCGGGGGTTACTTGAGGTCGCTTTCCTTGATGTAGCCGGAGTCGACGACGACCTTTTGGTAGTTCTCCTTGTCGACGGCGACCGGCTCCAGCAGGTACGCCGGCACGACCTTCGCCCCGTTGTCGTAGGTCTTGGTGTCGTTGACCTCGGGCTTCTTGCCGTCCAGCACCGCGTCGACCATGTTCGAGGCCACCTTGGCGAGCTCGCGGGTGTCCTTGTAGACGGTCATCGACTGCTCGTCCGCGATGATCGACTTCACCGAGGCGACCTCGGCGTCCTGGCCGGTGACGACCGGCAGCGGCTTGGACTTGGAGCCGTAGTCGTCCGACTTCAGCGCCGACAGGATGCCGATGGAGATGCCGTCGTAGGGCGAGAGCACCGCGTCGACCCGGTCGCTCTTGTAGGCGGAGGTCAGGATGTCGTCCATGCGCTTCTGGGCGGTGCCGCCGTCCCAGCGCAGGGTGGTGACCTGGTTGAGCCTGGTCTGGCCGGACTTCACCACCAGCTGCTTCTTGTCGATGTACGGCTGCAGGACCTTCATCGCGCCGCCGAAGAAGTAGCGCGTGTTGTTGTCGTCGTTGGAGCCGGCGAAGAGCTCGATGTTGAACGGGCCCTTCTTCGAGCCGTCCTTCAGGCCGAGCTTCTCGACGATGTAGGTGGCCTGGAGCTCGCCGACCTTCTCGTTGTCGAAGGAGGCGTAGTAGTCGACGTTCCCGGTGCCCAGGATCAGGCGGTCGTAGGAGATGACCGGTATGTCCGCGTCCTTGGCCTGCTGGAGGACGTTGTTCATCGACTTGTTGTCGATGGCCGCGACGATCAGCGCCTCGACGCCCTGGGTGATCAGGTTCTCGACCTGCGAGACCTGCTGGTCCGGGTCGTCCTCGCCGTAGACCAGCTTGGTCTTGTAGCCCTTGGACTCCAGGTTCTTCCTGACGTTGTTGCCGTCGGCGATCCAGCGCTCGGAGGACTTCGTCGGCATCGCGATGCCGATGGTGGCGCCCTTGGCGTCCCCGCCCCCCTCCTCGCTGCCGCCCTCGCTGTTCTGGCCGCAGGCGGACAGGGTGAGGGCGAGGGAGGCGGCTCCGGCCACGGCGGCGAGTGCGGCTCTGCGGTTGCGCATGGTCATCATCCTTGATGTGTGTGCAGGGCTCGGTCTGGGGGTGCGGGGTCACGCCGGGGGTGGTGCCGGGAGACCGGGAAGAGGTGTGTTGGATTGTGCGCGACTGTGTCTTCTTTTGTGAAGCTGAGTTTCCGGAACGTTATGACGGAATGTCGAACCGGCGCAGATCACCCGGCAGCCGCGATCCGGGCGGGGCCATGTCGCCGTCCGCTCCGTGGCGGGCCAGGAGGTCCAGGGCGAGCCGTCCGCGCCGCACCCGCTCCTTGGCGGTGGCCAGGGTCAGCTCCCGCAGGTGGTGCCCGTAGGGGTAGATCCCGGGGGCCTTGGACAGGCCGAACTTCAGATAGAGCGGTGCGCCGCGCCGGATGAGCTCGGCGACCTCGTACATCCGCACGTAGCCGCCGAGATCGTCGGGGGCCTCGATGTACATGTCCATGGGGGCGCCGGACACCCGGCGTATCTCGGTGAGGTGATCGAGCGTCAGGTCGCTGGGCACGTTGATGGAATCGGCCCCGAGGTGCTCGTACACCGCGTAACTGGCCGGGTTCACCGGCCCGATGAGCGCCGACACCTTCAGCGTGGTGTCGGCCGGCAGGACGCCGGCCGCGCGCGCCCGGTGCAGCGTCCACAGCACGCCCTCGTCGGCGACGAGCAGGCACTTGACGCCCAGCTCCGTGGCGCGCACGGCGTCCTCGACGCATCCGGCGACGGCGTCGTGGCCGCGGGCGCGCAGCCCCGCGCCGCGCGAGTCGGTGCGGGTGGAGCCGCCGATGTCCCAGGTGCCGCGCGGACCGGTGAACAGGCACAGCTCGATGTCGCGCTCGCCGGTCGCCTCGACCATCTCGGTGATCTCGGCGTCGGTCAGCATCCACACGCCGCTGCCCTGGCTGATCCGGTGGATCGGCACGTCCAGCCGCGAGGCCTCCTTCAGCACCACCGCCAGCGCCTCGGGGCCCTCGCACGAGGGGATCTCGGTGCGCCAGCGGCCGCCGCCGGGGAAGGAGTGCGGCGAGGCGTCGGCGGGGTCGAGGGCGGGCGCGGCCAGGCCGAGGGCGGCGAGCGCCTGCTCACCGGGCCTGCGGGCCGCCGGGGCGGAGGGGTCGGTCACAGGAAGTCCTTCGTGTTCGATGTGTCGGACGAGGGTCGCGGTCCGGGGTGCGGGGGTCCCGGCGCGGGAGTCCCGGTGCGGGGGCACGGGGCCTTGGGCGCACGCCGGTACGGAGGCCGTCAGGCCGCCCCGCACCGGCGTGCGGCCAGGGCCTGTCGTCGAAGCCCCGCCCGCCCCGCGACGCCCTGCACGCCCTCTCGCCGCACCGGGCGCGGACCCGAGTACATCCTGTACGGGGGCCCGCGCCCGGCACGCCGGGAGCACGCACCCGACGCCGCGGGGCCCGCCCTCCGGGCGGACGACGGGAGTTCGACGACAGGCCCTAGGGGCGGAGCAGCACCTTGCCCACCTCCGGATCGCCGGACCCCACCAGCTCGACGGCGCGCGAGAACTCGGCGAGCGGCAGCTCGTGCGTCACCAGCGGCAGCGGATCGAGCAGACCGGCGGCGAACATCCGCACCGTGTGCGCCCAGGCCTGCGGCGGGGCCCCGAAGACGGTGTGCACCTCCAGCTGCCGCACCACCAGGTCGGTCGGGTCGAGACCGTCGGCGCCCGGCGCCGGGATGCCGGTCAGCACCAGCCGCCCGCCGCGCCGCAGCAGGCCGGCGGAGAGACGGGCCGCGTCGGCGGAGCCGGCGGCCTCGATGACGACGTCGACGTCGCCGGGGAGCGGCTGGTCCCTGGTGAGGAAGCGGGTGCAGCCGTACCGGCGCGACAAGGCCTCGCGGTCGGCGCGCGCGCCGACGACCAGCAGCTCGGCCGGGGAGCCGGCCCCGAGGAACTGCACGGCGAACATGCCGAGCGTGCCGGTGCCGACGACGGCCGCCCGCTCGCCGGGCCGGACGTTCGCCTTGAGCGCGGCGGCGGCGACGCAGGCCGCGGGCTCCAGCAGGGCCGCCGCGCTCAGGTCGGCGTCGTCCGGCAGGACGTGCAGCAGGCGGGCCGGCAACGTGAGCGTGGCCGCCATCGCGCCCGGCTGGGTGAAGCCGGTCTCCTCGTAGCCCGCCGTGCACAGGGTCGTCTCGCCGGCGTGACAGCGGTCGCACACCTGGCAGTTGCGAAAGCCCTCGCCGACCACCTTGCGGCCGACGAGGGAGCCGGGGACGCCGGCGCCGACGGCCGCCACGGTCCCGGACCACTCGTGGCCGGGGACGAGCGGGTAGCGGACGTACCCCTCGGGGCGGTTGCCCTGGTACACCTCGCGGTCGCTGCCGCAGATCCCGGCGGCGTGGACGCGGACCAGGGCCTCCCCGGCCTGCGGCGGCCGGGGCTGGTGCGGGACGAGCCGGTGCCGGCCCGGCGCCTCGACGACGACCGCGGAACTCACCTGGTGGCCTTCGGCTTGCGCTGCTCCCAGCCCTCGGCCCACAGGTCGAAACGGGCCTGCTGCTGCGGGAACTCCGCGGCGGCGTCGACGTCGAGCTCGACGCCGAGGCCGGGCGCGTCGGAGAGGTGGAAGTAGCCGTCGACCACCTGCGGCGCGCCCTTGACGACCTTCTTGATCTCGGCGTCCGCGAAGTCGTTGAAGTGCTCCAGGATCTTGAAGTTCGGGGTGGTGAAGCCGACCTGGAGCGAGGCGGCGGTCAGCACCGGGCCGCCCACGTTGTGCGGGGCGACCAGCATGTAGTGGGTCTCGGCGGTGGCGGCCAGCTTGCGGGTCTCCCAGATGCCGCCGATGTGGCCGACGTCCGGCTGGATGATGTCCGCGGACTGGTCCTCGAACAGCTCGCGGAACTCGATCCGGTCGTGGATGCGCTCGCCGGTGGCGACCGGCATGTCCACCTTCTCGGCGACCTTCCTCAGCGCCTTGAGGTTCTCCGGCGGGACCGGCTCCTCCAGCCAGGCGGGCTTGAAGGGCGCCATCTCGTGGGCGAGCCGGACGGCGGTGGCGGGGGAGAAGCGGCCGTGCATCTCCAGCATCAGCTCGGTCCCGGGCCCGATGGCGTCCCGGACGGCCTCGATCAGCGACACGGCGTACAGGGTCTGCTCGTGGTCCAGCTCGAAGTGGCCGGTGCCGAAGGGGTCGATCTTCAGAGCCCGGTAGCCCCGCTCCACGACCTGCTGGGCGGCCTTGTGGTACGCCTCCGGGGTGCGCTCGGTCGTGTACCAGCCGTTGGCGTACGCCTTGACCCGGTCGGTGACCTTCCCGCCCAGCAGCTGCCAGACGGGGACGCCGAGGGCCTTGCCCTTGATGTCCCAGCAGGCCGTCTCGATCACGGCGATCCCCGACATCACGATCTCGCCGGCCCGCCCGTAGTCGCCGTACTTCATGCGCTTGACCAGGTCCTCGACGGCGAACGGGTCCGAGCCGAGGATGTGGTTGGCCTCGGCCTCCCTCAGGTAGCCGAGAAGGGCGTCGGTGTGGCCCAGCATCCGGGTCTCGCCGACTCCGGTGATCCCCTCGTCGGTGTGCACCTGTACGTACGTCAGGTTGCGCCACGGCGTCCCGACCACGTGCGTGCTGATTCCGGTGATGCGCACGTCAGTTGCCCCTTGCTGCGTCGTGTGTGCTTCGTCGGCTTGGCTGGGCATTCGAGCGCGTTCGATATTTCGTCATGCGTTCGAAATGCTGGCGTGACAGTAAGGACGCGGCGGCCGGGTGTCAATGGGTCGCGCACATAACGGTTTCGACGGTTTCGGGCATGCGGGAACGCGGGGTTCCCTACAGAACCTTCACAGTTGGATCTAGGAACACCACCTGGCCGGAATTTAATCTTCCCGCGTCATGGACTACTGCCACCCGTGCCGACGGCACCTCAACGGCGCCCTCGCCTGCCCGGGGTGCGGCACCCCGGCCGAAACGCTCCGCGCCGGCGCGCGCGACGGCGGCCCGCGCCCGGAGCGCGACGCCTACGAGGGCGGGTACGGGTACGGCACCGAACACGCCGCCGGGACTCCCGCCCCGCAGGGCGGCGACGACCACGACGGCGATGACGGCGATGACGGCGACGGCGAGGGCGCGGACGGGCCGCTGGGCCGGAGGGCCGGGCGGGGCGAGGGGAGCCGGCGTGACCGCAAGGCCGCGGCGCACCGTCGCCGGCGTCGCCGGACGCTGCTGATCACCGCGGGTTTCGTGCTGGCGGCCGGCGGGCTGAGCCTGGCCGAGCTCGGCCTGGACGCGGCGGGGCCGGCACCGCGGCCGGCGGCGGCCGGGGGCGAGTCGGCGGACGGCGAGGCGTCGCGGGAGGCCGGCGGGACGGCCGCGCCGCCGGACGGCGCCGCCCCGGGCACCGCGCCGGCGTCGGCCTCGGCCTCGGCGTCCTCGTCCCCCGGAGCCTCCGGCTCCCCGTCGGCGTCCGGCTCCCCGGAGGACGAGGAGTCGGCGGTTCCCGGGGACGACACCGACGAGGACCCCCAGTCGGCCACGACCGGCACGTCCCCGAGCCGGCCGGCGTCCGCCCCGTCCCCGACGCCCCCGGCCGGGACGGCCGCACCGACCGCCGAGCCGACGACACCCGCCCCGGACCCCGAGCCGACCCCGACGCAGACGTGCGACCGCTTCCTGTGGTGGTGCACCTGAGGCGTCCGGGGACGGGCCGCCCCGGCGCCGGCACCCGTGCCGGCCCTGTCCCGGCCTCCCTCCCCGGCGGGACGCAGGGCACCGGCCGGGCCGGACCGGTGCGCCTCGCCGTACCGAACCCGGCGGGCCCCGCGCGGGCCGTGCGCGTCCCCTCCGCGGGAGACCCCTCCTCCGGGTGCGCCGGAGGGGAGTTTCCGCGGGCCGCGCGGGCGTGGTCCACGGGGGCACGCGGCGGTTCGGGCGAGGGGAGCGGGTGACGCGGGAGGTCCACGGCGTGCTCGACGCGGTGCCCGTCGGCCCGTGCGCCCTCGCCTCGACCGCCTTCGGCCGCGAAGGGACGGAGTCCGCCGGCCGGGAGGGCCTGCCCGACGAGCCGTCGATCCGCGCCAGGGGACCGGCTTCCGCCGGCGGGCCGCCTCCGCGCGGCCGGCCGGGACGTGCGAGGCGGCGGCCGGGCTGTGCGCGGCGGCGGCCGACGGAGCCGGCGGGAAGGCGCCGCCGCTGAGGCCGGACACGGTCGCGGAGTCCGGCCGGTCGCGCCCGGCCGGTCGAGACCAGGTGGCGCGGGCGGTCCGCCGGGCGGTGCCCGTCTGCTGACGTGGCGCGGGCGGTCCGCCGGGCGGTGCCCGTCTGCTGACGTGGCGCGGGCGGTCCGCCGGGCGGCGCCCGCCCGCCGGCACGGCGCGGACGGAGGCCGCACCCCACGTCCCAGGGTGCGGCCTCCGCCGTGCGCAACGACTGCCGCCGGGCCGGCGTCACGCTGATGTCCCCGCGGATCCCGCGGATCGCCTCCGTGTGCGGACACACCCGGTGGGCCGTCCCGGCCGGGACCCGGCCGCGGCGACCGCGGCGCGCGGGACGCCGGACCGCCGGACGGACACGGGGCGTGTTCCTCCCCCGGTCCGCCGCGGCGCGCGCCCGGGCCGCCGACGGCTCCGGGAAGAGATCCCCGTCCGGGAAGAGATCCCCCTACGCCGGAAAGCCGGTGGGGGCTACAGCTTGACGATCATCTTCCCGGTGTTGTCGCCGCGCAGGACCCCGAGGAACGCCTCCAGGGTGTTCTCGACGCCCTCGACGACCGTCTCCCGGTACTTCAGCGCGCCCGAGGCGACCCAGGGGCCGACCTCCCGGACGAACTGCGGCTGGAGGTCGTAGTGGTCGCCGACCAGGAAGCCCTCGATGCGGCCGCGGGTCTGGATCAGGCGGGCGAGGTTCTTCGGGCCCGGGGCGGGCTCGGTGTTGTTGTAGACGGAGATCATCCCGCAGACGGCGATCCGGCCGCCCCGGTTGAGGGAGCCGATGGCGGCCTCCAGGTGGTCGCCGCCGACGTTGTCGAAGTACACGTCGATCCCGTCGGGGGCGGCGGCGCGCAGCTGCTCGCCGACCGGCCCGTCCTTGTAGTTGAAGGCGGCGTCGAACCCGTACTCCTCGAGGAGCAGCTTCACCTTCTCCCCGGATCCGGCGGACCCGACGACCCGCGAGGCGCCCTTGAGCCTGGCGATCTGTCCCACCTGGGAGCCGACGGCCCCGGCAGCCCCCGACACGAACACCGCGTCGCCCTCCTTGAAGGCGGCCGTGCGCAGCAGGCCCGCGTAGGCGGTCAGGCCGGTCATGCCCAGCACGCCCAGGTACGCCGACAGCGGCGCGGCCTGCGGGTCCACCTTCACTGCGCTCCCCGCGTCCACGGCGGCGTACTCGCGCCAGCCGGAGAAGTGCAGGACGTGGTCGCCGACGGCCAGGCCCTCGGCGCGGGAGGCGACGACCTCGCCGACGGCGCCGCCCTGCATGGCCTTGCCGAGCTCGAAGGGTGCCACGTAGGACTTGGCCGCGCTCATGCGGCCGCGCATGTACGGGTCGACGGAGAGGTACGTGTTGCGGACCAGCACCTGGCCCTCGCCCGGGGCCGGGACCTCCGCCTCGACGAGCGCGAAGTCCTCGGGCCTGGGCCAGCCCACGGGACGGCTGAGCAGGTGCCATTCGCGGCTGACGGAGGGGAGGGTGGGGGTGTCGGTCATCGGGGGCGCCTTCCTCACGCGATCCTGCGGATTGTTTCAGTACCTGAAACAACGATGCCCCTGAACATTTCAGGCTGTCAAACAACCGGGTAGCCTGGAGGCCATGGCCACACCACCGACCGAGCGCCGCCCCGACCCGCTGACCCTGGAGGTCGTCGAACTCGTCGGGGAGGTCGTGGCCCGCTTCCACGCGGACTACGAGGAGGCCGCGGCGGAGCACGCGCTGACCGGGGCGCAGGCGCGGCTGCTGAGCCTGCTGTCGCTTCAGCCGCTGCCGATGCGCAGGCTGGCGCAGCGGCTGAGGTGCGAACCGTCCAACGTCACCGGCATCGTGGACCGGCTGGAGGCCCGCGGCCTGGTGGAGCGGCGGCCGGACCCCGCGGACCGGCGGGTGAAGCTCGCGGCGGCCACCGCCGAGGGCCGGCGCGTGGCGCGCGGCCTGCGGGAGTCCCTGCGCTTCGCCCGGGAGCCGCTCGCGGGACTCGCCGAGGAGGAGCGGGTGGCCCTGCGGGACGCGCTGCGGCGGATGCTGGGCCCGTGACGGCGGCCCGGCCCGGCCCGTCGGCAGGCCCGGCCCGGTTCGCCGGGTGACCGGCGGGCCGACCCCCGCTACAGTTCCCCCATGCGCGATCTTGGGGCGGGATTCCGGTACCTCCTGGAGGGCCAGCGGTGGGTGGCCCGGCACGGCAGGCAGTACGGCTTCGGACTGCTCCCCGGGCTGATCACCCTGGTCCTGTACGCGGCGGTGCTCGTCGCGCTGGCCCTGTGGGGCGGCGACGCCGTCGCCTGGGCGACCCCGTTCGCCGACGACTGGCCGAACCCCTGGTCCGGCCTGTTCCGCGGCTTCCTCACCGCCGTGCTGTTCGCCCTCGCCCTGCTGCTGTCCGTCGTGACGTTCACCGCGGTCACCCTGCTCGTCGGACAGCCCTTCTACGAGAACCTCTCCGAGAAGGTCGACCGGGACGTCTCCCCGGACGGCGCCGCCCCCGAGTCGGGCCTGCCGCTCTGGCGCGAACTGTGGATCTCCGCCCGCGACAGCCTGCGGATCGTCCTGCGGGCCGCCGCCTGGGGCGTGCTGCTGTTCGCCTGCGGCTTCGTCCCGGTCGTCGGCCAGACGGCCGTCCCGGTGATCGGCTTCTTCGTCACCGGCTTCTTCCTCACCGAGGAGCTCACCGCCGTGGCCCTGCAGCGCCGCGGTGTCGAACTGCGCGACCGCCTCGCCCTGCTCCGTTCCCGCAGGACCCTGGTCTGGGGCTTCGGCACGCCCCTCGCCCTGGCCTTCCTGGTCCCGTTCGTCGCGGTGTTCCTGATGCCGGGCGCGGTCGCGGGCGCCACCCTCATGGCGCGCGGGCTGCTCGGCGAGGAGAGCGCCGGGGACGACGCCCGGCGGCCCGGGACGAAGGGCGTCCCCCGGTGACCGAGGTGCCCGCCGTCGCCGCCGCCACCCTCCTGGCCGGCCCCGGCGTCAGCCTCGCGCCCGCTCCGCCGCGCCGGCCGCCACGGCCACGATCGAGCGCACCTGGGCGATGATGTCCAGCCGGTTGCGCACGAACTCGGGATCCGTGACCTCGGTGGTGTTCCCCGCCCCGAACTGCAGGACCGGCGTGTGCACGTGCCCGCCCGGCAGCCCGTCGCGCAGTCCCAGCCGGTCCCGCAGCAGCGTCGCCCGGTAGGCGATCTCGTTGGACAGGTAGTCCCCGCCGCCCCCGGCCCGCGCCGTCGAGCCCGGGGTCGGCCCGTCCGGCCGGACGACGGGCGCGGTGCCCCCCGCCGGGATCTCGGTCACGCTCGTGTTGTCGTACACGGGGAAGCGGCCGGTGTCCGCCGCCACGATCCGCCGGTACGGCAGGGTGGTCGTCGTCCACTGCGGCTGCGAGGCCGGGTCGGCGACCGGGACCGTCCCGGTGCGGGAGACGTTCTCGTTGTCGGGGAAGCCGCCCCGCCAGGCCCCGTTGGTCCGCTCGACGTCGAACCGGCCGGCCCGCCCCTGGCTCACGGTCGCGAACAGGTCCACCTCCGGCAGGTGCGGACGCAGCGTCCGCTCCACCGTCGAGTCCGCGAAGTCCCGCCAGCGCACCGGGAACACGGCCGTCTCCACGCGCGCCGGACCGTCCGCCGTCTCGATCACCGTGCCGTCCAGGGCGAGCGCGGTCGCGCCGGACGGATTGGAGATCCGGATGTCCCGGTCCAGGGTGAACGGGTCGAAGCCGGTGACCAGGACCCGCCGGAGCCCTTCGCCGCGCGGGTAGCGGACGGTGCTCTGGCCGCGCGAGGTGCGCTCCAGCGCGGCCGTCAGCTTCGCCCGCTGCGCGTCACCGAGGCCGAACTCCGGCTGCCAGGCGCGCAGGTGCCTCGTCATCCCGAGCCGCGCCCAGTACAGCGGCCGGTCGTCGTCCCGGCTCAGGTCGCCGCCCGCCGGGCCGCGCCCCTGCGCCCGCGCGACGGCCCGCCGCCACAGCGCCGACCCCTCGTGCAGGACGATCCGGCGGGCCTCGGCGTAGGAGCGCGCCGCGTCCAGGGCGCGGGCGAACCGCGGCGCCACCGTGTCGAACCCGGAGCGGCGGAGGATCTCCTGGGGGACGGCTCCGTCGAGGCGCTGCTCCTCGACGGTGGGGGAGGGGGCCGTCCCGGCGGCGGCCGCGGCCGTCGGGACGGTGAGGCCGGCCAGCAGGGCCAGACCGAGGACGCCGATCCGAACGCGTAGCGGTTTCAAAGGAGTTCAGCCTTCCGTCGTGGGCGTGCGGAACGAGTCGCAGTATCACTTGACGGGAGCGGCGTACGCCATGGCGCCCGGCCGGGGATCCGCCCGGCCTCGTCGGCCGTGTCCCGTCGACGCGGGGACGCCTCGCGGGAGGGCCGGTGCGGGGCGCGACGCGCTCCCGCACCGCCGGTGTGCCAGGTGGCGGACCGGGCGGCCTTCCAGGCGCGGTGGTACCGGGCGGGGTCGTCGGTGAAGGAGGCGTGGCGGGGCTGCCGTCCGAGGACGCGGCGGGCCCTGCTGCCGCTGACGGGTCCGTCCTGGCCGGCGGCGATCTGCAGCATGCCGCCCGTCTCGGCGCTCTCCAGGGTGATCTCGCCGGTGCGGCCGGCCGCGCGCCGCATCTCCAGGGCGGTCGGGCGCTCCTTTGTGAAGGGTTCGTACGGGATCCAGGCGGGCCGCCCGATCGCGGGCCGCGGGACCGCCGCGACGACTACCGTCTGACCCGGGACCCCTCCCCCCGAGCAGCCCCGGTCCGGCACCTGACCCCGGACCGGGGCTCGTCCCGTCCCGGCGTCAGCGCACCGAGAACCCGTAGACCGTCTGCGACCGGAACACCTCGCCCGGCCGCAGCACCGTGCTGGGGAACTCCGGCCGGTTCGGGGAGTCGGGGAAGTGCTGCGTCTCCAGCGCGATGCCGTCGCCGGGGGCGAACGGCTCACCCAGCTGGTCCCCGGTGTACACCTGGAGGCCGGGCTCGGTCGTGGCCACCGTCAGGACCCGCCCGGACACCGGGTCGTGCAGCTCGGCGACCTCCTCGGGCGCCTTCGTCACCCCCTTGTCCAGCACGAAGTTGTGGTCGTAGCCGGAAGCGGCCCCGCGCGCCCGGCGGAAGTCGAAGCGCGTGCCGGAGACGTCCCGCGGCGGGCCGGCCGGAATCAGGTGCGCGTCGACCGGGGTGTACCGCGAGGCGGCGACGCGCAGTTCGTGCCCGCCCGCGCCGCGGGAGCCGGCGAGGTTCCAGTACGTGTGGTTCGTCAGGTTCACCACCGTCGGCGCGTCCGTCTGCGCCTCGTACCCGATCCGCAGCGCGCCCGCCCCGTCCAGCGTGTACGTCACCGCGACCCGGAGCCGGCCCGGGAAGCCCTCCTCGCCGTGCGGGCTGACCCGCGTCAGACGCACACCGTGCCCGACCGGGGCCACGTCCCACACCCGCTTGTCGAAACCGCGCTCCCCGCCGTGCAGCGAGTTCGGCCCGTCGTTGCGCGCGAGCGCGTACACCCGCCCGTCCAGCGCGAAGCGGCCGCCGGCGATCCGGTTGGCGTACCGCCCGATCAGGGCCCCGAGATAGGGGCCGGGATGGGCGACGTAGCCGTCGAGGTCCGCGAACCCCAGCACCACGTCCGCGGTGCGCCCGTCCCGGTCCGGCACCTCGACGGACTGCACGATCCCGCCGTACGACAGGATCCGCACCCGTACGCCCGCCCGCTCCAGGGTCCAGCGGTGGACCGGGGTGCCGTCGGACAGCGTGCCGAAGAGTTCGCTCATGGGCCGCACTCTAGGTCAGGGCCGGTGCGCCGTGACCGCCCGGTAGGCGATCTCGGCCAGCCGGGCCTGCCCGTTCACGCTGGGATGGAACCAGTCCCACCGGCTCAACTGGTCGGTGCCGAAGCGGTAGTCGTACACCGCGCCGCCGTCGGACCGGCACCGCCGGTCCTTGGCGCAGACCTCCCGCAGCACCCGGTTGTAGTCCTCCACCCGCTTCTGCACGGTGTCCCGGCGCAGCGTCGCCGCCGCGTCCAGGGCGTCCGCGTCGCCCAGCATCGACGGGCAGATGCCCAGCTTCCACACCTGCTTGCCCAGCGGGTCGGTCCGGCCCTGCGACCACAGCCGCTTCAGGTTCGGCACGCTCGCCACGTACACCTGGGTCCTGGGCAGGGCCGTGCGCAGCGTGCGCATCGCGTCCTCGAAGTCGGCGCGGAAGTCCGCGACCGGTGTCATCGCCGACGTGGTGTCCCGGCAGGCGTCGTTCGCCCCGACCAGCACCGTCACCAGCTGCGGCCGGCGCGCCACCGCCCGGGCCATCTGGCCGGGCAGGTCCGCCATCCGCGCCCCGGTCACGGCGTAGTTCCAGCTCCGCCGGGCCGCCTTCGCCCGCCCCAGCAGCCGTACGGCGAGACTGTCCACCCGCTCGCTGCCGCCGGTCGCCCAGGACACCTCCGGGCAGTCCGACAGGACGGAACAGGCGTCGAAGCCGGTGGTGATGGAGTCGCCCACGGCGGCGACGGAGTCCGGGCTGGTGTCCCAGACCGGCGTGGGCCTGGGTGACGGCTTCCGGCCCGCCCCGGCGCCGGAGGAGCCGGGGGAGCCGCCGCCCACGGCGTCACAGCCGGCCACACCCAGCGCCGCCGCGGCGACCACGGCGAGCACGGCTCGTGAGCGGTGGCTTCGCTTCCGCATCTGCTGGTCATCCCCTCGGCTCGCGTGCGCTCCCCCCACCATGACAACGCACCGGGGTTCCCGCCCGGCCAGGTGCAACGGCTCGCACCCGTACAAGCGTCCCCCCGGGTGAATGGCAGGCGTTTCCCGGCGCCGGGACCGACGGTACGTCACACTCCTTGCGCCGCCGCACGGTAGCCTCGCCATCAACGTGGCCCGCCCGGCCACGGCCGTTCCGCCCGTTCCCAAGACGGCCCGCTCTGCCCGGAGGTTCCGGTGACGACACGTGGAGTCCTGTACGTGCACTCCGCGCCGCGCGCGCTGTGCCCGCACGTCGAGTGGGCCGTCGCCGGGGTGCTCGGCACGCGCGTCAGCCTGGACTGGATCCGGCAGCCCGCCGCACCGGGCACCTGGCGCTCGGAGTTCTCCTGGCAGGGCCAGGCGGGCACGGCCTCCAAACTCGCCTCCGCCCTGCGCGGCTGGCACCTGCTGCGTTTCGAGGTCACCGCCGAGCCCAGCGCCACCGCCGAGGGGGAGCGCTACAGCTGCACCCCCGACCTCGGCATCTTCCACGCCGTCACCGGCATCCACGGCGACATCCTCATCCCCGAGGACCGCCTGCGCGCGGCGCTGGTGCGCGCCCGGCAGGACGGGACCGACCTGGAGGCGGAGATCGCCAGGCTCCTGGGCAAGCCCTGGGACGACGAACTGGAACCGTTCAGGTACGCGGGCGAGGGCGCCCCGGTCCGCTGGCTGCACCAGGTCGTCTGAGAACACGCCCCGGGGGCGAGGCCCCCGAGGGGCGTGGGGAGCCGCACGGCCGGCCCGGCGGACCCGCACACGGTGCACCACGGGCCCCGCGACGACGACGGCCCGGACCCCCACGGGGGTCCGGGCCGCACACGTCCGGCGATCACACCGTCCGGAACGCCAGCACCACGTTGTGCCCGCCGAACCCGAACGAGTCGTTCAGCGCGGCGATGCGTCCCTCGACCGGCAGCTTGCGCGCCTCGCCGCGGACGACGTCCGCGTTGGCCGCGGCCTCCGGGTCGAGGTTCTCGACGTTGATGGTCGGCGGCGCCACCCGGTGGTACAGCGCGAGCACCGTCGCCACCGACTCGACACCACCGGCACCACCCAGCAGGTGGCCCGTCATCGACTTGGTCGCCGACACCGCGATGTGGTCGGTGTGGTCACCGAACACCTTCCGCAGCGCCTTCAGCTCGGCGATGTCACCGGCCGGCGTCGACGTGGCGTGCGCGTTGACGTGCACGATCTGAGCCGGGTCCAGGTCGGTGCGCTCCAGCAGGTTCTGCAGGGCGTGCGCGATGCCGCGCCCCTCCGGCTCCGGCTGCACGATGTCGTGGCTGTCGGCGGAGATGCCCTGGCCGACCGCCTCGGCGTACACCCGCGCACCGCGCCTGGCGGCGTGCTCGGCGGACTCCAGGACGATCACGCCGGCGCCCTCGCCGAGGACGAAGCCGTCGCGGGCGACGTCGTAGGGACGCGAGGCGCCCTGCGGGTCGTCGTTGTTCTTCGACATCGCCATCATGTTGCCGAACGCGGCGATGGGCAGCGGGTGGATCGCCGCCTCCGTGCCGCCCGCGACGACGACGTCGGCGCGGCCGGTGCGGATCATCTCGATGGCGTAGCCGATGGCCTCGGCGCCCGACGCGCACGCGGAGACCGGGGTGTGCACGCCCGCGCGGGCGCCCACGGCCAGGCCCACGTTCGCCGACGGACTGTTCGGCATCAGCATGGGGACGGTGTGCGGGGAGACGCGGCGGACGCCCTTCTCCTTCAGCACGTCGTACTGGTCCAGCAGGGTCGTCACGCCGCCGATGCCGGAGGCGATGACCGCGCCCAGCCGGTCCGGGTCGACGTCGGCGCCCTCACCGGCCTTGGCCTCGAAACCGGCGTCGGCCCAGGCCTCCTTGGCCGCGACCAGCGCGAACTGCGCCGAGCGGTCCAGGCGGCGGGCCTGCGGCCGGGGGATGACCTCGGTCGGCTCCACGGCGACCGGGGCCGCGATGCGGACCGCCTGCTCGGCGGCCCAGTCCTGCTCCAGGGGCTTGACGCCGGAGCGTCCGGCGACCAGGCCCTCCCAGGTAGAGGCTGCGTCGCCACCCAGCGGTGTGGTTGCGCCGATACCGGTGACGACCACGGTGCGATTGGTCGAGCTCACGGGAATTCTCTCTCCAACGTTGACGAGGATCAGCGGCGCCACCGCCGGGTGGCGGGGCCGGTGCACCGGCCCAGGCAGGCTCAGGCCTGGTGCTTGAGGATGTAGTCGGTCGCGTCGCCGACGGTCTTGAGGTTCTTGACGTCCTCGTCCGGGATCTTGACGTCGAAACGCTCTTCGGCGGCGACGACGACCTCGACCATGGACAGCGAGTCGACGTCCAGGTCGTCGGTGAAGGACTTGTCCAGCTGGACGTCCTCAACCGGGATGCCGGCGATCTCGTTCACGATCTCCGCGAGACCGGCGACGATCTCTTCCTGAGTGGCGGCCATGGTGGCGCTCCTTCGTTGTATCCAGAGGGTTGGGCAGTTCTTCCCGTGCCGGACCGCGTGATCCGGCACGGAGTGCCTAGGGGAGGGTAACGACAGTCGCTGCGTAGACGAGACCCGCCCCGAAACCGATGACGAGCGCGGTGTCGCCGCTCTTCGCCTCGCCGGTCGCCAGGAGCCGCTCCATCGCGAGCGGGATCGAGGCGGCCGAGGTGTTGCCGGTGGTGCGGATGTCACGGGCGACCGTGACGTGCTCCGGCAGTTTGAGGGTCTTCACCATCGAGTCGATGATCCGCACGTTGGCCTGGTGCGGGATGAAGACGTCCAGGTCGTCCGAGGTGATCCCGGCCGCGTCCAGCGCCTGCTGGGCGACCTTCGCCATCTCGAACACGGCCCAGCGGAACACCGCCTGGCCCTCCTGCGTGAGCGCAGGGAACTTGACGTTGCCGTTGCGGTCCAGGGGGAGCCCGGAGAGGTCCCCGCTGCGGAAGCGGTCCCACGGCACGGTCTGCTTGATGGTGTCGGCCTTGTCGCCCTCCGAGCCCCAGACCGTCGGACCGATCGCCGGCTCCTGGGACGGGCCGACCACGACCGCGCCCGCGCCGTCGCCGAACAGGAAGGCCGTCGCCCGGTCCTCCAGGTCGGTCAGGTCGCTGAGGCGCTCCACGCCGATGACGAGGACGTACTCCGCCGAGCCCTCGACGACCATGCCCTTGGCGAGGGTCAGGCCGTAGCCGAAGCCCGCGCAGCCGGCGGAGATGTCGAAGGCGGCGGCCTTGTCCGTACCCAGCTTGTCGGCGATCTCGGTGGCGATGGCCGGGGTCTGGCTGAAGTGCGAGACGGTCGAGACCACCACGGCGCCGATCTGCTCGGCGGCGATCCCGGCGTTCGCGATCGCCTTGCCGGAGGCCTCGATCGACATCGCCGCGACGGTCTCCTCCGGCGACGCCCAGTGCCGGGTCTCGATGCCGGAGCGCGAGCGGATCCACTCGTCGGACGAGTCGATCGTCTCCAGGATCACCTCGTTCGGCACGACCCGGACCGGACGGTAGCCGCCCACGCCGAGGATGCGCGCGTACGGGGCGCCCTTGCCGGGTTTGATCTTCGCCATGCGGTCGGCTCCTTGTCAGGCGCCCGCCGCGTCAGCGGCAGGTGCTGCGGCCTCGGAGACGAGCTCGCGGGCCGCGTCGAGGTCGGCGGGGGTCTTCAGGGCCAGCGTCCGGACGCCGGGCAGGGCGCGCTTGGCGAGCCCGGTGAGGGTGCCGCCCGGGCAGACCTCCAGCAGGGCGGTGACGCCGCGCTCCTTGAAGGTCTCCATGCACAGGTCCCAGCGGACCGGGTTGGCGACCTGCCCCACCAGGCGCTCCAGCACCTCGGTACCGGAGGCGACGGCCCGGCCGTCCTTGTTGGAGACGTAGACGACCCCGGGGTCGGCGGGCGTCAGGGCCTCGGCGGCCTTCGCCAGCGCGTCGACCGCGGGGGCCATGTGGGAGGTGTGGAAGGCGCCGGCGACCTGGAGCCTGACGATCTTGCGGACGCCCTCGGGCGGTTCGGCCTCCAGCGCGGCGAGCTGCTCCTTGGTGCCGGCCGCGACGATCTGGCCCGCGCCGTTGATGTTCGCCGGGGTCAGGCCCAGCTTCTCCAGGTGCGCGAGGCTCACCTCGGGGTCGCCGCCGAGCAGGGCCGCCATGCCGGTCTCGGTGACCGCGGCGGCCTCGGCCATGGCCAGGCCCCGGGTGCGCACGAGGGTCAGCGCGGCGGTGTCGTCGAGGACGCCCGCCAAGGCGGCGGCGGTGATCTCGCCGACGCTGTGTCCCGCGACCGCGCCCGGCGCGATGTCCGTGATGTCACCGAGTGCCGAGGCGGACAGCAGTCCGGCCGCGACGAGGAGCGGCTGGGCGACAGCCGTGTCCCGGATCGCGTCCGCGTCGGCCCGGGTGCCGTAGTGGACGAGGTCGAGTCCGATGGCGTCGGACCAGGCGCCGACACGGTCGGCGGCGCCGGGCAGTTCGAGCCAGGGAGTCAGGAAGCCGGGCGTCTGGGCGCCCTGGCCGGGAGCGACGAGTACGAGCACTCTCACACTCTCTCTTGGGGACGGCCACGGCCGCCCGTGGGGACAAGGACGAAGAACAGGAGGGGGTTTTGTGGAGCTCCGACAAAACCTTAGGACTGCGGATCGCCGTCGGCCAGACGCCCCAGGATCAGGGCGATTCGCAGTGTGAACGCAGAGCGTACATCGGAAGGGGACCAGCCGGTGACGTCAGTCACACGTCGGAGCCGGTAGCGCACGGTGTTGGGGTGAACGAACAGCATCCGCGCGGCGCCTTCGAGGCTGCTGGCCTGTTCGAGATAGACACTGAGCGTCTCCAGCAGCGCGGCCCCGGCCTCCTCCAGCGGTCTGTAGATCTCCTCCACCAACTGCTCACGGGCCGAGGGGTCCCCGGCGATCGCGCGCTCCGGGAGCAGATCGTCCGCCAGGACCGGCCGCGGGGCGTCCTGCCAGGCGGAACACGCCTTGAGCCCCGCGGCGGCGGCCTGCGCGGACCGGGTCGCGGCCAGCAGGTCCTGCACCACCGGGCCCGCCACGACCGGCCCCGCCGCGAACGGCCCGATCAGCGACCTGGCCACGGCCAGCGGGTTGTCGCTGCCGCCCGCGATGACCACCAGCCGGTCCCCGAGCACCCCGGTCAGCACCTGGAGCTTGGCGTGCCGGGCGGCCCGCCGGATGGCCTCCACCGTCAGCTCGGAATCCCCGTCGGGCGCCGTGCCCAGCACCACGCACACGTGCTCGGGCGAGTTCCAGCCGAGCGCGGCGGCCCGGGAGACGGCCCCCTCGTCGGCCTCCCCGCTGAGCACCGCGTTCACCACCAGCGACTCCAGCCGCGCGTCCCAGGCACCGCGTGCCTCGGCGGCCTGGGCGTAGACCTGGGCGGTGGCGAAGGCGATCTCGCGGGCGTACACCAGCAGCGCCTCGCGCAGCACGGACTCGTCGCCCGGGGCCGCCACCTCGTCGATGGCGGACTCCATGACCTCGATGGTGGTGCGCACCATCTCCACGGTCTGCCGCAGCGTGATGGCCCGGGTCAGCTCGCGCGGCGCCGTGCCGAAGACGTCGGTGGAGATGGCCTGCGGGGCGTCCGGGCGCCGGAACCACTCGGTGAAGGCGGCGATGCCGGCCTGCGCGACCAGCCCGATCCAGGAACGGTTCTCCGGGGGCATGGCCCGGTACCAGGGCAGCGTCTCGTCCATCCGCGCGATGGCCTGCGCGGCGAGGGACCCGGAGGACTTCTCCAGGCGCTTCAGGGTCGCCGCGTGCGGATGGAGGGCGCGGACCGTGGCGTCGTGCTTGCTGGTTTCGGGTTCGGGCACGGGGACAAGACTGCCTCATCCGGACGGGTGTGCGTGCCGCCGGGTCTACCGTGGAGCTCGTGATGGACGTACGGCGCGCGGACGAGCGCTACCGGGGCGGCGATCCGGCGGCCGGGATCGAGACGCGGCACGCCTTCTCCTTCGGCCCCCACTACGACCCCGGCAACCTCCGCTTCGGCGCGCTGACCGCCTGCAACGAGGAGCGCCTGGCGCCCGGCGCCGGCTTCGCCGAGCACCCGCACAGCCACACGGAGATCGTGACCTGGGTGGTGGAGGGCGAGCTGACCCACCGCGACTCCACGGGCCGTGAGACGGTGGTCCGCCCCGGCGACCTCCAGCGCCTGAGCGCGGCGTCGGGCGTGCGGCACGTCGAACGCAACGACGGCTCGGCGCCCCTGACCTTCCTGCAGATGTGGCTGGTCCCGCGCGACCCCGGCGGCGAACCCCGCTACGAGGTCGTCCGCTCCCTTGCGGACGCCACGCCGCACGCCGTCCCCGAGGCGGGCGCGGTGCTGCACGTGCGCCGCCTGGCGGCGGGGGAGCGGACGGCCGTGCCCGACGCGGCGTACGCGTACGCCCACGTCGTGCGCGGCCGGGTGCGCCTGGACGGCGAGGAGCTGGGCCCCGGCGACGCGGCCCGCGTCACGGACGCCGGGGGCCTGGAGGCGGTGGCGGTGACGCGGGCGGAACTGCTGCTCTGGGAGATGGCCCGCTAGGGCCTGTCGTCGCACTCCTGCCTGCCCCGCGACGCCCCGCACGCCCTCTCGCCGCACCGGGCGCGGACCCGGGTACATCCCGTACGAGGGCCCGTGCCCGGCACGCCGGGAGCACGCACCCGACGCCGCGGGGTCCACCCTCCGGGCGGACGACGGGAGTTCGACGACAGGCCCTAGGCCTGCCGTCGAAGGGCCCGGCCGGTCCCCGCCGGTGCGGCGTCAGCCGATCTCCGCCAGCACGGCGTCCGTGAACGCCGGCCACGCCTCGGTCGCCCACGGCCCGAACGCCCGGTCCGTCAGCGCCACGCAGGCGGCACGCGCGTCCGGGTCGACCCACAGGAACGTGCCGGACTGGCCGAAGTGGCCGAAGGTGCGCGGTGAGGACGAAGACCCCGTCCAGTGCGGCGACTTGGCGTCGCGGATCTCGAAACCGAGCCCCCAGTCGTTGGGGTTCTGGTGGCCGTACCCGGGCAGGACGCCCTTGGTCCCCGGGTACTGCACGGTCATCGCCTCGGCGACGGTCCGGGGGTCCAGCAGCCGGGGCGCCTGCACCTCGGCCGCGAAGCGCAGCAGGTCCTCCACCGTGGACACCCCGTCCTTGGCGGGCGAGCCCTGGAGCGTCGTCGACGTCATCCCCAGCGGCTCCAGCACCGCCTGGCGCAGGTACTCCCCGAAGGGGATGTCCGTCGCCTTCGCGAGGTGGTCCCCGAGCTGTTCGAACCCGGCGTTGGAGTACAGCCGCCGCTCCCCGGGCGCGGACATCACCCGGTGCTCGTCGAAGGCGAGCCCGGAGGTGTGCGCCAGCAGGTGCCGCACGGTCGCGCCCTGCGGCCCGGCGGGCTCGTCGAGCTCGACCGCCCCCTCCTCGTGGGCGACGAGCACCGCGTACGCCGCGAGCGGCTTGGTGACCGAGGCCAGCGGGAAGCGCCGGCCGGTCGGCCCGTGGGTGCCCAGGACGGTGCCGTCCGCCCGTACGACGCCCGCCGCGGCGGTGGGAACCGGCCAGTTCTCGATCAGTGCGAGGCTCTTCAAGGACATGTCCGTGAGCCTAAGCCGCTCACGGGCACGGCCGCACCGAGGGGTCCGGCCCCGCCGCGTACGGTCCCTCGCGGAGCCGGCGGACACGGCGGGGCCCCGTCGGCGCCGGCCGGGGGACGGTTCCCCGTCCTGCTGATTTCTTGCCGGTTCCGCTTGCTTGGAGTGCACTCCAGGGCCCTAGCGTGGGGGCCATGACGGTGATGGAGACCACAGGCACCACTGCCGACAGCTGCGCGGGCCCGCCCCGGCAGAACCGGCGCCCGGACGGCGAGGACCGCTACACGATCAGCGAAGTCGCGTCCCTCACCGGACTGACGGCGCACACCCTGCGCTGGTACGAGCGCATCGGGCTGATGCCGCACATCGACCGGTCCCACACCGGCCAGCGGCGCTACACCAACCGCGACCTGGACTGGCTGGACCTCGTCGGCAAGCTCCGCCTGACCGGCATGCCGGTCGCGGACATGGTCCGGTACGCGGAACTGGTGCGCGAGGGCGACCACACCTACGGCGAGCGCTTCGCGCTGCTCAAGGCGACCCGCGAGGACGTCCTGACGAGGATCGCCGAACTCCAGGACACGCTCGCCGTGCTCGACCGGAAGATCAATTTCTATGCGGACGCCGGGCGCGCCCTGGCGTCGGAGAGGTCCCGATGACGGACGGCAGGATCGCGAAGGTGGCGTTGGGCACGGGCGGCCCGGAGGTGGGTGTCCAGGGCCTGGGCTGCATGGGCATGAGTTTCGCCTACGGCCCCGTGGACGCGGACGCCTCGCGCGCCACCCTGGAACGGGCGCTGGAACTGGGCGTCACCCTGTACGACACCGCCGACCAGTACGGCGCGGGGGAGAACGAGCGGTTCCTGTCACCCTTCTTCAAGGCGCACCGGGACGAGGTGGTCGTCGCCACCAAGTTCGCCCTGCAGATCCCGCCGGACGACCCGACCAGGCGGATCATCCGCAACGACCCGCCGTATATCCGCCAGGCCGTCGAGGCGAGCCTGAAGCGCCTCGGCCTCGACGTGATCGACCTCTACTACATGCACCGGCGCGACGTGAACGTGCCGATCGAGGAGAGCGTCGGCACGATGGCCGAGCTGGTCCGCGAGGGCAAGGTCAGGCACCTCGGCCTGAGCGAGGTCACGGCGCAGGAGCTGCGTGCCGCGCAGGAGGTGCACCCGATCGCCGCCCTGCAGTCGGAGTGGTCGCTGTTCAGCCGCGACATCGAGGCGAACGTGGTCCCGGCGGCCCGGGAACTGGGCGTGGCCCTGGTCCCCTACTCCCCGCTCGGCCGCGGCTTCCTCACGGGCTCCTTCGTCAACGCCGAGACGGACCTCACGGCCGACGACTTCCGCCGCCAGCAGCCCCGCTTCACCGGTGAGAACGCGGCCGCCAACGCGGCGCTGCTGGAGCCGGTCCGGACCGTCGCCGGGCACCACGGAGCCACCCTCGGCCAGATCGCCCTGGCATGGGTCCAGCAGCAGGCGGCGGTGCACGGGCTGACGGTCGTCCCCATCCCGGGCACCCGCAAGCCGGGCCGCGTGGAGGAGAACCTGGCGGCCACGCGGATCACGCTGACCGAGGAGGAGCTGACCCTGCTGGAGCCCATCGCCGCGCAGGTGGCGGGCGACCGCTACTCGGACATGGCGCTCACTTCGGCCGGCCGCGAGTAGCGTCCCGGGGCGCGGGCCGGCCGCGGACGACCCGCGCGCGACGGGGAGTTGCCGGCGGACGCTACAGCTCCGCCAGCAACTCCGCCTTCTTCACGGAGAACTCCTCGTCCGTCACCAGCCCGGCCCGGTGCAGCTCCCCGAGGTGCCGGATCCGCTCGGCGACGCCGGCGGGGTCACGGCGCGGCCCGGGCGCGGGCACGGCGGCCACCGGCCCGCCCCTGCGCACCGCCGCCAGCACCGCGGCGACGAACGGCAGCGACTCGTGGACCGGCCCGTACCCGAGCCCGAAGACGACGGCCGCCGGATCGTGGTCGGCCTGCGCGGGCGGGCCGGCCGCGTCGCGCCGCACCAACCGCAGGTAGCCCTCGAACAGTTCGGGGGAGCGCCACTCCACCCCGCTCAGGCCGGTGACCGGGAACGTCTGGTCGCCGGCCTTCCACTTCGCCGAGGAGGCCCCGGTCCAGAACCACCGGAACGACACCGAGGTCCCGTCGAAGGACGCCTTCCCGTCGTACGCCTTGAACCGCAGCGGAGCCTCGGGCGCCGCCACCAGGTGCCGGCCGGCCGGCCCGGACTCCGTCAGCCGCGCGCGCAGTTCGTCGGCGTAGTACTCGGCGAGCACCTCCCGCTCGGCGGGCAGCACCAGCCGGTAGGGGTCGCAGTCCTCCTTCAGCTGTCCCGCCGCCGCCTCCATCAGCGGGTCCGCCCCCGGCCGCGGCGGGGCGTGCAGCACGACGGTGCCGCGCCTGCCGGGCGTCAGCGTCACCCCGGCGATCGCCTCCAGGGGGATCCGGCGTTCCCCCAGCGCCTGGAAGAGCTTCGGTGTGCGAATCCCCCGTTCGTAACGGATGAGCACGGAGTCGGACTCGAACTCCCAGGTGGCATGAAATCCGGCCAGTACGTCACCCATGTGGCTCATCGTATGCGGCACGCGCCCTTTCGTCCCCTGCCCGCGCACACCGCGGTTCCCGCCGCTCCGAGGGCCTGGCGCCGCGGGGCAGGCGGGAGTTCGACGACAGGCCCTATGCGCGTCGGGCCCCCGCCGCACCGGACAGATCCGCCCGGCAGGCGTCGTCCCCGCGCGCGCAGCGCACCGCGTCGTAGGCGCCGACGCCGATCTCGGCGAAGTTCGCCAGGCTCTCCGTACCGGGTTCGAAGTAGCCGCTGTGCCCCCGCGCGCCGCGCGCCGACAGCACGCGCGCCCCGAACCCGGCGGACATCGGGTCGGCTCCGTGGCCGAGCCCGCCGACCTCCAGGTACGGCACCTCCTGCACCCAGTCGTCGGCGTCCCGCATCGCCCAGACACGGGCACCGGTGCGCAGGTGGGAGGCCTTCTCGACCCGCATGCCGGGGCTGCCGGCCACCGCGATGTCGGTCACCCGGCCGGGCAGCCGGTGCGCGGCCAGCCCGCACACCACGGAACCGTAGCTGTGGCAGAACAGCGAGACGGGCGCCTCGCCGGGCAGCGCGCGCACCAGCGCGTCCAGCCGGGCGGCGCCGACCTCGGCGCGCATCGCCGTGGCCGCGTCCATGCCGACCCCGCTGGGCGCCGTGTAGTCGGCCCAGGCGATCACGGCCGTCCGGGTCGCGGGACGCGCCGTGCGCTCGGCCGCGTACAGGGACCGGGCCATGCCGACGGGCGCCGCGTACTTGCGGTGGGTGCGCTGGAAGGTGAGCAGGTCGGTGTCGACGCCGGGGACGACGACGGAGACCCGCTCGGCCCCGCGCAGGTCGCCGAAGACCTCGGCGACCCGGCCGGAGCCGTCCGGGTCGAAGGCGAGGATGTGACGGTCCTGCCGCATCAGCGCCGCGAAGCGGTGCATCCGGCGGCCCGCCGCCTGCTGCCCGGCCGGGGTGAGGCTGCTGTCGCGCATGCGTCTCCGCTCCACCGTGCGCGCCTGTCCGAGCGCGATGCGGTTGGCGTGGTAGCGCAGTTCGACCGGGGCGCCGTTCATGTTGCCGACGGCGAGCGGGTAGCGCCGGGCCAGGGCCGCGCGCTGGTGCTCGCCGAGGGAGGCGAAGAAGCGGGCCAGCCGGGTGGGGGCGGAGTGCGGGTCAGGGAGCCGGCGCCCGTCGATCCGGCCGCGCTCCCAGGCGCTGAGCGAGGCCTGGAGCGGTGCCGCGCCGCGCTGGTGGCGCAGCGCGGTCCAGCCGGTGGTCGCCAGCATCACGAACACCACGGCCAGCGCGAGCAGGGCGCGCCAGACGTTCAGGGGCGGGGAGGTGTCGAAGGAAGTCACTGAAAGGACACACTAAGAGAACGAGACGGTCTCGCGTTAACCAAGTGAGCGGGATCACGTTTCGGCACCGCGATACGGGGTTCAGTCCGTACGCCAGTTCCCCAGCAGGGCCGGGCCCAGCTCGTCGAGGTGGGCGGTCGCGAGCTCGCGCATGGCCGCCACGCTGAAGTCGCCCCCCGCGGACCAGATGCGCTCCGTTACACGGAGCACCCCGCCGAAGGCGGCCACCAGGGTCCGCGGCCGCGGATCCGCGTCCACGTCGAGCCCCTCGCGCTCGGCGACGATCCGGGCGAGCTCCTCCTCCAGCTCGGTCGCGCGCCGCAGGTGGGCGGCGAGCAGCGCGGGCGTCGACTCGATCACCCGATAGACGCGCATGTGCAGGTCGATCGGCACGATCTGCCCGACGGCCTCGTTGATGGTGTCCCAGTTCTCCAGCAGGGCCCGGCGCAGCGCCTCCAGCGGGGCCTCGCCGGGCGGGCGTTCCCGGACGGCCGCGACGAAGTGCGACTCCGCGAGCCGCGGCACGAAGAACGTCACCTCCTCCTTGCTGGCGAAGTAGCGGAAGAACGTGCGCTGCGAGACGTCGGCGGCCGCCGCGATCTCGTCGACGGTCGTCTCCTCGTACCCGCGTGTGGTGAACAGTTCGAGGGCGGCCCGCAACAGGGCGTCACGGGTGCGCTGTTTCTTGCGTTCGCGCAGGCCCGGAAGCCTGTGATCGCTGTCCACCGTCTTCAAGGGGCCTTCTCCTCCGCACTGTTTCCCCAGTTCAGGCTATACGGGGATGTCGTGTCAGTAACCGACTTGTGAATCGGTTTGTCAAATGTCAGCGACTGTCACTAGTCTCGAATGTATGACTAGTCAGACCACCGTCGGCACACCGGGGCCAGGGGACGGGACGCAGGCGACCCCACCGGGCGCGACACCGGCCAAGGGGCTGCGCGGCCATCCGTGGCTCACCCTCGTCACCGTCGCCGTGGGGGTCATGATGGTGGCCCTCGACGGCACCATCGTGGCCATCGCCAACCCGGCCATCCAGAAGGACCTGAGCGCCACCTTCGCCGAGGTCCAGTGGATCACCAACGGCTACTTCCTCGCCCTCGCGGTCGCCCTGATCACCGCGGGCAAGCTCGGTGACCGCTTCGGCCACCGGCAGACCTTCCTCATCGGCGTGGTCGGCTTCGCCGCCGCCTCGGGGGCCATCGGCCTGTCGAGCAGCATCGCGCTGGTCGTCACCTTCCGTGTCCTCCAGGGCCTGTTCGGCGCGCTGCTGATGCCGGCCGCGCTCGGCCTGCTGCGGGCCACCTTCCCCGCCGAGAAGCTCAACATGGCCATCGGCATCTGGGGCATGGTCATCGGCGCCTCCACCGCGGGCGGCCCGATCCTCGGCGGTGTCCTCGTCGAGCACGTCAACTGGCAGTCGGTGTTCTTCATCAACGTGCCGGTCGGCGTCCTCGCGGTCGTCCTCGGCGTGTGGATCCTGCTGGACCACCGAGCCGAGAACGCCCCCCGCTCCTTCGACGTCCTCGGCATCGCGCTGCTGTCGGCCGCGATGTTCTGCCTGGTCTGGGCGCTCATCAAGGCCCCGGAGTGGGGCTGGGGCGACGGCAGGACCTGGGCGTTCATCGCCGCCTCCGCCGTCGGCTTCGCGCTCTTCTCCTTCTGGGAGACGAAGGTCAAGGAGCCGCTCGTCCCGCTGGGCCTGTTCCGCTCCGTGCCCCTGTCGGCGGGTGTGGTGCTGATGGTCCTGATGGCCATCGCCTTCATGGGCGGCCTGTTCTTCGTGACGTTCTACCTGCAGAACGTGCACGGCATGAGCCCGGTCGACGCCGGCCTGCACCTGCTGCCGCTCACCGGCATGATGATCGTCGGCTCCCCGCTCGCGGGCGTGATGATCACCAAGTTCGGCCCGCGCCTCCCGCTGGCCGGCGGCATGGCGCTCACCGCGATCGCCATGTACGGCATGTCCACGCTCCAGGCGGACACGGGCAGCGGCATCATGTCCGTCTGGTTCGCCCTGCTGGGCCTCGGCCTCGCGCCCGTCATGGTCGGCGCGACCGAGGTCATCGTCGGCAACGCCCCCATGGAGCTCTCCGGCGTCGCCGGCGGCCTCCAGCAGGCCGCGATGCAGATCGGCGGCAGCCTCGGCACGGCCGTGCTGGGCGCCGTGATGGCCTCCAAGGTCGACAACGACCTGCCCGGCAACTGGAAGGAGGCGGGGCTTCCGCAGCTCACCCCGGAGCAGCTGGACCAGGCCTCCGAGGCGGTCCAGGTCGGTGTGGCGCCGGTGGCCCCGGACACGCCCGGGCCGATCGCCGCGAAGATCACCGAGGTCGCGCACGACACCTTCATCTCCGGCATGGGCCTGGCGTCCCTGGTCGCCGCGGGCGTCGCGGCGGTGGCGGTGCTGGTCGCGTTCCTCACCAAGCGCGGGGAGAACGCGGAGGCCGGCGCGGGCGTCGGGCACATCTGACCGGCCGTCCCGCGGCCCGGGGCGGTTCGCCTGTCAGGGTGAACCGCGCCCCGGCCCCTCCCCTCCGGAGCGCGCCGCAGGTCACAGTGGGTCAAGTCCTCCGCAGGGCATGGGGGACGGCCGGCTGCGGCGCGCTGCCGGAGGGGGGTGGCGCGCAGGCAGCGGGATTGACCGCCGTATCAGGGGTACTCGCCCCATCGGGTCCCGGAACGAATCCAAGCATCCGAGGAATTCGGGGAGTTCGGGCAGACGACGATGGCGGGCTTCGGACACGGAACGCGCAGGAACCCCCGCTCACGTGGCCGGACGTGGTCACGGACCGGGCCGGATCGCGCGACGCTCGCAATCGTCGGAGTCGTCTGCGCGGCCGCCGGATTCCTCGTGCTGGGAATCGTCCCCGGCCCCGTCGCGATCGTCTGCGGCCGGCTCTCCATGGGCCGCGCCCGGACGGGCGCCCGGCCGCTTCCGGCCGTGGTCGCCGTCGTTCTGGGCGCCCTCGGCACACTCCCGGCGGTCGTCCGGCCCGCCGGGGCGGCACTCCCGGGCAATGGACCGCTCTGACCCGGGACGCGGGGCGAGGGCCTCCGGCGGTCCGGCCGGGGGCCCGCCCTCCTGCCGGCCGCGACACCGGCCGGTCCGGGCCTACTTCGCCGAGGTCCCCTTCAGCGCCGCCAGTTCGTCCCGCAACGCCCGCACCTCCTGCGTCAGTTCGCGTATCGCCTCGGTCTGCCGCCGCTCCTCCACGTCGTCCTTCTCGAACCGTGCTATGAACCACGCGGCGATGTTCGCGGTCACCACACCCAGCAGCGCGATCCCGGACAGCATCAGCCCGACGGCCAGCATCCGCCCGAGCCCGGTGGTCGGCGCGTGGTCCCCGTACCCCACGGTCGTCATCGTCGTGAACGACCACCACACCGCGTCGTCCAGGGTCCTGATGTTCCCGCCCGGCGCGTCCCGCTCCACCGACAGCACCGCGAGCGAGCCGAACATCAGCAGCCCGACCACCGACCCGGCCACGTACGTCGTGAGCTTGATCTGCGAGGCCATCCGCGCCCGCTGCCCGACGAGCAGCAGGGTCGACACCAGCCGCAGCAGCCGCATCGGCTGCAGCAGCGGCAGCAGCACCGCGGCCAGGTCGAGCCAGTGCGTCCGGACGAACTCCAGGCGCCGCTCGGCGAGGGCCAGCCGGACGGCGTAGTCCAGCGCGAACGCGCCCCACACGGCCCACTCCACCGCCGCGCAGACGGCGACCACGTCACGGCCCGCGTCGGGCCGGACGATCGGCACGGCGTAGGCGACGGCGAAGGCCAGGGCCAGGGCGAAGAGGGGCCGCTGTGTGTGCTGTTCCCAACGGCGCTGGGCCGGCTGCTGCGTCATGGCCGCATCGTAGAAAACGTCAGGGGGGTGGCGTACCCGCAGGTGCACCACCCCCCTGACGGCGGGTACGGGTGCTACGCGTCGCCGCCCGCGACCCCCGGGTCGGCCGCCGCCACGTCCAGCAGCTGGTAGCGGTCGATGGCCTGCTTCAGGACCGAGCGGTCGATCTTGCCCTCGCGGGCCAGTTCGGTGAGGACCGCGACCACGACCGACTGCGCGTCGATGTGGAAGAAGCGGCGGGCCGCGCCCCGGGTGTCGGCGAAGCCGAAGCCGTCCGCCCCGAGGGACTGGTAGGTGCCGGGCACCCAGCGCGCGATCTGGTCGGGAACCGACCGCATCCAGTCGGAGACGGCCACGAACGGTCCCTGCGCGCCGGACAGCTTCCGCGTCACGTACGGCACCCGCTGCTCCTCCTCCGGGTGCAGCAGGTTGTGCTCCTCGCAGGCCACGGCGTCGCGCCGCAGCTCGTTCCAGGAGGTCGCCGACCAGACGTCGGCCCTGACGTTCCACTCCTCGGCCAGGATCCGCTGCGCCTCGACGGCCCAGGGGAGGGCGACACCGGACGCCAGGATCTGCGCCGGGACCGAGCCCGCCGTGCCCTCGCTGAAGCGGTAGATGCCCTTGAGGATGCCCTCGACGTCCACGTTCTCCGGCTCGGCCGGGTGCTGGATCGGCTCGTTGTAGACGGTCAGGTAGTAGAAGACGTCCTCGCCGTGCGGGTGCTCCTCGGAACCCCCGTACATGCGGCGCAGGCCGTCCTTGACGATGTGCGCGATCTCGTAGCCGAAGGCCGGGTCGTACGCCACGCAGGCAGGGTTGGTGGAGGCCAGCAGCTGCGAGTGGCCGTCCGCGTGCTGCAGGCCCTCACCGGTCAGGGTCGTGCGGCCGGCGGTCGCGCCCAGCACGAAACCGCGGGCCAGCTGGTCGGCCATCTGCCAGAACTGGTCGCCGGTGCGCTGGAAACCGAACATCGAGTAGAAGACGTAGACCGGGATGAGCGGCTCGCCGTGGGTCGCGTACGCCGAGCCCGCGGCGATCAGCGAGGCCGTGCAGCCCGCCTCCGAGATGCCGTCGTGCAGCATCTGCCCGTTCGGCGCCTCCTTGTAGGCGAGCAGCAGCTCGCGGTCGACTGCCTCGTACTGCTGTCCGAGCGGGTTGTAGATCTTCGCGCTCGGGAAGAAGGAGTCCATGCCGAACGTGCGGTACTCGTCCGGCGCGATCAGCACGAACCGCTTGCCGATCTCCTTGTCCCGCATGAGGTCCTTGAGCAGACGCACAAAGGCCATCGTCGTCGCGATGGACTGCTGGCCCGAGCCCTTCTTCACGGTCGCGTACGTCTTGTCGTCGGGGAGGGCGAGCGGCTTGGAGCGGACCACGCGGGTGGGGACGTAACCGCCGAGGCTCTTGCGGCGGTCGTGCATGTACTGGATCTCCTCCGAGTCCCGGCCCGGGTGGTAGTACGGCGGCAGGCCGGACTCCAGCTCCTTGTCGGAGATCGGCAGGTGCAGGCGGTCGCGGAAGCGCTTGAGGTCGTCGACCGTCAGCTTCTTCATCTGGTGCGTGGCGTTGCGGCCCTCGAAGTTCGGGCCCAGCGTCCAGCCCTTGACCGTCTTGGCCAGGATGACCGTCGGCTGGCCCTTGTGCTCGACGGCCGCCTTGTACGCCGCGTAGATCTTGCGGTGGTCGTGACCGCCGCGGCCCAGGTGCAGGATCTGGTCGTCGGTCATGTTCTCGACCATCGCGCGCAGCCGGTGGTCGTCGCCGAAGAAGTGCTCGCGGATGTACGCCCCGGACTCGGTGGCGTACGTCTGGAACTGGCCGTCCGGGGTCGTGTTCATCTTGTTGACCAGGATGCCGTCGCGGTCCTGCGCGAGCAGCGGGTCCCAGGTGCGGTCCCAGATCAGCTTGATCACGTTCCAGCCGGCGCCCCGGAAGACCGACTCCAGCTCCTGGATGATCTTGCCGTTGCCGCGCACCGGGCCGTCGAGCCGCTGCAGGTTGCAGTTGACGACGAAGGTCAGGTTGTCCAGGCCCTCGCGGGCGGCGAGGGTGAGCTGGCCCAGCGACTCCGGCTCGTCCATCTCGCCGTCGCCGAGGAAGGCCCACACGTGCGACCTGGAGGTGTCGGCGATCCCGCGCGCGTGCATGTAGCGGTTCATCCGCGCCTGGTAGATCGCGCCGATCGGGCCCAGGCCCATCGACACCGTCGGGAACTCCCAGAAGTCCGGCATCAGCCGCGGGTGCGGATAGCTGGAGAGCCCGTACGGCGCCTTCGACTTCTCCTGGCGGAAGCCGTCCAGGTGCTGCTCGCTGAGCCGGTCCAGCAGGAACGCGCGGGCGTAGATGCCCGGCGAGGCGTGGCCCTGGAAGAAGACCTGGTCGCCGCCGTCGCCCTCGTCCTTGCCGCGGAAGAAGTGGTTGAAGCCGACGTCGTAGAGCGAGGCGGAGGAGGCGAAGGTGGCGATGTGGCCGCCGACGCCGATGCCGGGCCGCTGGGCCCTGGACACCATCACGGCGGCGTTCCACCGGGTGGCGTTGAGGATCCTGCGCTCGATCTCCTCGTTGCCCGGGAAGAACGGCTCGTTCTTGGTGGGGATGGTGTTGACGTAGTCCGTGCTGCGCATCTCGGGCACGGCCACGCGCTTCTCGCGGGCCCGCTCGATCAGCCGCAGCATCAGGTAGCGGGCCCGCTCCCGGCCGCGCTCGTCCACGGCGGCGTCGAGGGAATCGAGCCACTCCTGCGTCTCTTCGGGATCGAAGTCAGGAACCTGACTCGGAAGGCCGCCAATGATGATCGGGTTGCGATCGGATGCGGAAGCCACGCTGTTCCTTACCTGTCAGAGGGCCTGGGGGGCCGCTGTTTCGCTGCTGTCACCGGGTCTGCACCGCTCCCCATGGTCCACCTCGGGGCCGCGGACGTCATCTCTACCGAGGAGTAACCCGGACGTGGACCGGCTTCGTGACGTGTGGGGCGAATACCTTCGAGTCTCGTACCCACGGACGATTCCCAAACGCGCAAACGGGGCAGAAAGGTGTGGTGTGTGTCACCTCGGTCCATGATGGTGTGCGCGGAGTTGCGGTGACACGGCCAGGATCGTCACCGTTTCGGCGGTCTGAACGGCCGGGTACTTGCGCGATCCGCCCCGCCCGTGTGGACTACGGCCAATGCTTCGCGCACGCGCGTGGCTGAGATTCTCCCAGGCTCCCGACGAGCCGGGGGGTACCCCCCATCCAAGAACATGATCAGGAGGCAACCCGTGAGCGCGACCGCGGACCACGCGGAGGAGCGGACGAACCCTGCCGCCAGGCTGGGGTTCCAGCCCGGGCAGGTGGTCCAGGAGATCGGCTACGACGAGGACGTGGACCAGGAGCTCCGCGAGGCCATCGAGGAAGCCATCGAGGGCGACCTGATGGACGAGGACTACGACGACGTGGCCGACGCCGTTGTGCTGTGGTTCCGTGACGACGACGGCGACCTGACGGATGCGCTGGTGGATGCCACCACGTACATCGAAGAGGGCGGCGCGATCCTTCTCCTGACGCCGAAGACCGGCCGTTCGGGATATGTGGAGCCGAGCGACATCTCGGAGGCCGCCACGACGGCGGGCCTGACGGCGTCCAAGAGCGTCAGCGTGGGCAAGGACTGGAGCGGCAGCCGGCTGGCGACGCCGAAGGCCGCGAAGTCCAAGCGTTAGTCGTACGGGGCGTGGCGGGCTGACCGGGTCAGCCCGCCCGCCGGCCTGTGACGGTCCCTGCGTAGGGTGTTCCCGCCCGAACGACGCTCCGAAGGGATGAACACGACGATGGCGATCCAGGTCGGCGAGAAGGCCCCCGACTTCGAGCTCAAGGACAACCACGGCGCGACCGTGCGGCTCTCCGGCTTCCGCGGCCGCAAGAACGTGGTGCTGCTCTTCTACCCCTTCGCCTTCACCGGCGTGTGCACGGGCGAGCTGTGCGAGCTGCGCGACAACCTGCCGCAGTTCTCCGACCGCGACACCCAGCTGCTCGCCGTCTCCAACGACTCCATCCACACGCTGCGCGTCTTCGCCGAGCAGGAGGGCCTGGAGTACCCGCTGCTGTCGGACTTCTGGCCGCACGGCAACGTCTCGCGCGCCTACGGCGTCTTCGACGAGGACAAGGGGTGCGCCGTGCGCGGCACCTTCATCATCGACAAGGAGGGCGTCGTGCGCTGGACGGTCGTCAACGGCCTGCCGGACGCCCGCGACCTGAACGACTACGTGAAGGCACTCGACAGCCTGTGACGCCCCGGACGGCCGGCACCCGGTGATCCTTCGGCTCCAGCGCCTGCGAGGGCCGGGAACCCGTCACTAGGATCGACTCGTTGATCCGACATCCGAGCACTGAGGGGCATCCCGCCCCCGCACACCAATGGAGGACTCGTGGGAGTCAGCCTCAGCAAGGGCGGCAACGTATCGCTGACCAAGGAGGCGCCGGGCCTGACCGCGGTCATCGTCGGTCTGGGGTGGGACGTCCGCACCACGACCGGCACCGACTTCGACCTGGACGCGAGCGCGCTGCTGCTGAACAGCTCCGGCAAGGTCGCCAGCGACCAGCACTTCATCTTCTTCAACAACCTCAAGAGCCCGGACGGCTCGGTGGAGCACACCGGTGACAACCTCACCGGTGAGGGCGAGGGCGACGACGAGCAGATCAAGGTCGACCTCGCCGGCGTCCCGGCCGACGTCGAGAAGATCGTCTTCCCGGTCTCCATCTACGACGCCGAGAACCGCCAGCAGTCCTTCGGCCAGGTCCGCAACGCCTTCATCCGCGTGGTGAACCAGGCCGGTGGCGCCGAGATCGCCCGCTACGACCTGTCCGAGGACGCCTCCACCGAGACCGCCATGGTCTTCGGCGAGCTGTACCGGCACGGCGCGGAGTGGAAGTTCCGCGCCATCGGCCAGGGCTACGCCTCGGGCCTGCGCGGCATCGCGCAGGACTTCGGCGTGAACGTCTGAGCGTTCCGAAGGTCTCCTTAGGTCTCCGTCCGGCGTCGCACGGTTTACGTGCGGCGCCGGACGTGCAGGACAGCCAGTAGGCATCACCTCGGGGAGGGACCAGCATCATGGGCGTCACGCTCGCCAAGGGGGGCAACGTCTCCCTGTCCAAGGCCGCACCGAACCTCACTCAGGTGATGATCGGACTCGGCTGGGACGCGCGCTCCACCACCGGAGCCCCTTTCGACCTCGACGCCAGCGCGCTGATGTGCGGCGGCGGCCGGGTCCTGGGGGACGAGTGGTTCATCTTCTACAACCAGCTCAAGAGCCCGGACGGCTCGGTGGAGCACACCGGTGACAACCTCACCGGTGAGGGCGACGGCGACGACGAGTCGATCCTGGTCGACCTCTCCAAGGTGCCGCCCCAGGTCGACAAGATCGTCTTCCCGGTCTCCATCCACCTGGCCGACGAGCGCGGCCAGACCTTCGGCCAGGTCAGCAACGCCTTCATCCGTGTGGTGAACCAGGCCGACGGCCAGGAACTCGCCCGCTACGACCTCAGCGAGGACGCCTCCACGGAAACCGCGATGATCTTCGGCGAGGTCTACCGGCACCAGGGCGAATGGAAGTTCAGGGCGGTGGGACAGGGGTACGCGTCGGGGCTGCGGGGGATCGCTCTAGACTTCGGAGTCAATGTTTCGTAAAGCCGGGTACGGCGCGGGGGAGCCCCGTACACACACGATTGGGTAGCCAGTGGTTCTGAAAACCTTCGGGTGGTCGTTCGCGGTCACCGCGCTCGGCCTGGTCGCAGCGGTCTTCTACGGGGGGTGGACCGCTTTCGGTATCGTGGCGATCCTCTCCATCCTCGAGATCTCGCTGTCCTTCGACAACGCGGTGGTCAACGCCGGAATCCTGAAGAAGATGAGTGCCTTCTGGCAGAAGATCTTCCTCACGATCGGCATCCTGATCGCCGTCTTCGGCATGCGGCTGGTCTTCCCCGTCGTGATCGTGGCGATCAGCGCCCAGCTCGGGCCGATCGAGGCGGTGGACCTGGCGCTCACCGACAAGGACCGGTACCAGGAGCTCGTCACCGACGCCCACCCGGCGATCGCCGCCTTCGGCGGCATGTTCCTGCTCATGATCTTCCTGGACTTCATCTTCGAGGACCGGGACATCAAGTGGCTGGGCTGGCTGGAGCGGCCGCTGGCCAAGCTCGGCAGGGTCGACATGCTGTCGGTCTGCATCGCGCTGATCGTCCTGCTGATCTCCGCGATGACCTTCGCCACCCACGCCCACCAGCACGGCGGCACGCACGTCGACAAGGCCGAGACGGTGCTGCTCTCCGGCATCGCGGGTCTGATCACCTACATGATCGTGGGCGGTCTCTCCGGCTACTTCGAGGACCGGCTCGAGGACGAGGAGGAGCGCGAGCACGAGGCGGAGGAAGAGGCCGTGCGCGCCGGCAAGCCGCGCTCCGCGGTCGTGGTGGCCGGCAAGGCCGCGTTCTTCATGTTCCTCTACCTGGAGGTCCTGGACGCGTCCTTCTCCTTCGACGGCGTGATCGGCGCCTTCGCCATCACCAACGACATCGTCCTGATGGCCCTCGGCCTGGGCATCGGCGCCATGTACGTCCGGTCGCTGACCGTCTACCTGGTCCGCCAGGGCACCCTGGACGACTACGTCTACCTGGAGCACGGCGCGCACTACGCGATCGGCGCGCTCGCCGTGATCCTGCTGGTCACCATCCGGTACGAGATCAACGAGATCGTCACCGGTCTCGTCGGCGTCGTCCTGATCGGCGCCTCCTTCTGGTCCTCCGTCCGCCGCAACCGCGCGCTGGCGGCCGAGGGAGGCTCCGGTTCGGACGAGAAGTCCGAGGTCTCCTCCGGGGTGTGACGACCCTCCGGGTGAGGAACGCTCTGTGCGGGGCGGCCGTCGAGGACACTCCTCGGGGCCGCCCCGCCGGTCGTCAAGACCCGTGGGCTCCCGTGGCCCCCGGGTCCTCCACATGAATCCTGGGGGCGGGAATGGGCTTGTTCGACGGACTCAGGCGCGGACGCGAGGCCGCCTTCGACTCGGGCAGCGCCGCCAGCAACGCCATCGAGCTGACCAAACGGCACAGCCAGGTCTCCCTGACCAAGCAGGGCGCGGCCACCGGCCATCTGCGCATCAACCTGACCTGGCGGATGCGCACCTCCGACTTCGGCGGTCCCCGGCGCGAGAGCCTGCTGCGGCACCCCTTCAGGGCGCTCAAACCGCCGGAGGTGATCGGGCACAGCCAGAGCATGGTCAACGTCGACCTCGACCTGGGCTGCCTGTACGAACTGCAGGACGGCACCAAGGGCGTCGTCCAGCCGCTCGGCGGCTACCTCGGCGACGTCAACGCACCGCCGTACGTCAAACTCAGCGGCGACGACCGGTTCGGCTCGGGGTCCGGCGAGACGATCTACGTCAACCTCGACCACCGCGACGCCATCAAACGCCTGCTGGTCTTCGCGTACATCTACGACCAGACACCCGCGTTCGACCGTACGCACGCCATCGTGACGCTGTACCCCAGCAACGGCCCGCGCATCGAGATAGGCCTGGACGAGCGGCACCCCCAGGCCCGCTCCTGCGCCGTGGTGATGCTCGAGAACACCAAGAAGGAGATCCTCGTCCGGCGCGAGGTGAGGTTCGTGTACGGGTTCCAGGCGGAGCTGGACCGGCTGTACGGGTGGGGCCTGCAGTGGGGGCGCGGCTACAAGGCGAAGGCGGAGCGGTGACGGCGCACGGCCGGGCCCGGCCGTGCGCCCCGGAGCCCGGGACGCCCTAACGGCCGATGAACTGCGGCCCCTGCGGAGGCATCCGGAAGTCCGGGTCGGGGACGGCGGCGCCCGCCGGCGGATAGCCGTAGCCGGACGGGGCCCCCGCGGCGACCGGTGCCTGCGGGTAGCCGTAGGCCGGTGCCGTCGTCGGGGGAGGCTGCTGCGTGGTCGCCGGCGGCTGCTGGGGGTAGCCGTACCCGGGCTGGGCCGGGACACCGGCCGGCTGCGCGTGCGAGACCGTCGGCTGCTCCGGCGGCAGCGGCCGGGACGCCTCGGGCGCCGGCCGCGCCGGACCGGGCCGGGCGGACCCGGCAGCCGCCGTTCCCTCCCCGGCCGCCTCCGACTCGTCCACCGAGATGCCGAAGTCGGTCGCCAGGCCCTTCAGGCCGTTCGTGTAGCCCTCGCCCAGCGCGCGGAACTTCCAGCCCTCCCCGCGCCGGTACAGCTCACCGCAGATCAGCGCCGTCTCCTCGCCCGTCTGCGGCTTGACGTCGAAGTACGCCAGCGCCTCCCCGTCGGCACGCGCCGCGTCGTACAGCAGGATGCGCAGCGCCCGCACACGCCCGAAGGCGACGCCGTCCGCCGAGGCGACCAGCAGGATCCGGTCGACCTCGGACTCGACACCGGTGAGATCCGTCTGGATCGTGTCGGTCAGGCCCTCGGCGGTCCGCTTCTTGCCGAGCCGCCAGACCTTCCCGGAGGGGTGCCGGGGCTGGTTGTAGAAGACGAAGTCCTCGTCGGAGCGCACGCGGCCGCCGGGGCCGAGGAGCAGCGCGGAGGCGTCGACGTCCGGGATCCCCTGCCCGGGCGTCCAGCGCAGCACGGCGCGTACCGTGGTGGCTTCCAGCGGGACGTTCGACCCCTTCAGCATCGCGTGCGTCATGCCGTCATCCTGCCTTCTCCGTCCTGGTCACGACAACGCGGGGGTATGTCTCCGACACGGCGGGGTTGCTTGAAGTTCATGCCTCGCGGGAACTCCGGACATCGATCTCTACGTACTATTACCGGCCACCTTTCGACTTCACAGGCCACCCAGCCACCGCGGGGGAGTTCTATGCGTCATTTCGGGCACATCGCCCCTGAGGTGCGGAAGCGTCTCTTCCACCGGGAGCCGTGCGAGTTCACGCCGGACTCCCCGGCCCGGCTGCTCGCCGCGGCCCTGGGCGCCACGCTCTACAGCCCCGCGACCCGGCCGCGCCTCGCCGACGACATCGCCAAGCAGGCCGCACGCGGTGTGGTGTCGATGGTGCTGTGCCTGGAGGACTCGATCGACGACGGGGACGTCGCGGCGGGCGAGGAGAACCTCGTCCGGCAGTTCGCGGACCTCGCCGCGCGGCCCGGGGCGGTCCTGCCGCTGCTGTTCGTCCGGGTCCGCGCCCCCGAGCAGATCCCCGACCTCGTACGGCGCCTCGGCCCCGCCGTGCGGCTGCTGTCCGGATTCGTGCTGCCCAAGTTCACCGGGGAACGCGGTGTGTCCTTCCTGGAGGCGCTCGCCGGCGCCGAGGCCGAGAGCGGACGGCGGCTCTTCGCCATGCCGGTCCTGGAGTCGCCGGAGCTGCTGTACCGGGAGTCCCGTGTGGCGACCCTGGAGGGCATCTACCGCGTGATCGACAAGTACCGCGACCGGGTGCTCGCGCTGCGCCTGGGCGTGACCGACTTCTGCTCCTCCTACGGGCTGCGCAGAGCGCCCGACATGACGGCGTACGACGTCCAGATCGTCGCCTCCGTCATCGCCGACGTGGTGAACATGCTGGGGCGGGCCGACGGCACCGGCTTCACCGTCACCGGGCCGGTGTGGGAGTACTTCCGGGTCCAGGAGCGCATGTTCAAGCCACAGCTGCGGCAGAGCCCGTTCCTGGAGGTGCAGGCCGTGGAGCTGCGCGAGAAGCTGATCGAGCACGCCATGGACGGACTGCTGAGGGAGATCTCCCTGGACCAGGCCAACGGCCTGCTGGGCAAGACCTGCATCCACCCCTCGCACGTACTGCCGGTGCATGCGCTGTCGGTGGTCAGCCACGAGGAGTTCAGCGACGCCCAGGACATCCTCAGGCCCGAGCGGGGCGGCGGGGGCGTGCTGCGGTCGGCCTACACCAACAAGATGAACGAGGTGAAGCCGCACCGCGCCTGGGCGGAGCGGACCCTGCTGCGCGCCGAGGTCTTCGGCGTGGCGAACGAGGACGTCGGCTTCGTGGAACTGCTCGCGGCCGGACTGTCCGGCTGAGCGCACGGCAACCCAGGAGATCGCCGGTCCCCGTAGGGACCGCGGACACCGACGCAAGGAATCCATGGAGAAGGCAGTGAACGAGGGGGTGCACCCCGAGGGGGTGCGCGACGGAGCGCGCGACGGGGACCGGACCGGGGCGCCCGGCGGCGTCTGGTCCGGCAGCTGGGTCGCCGAGCGGCTCGGCGTCGGGCTGACCGGTGACGACGCGCTGACCGGCCTGCTGGGGCTCGCGCTGCGCCGCAACCCCAAGCGGGCGCACCTGCTGGTGTCGAACGTGCTCGGCAAGCACGTACCGCAGTCGCCGTCCGTCGTGTACGACCACGGCGTCGCGCTCGGCCGCCGGGTGCGCGAGCTGCTGGGCGCCGAGGAGGCGCGCGAGGCGGTCGTCCTCGGCTACGCGGAGACCGCGACCGGTCTCGGCCACTCGGTCGCCGACGGCCTGGGCGCCGTCCCCTGCCTGCACTCCACCCGCCGCCCCGTCGCCGGGGTCGCCCCGGCGGGCGGCTTCGAGGAGTCCCACTCGCACGCGACCTCGCACCTGCTGCTGCCGGAGGACCCGGCGCTGCTGGTCGGTGACGGGCCGCTGGTCCTGGTCGACGACGAGTTCTCCACCGGCAACACGGTCCTGAACACCATCCGCGACCTGCACGCGCGCTACCCGCGCGAGCGGTACGTGGTGGTCGCCCTGGTCGACATGCGCTCGGCCGCCGACGCCGGCCGCCTGGACGCCTTCGCCCGTGAGATCGGCGCCCGCGTCGACCTGGTCGCGACCGCCTCGGGCACGGTGACGCTGCCGGAGGGGGTGCTGGAGAAGGGCCGGGAGCTGGTGGCGCGCCACGAGGCCGCGCCGGCGGGGCCCGCGCCGCGGCCGTCCCACGGCCGGGTCGCCCGCGTCGACCTGCGCTGGCCCCGGGGGCTGCCCGACGGCGGCCGGCACGGGTTCACGCCCGCGCACCGCGCGCGGCTGGAGGACGCCCTGCCCGCCATGGCCGCCCGGGTGGCGCGGGCGCTGCCCGCCGACGCCCGCCGTGTGCTGGTGCTGGGCTTCGAGGAGCTGATGTACGCGCCGCTGAGGCTGGCCCGCGAGCTGGAGCGGGTGCTCGGCGCCGAGGTGCGGTTCTCCACCACCACCCGCTCGCCCGTCCTCGCGGTCGACGACCCCGGCTACGCGATACGCACCCGCCTGGTCTTCCCCGCGCACGACGACCCCGCCGACGGGCCCGGCGAACGCTACGCCTACAACGTCGCGGGCGCGGGCTTCGACGCCGTCGTCGCCGTCGTCGACTCCGTCGCCGACACCCCCCGGCTGCACGCGCCGGACGGCCTGCTGGCCCAGCTCGCCGCGCACACCCCGCAGGTCCTCCTCGCGGTCGTGCCGAGTTACGTCCCCGAGCCCCTGTACGTCCCCGAAAGGCCCGCCATGCTGCCCGAGCCCCTCCGCGGCCCCGACTTCTCCTCGTACGCGCCCGAGGAGGTCGGCTGGCTGCTCCAGGACCTCTCGGAGGTGACGCTGGAGGCTCCGACCGAGGAGCGCGAGGAGGCGATCCAGAGCGGCGGCGCACACTACGCCGAGTCGCTGCCGGTGGAGTACCAGCCCAGCGAGCGCTACCAGGAGCTCTTCCACGCGGCGCTGGAGGAATCCGCGGCCCGCCTGGCCCAGGCGGTCGGCGTCGTCACCGAGCTGGTCCTCGCCGAGCGCACCCGCTCCCGGCCCCGCCCGGGCACGGGGACCTCCGCGCCCCGGCCCGTCCTGGTCTCCCTGGCCCGCGCGGGAACGCCCGTCGGCATCCTGATGCGCCGCTGGGCCCGGCACCGGCACGGCCTGGACCTGCCGCACTACGCCGTCTCCATCGTCCGCGGCCGGGGCATCGACGCCAACGCGCTGCGCTGGCTGGCCCGGCACCACGACCCGCGGGACGTCGTCTTCGTCGACGGCTGGACCGGCAAGGGCGCCATCGCCCGCGAACTCGCGCGGGCCGTCGAGGAGTTCGAGGCGTCCGACGGTGTCACCGGCTTCGACCCGGAGATCGCGGTCCTGGCCGACCCCGGTTCGTGCGTGCGGACGTACGGCACCCGCGAGGACTTCCTCATCCCCTCCGCCTGCCTCAACTCGACCGTGTCCGGCCTGGTCTCCCGCACCGTCCTGCGGGCGGACCTGGTCGGCCCGCACGACTTCCACGGCGCCAAGTTCTACCGCGAACTCGCCGGCGCCGACGTCTCGGTGGCCTTCCTCGACGCGGTCTCCGCCCGCTTCCCGGAGGTCGCGGACGCCGTCGACGGCCAGGCCAAGGAACTGCTGGCCACCGACCGCACCCCCACCTGGGAGGGCTGGGCGGCGGTCGAACGCATCAGCGAGGAGTACGGCATCCACGACGTCAACCTCGTCAAGCCCGGAGTCGGCGAGACCACCCGGGTGCTGCTGCGCCGCGTGCCCTGGAAGGTGCTGGCGCGGGCCGGCGCGGGCCGCGACCTCGACCACGTCCGCCTGCTGGCCGAGCAGCGGGGGGTGCCCGTCGAGGAGGTCGCCGACCTGCCCTACACCTGTGTCGGCCTGATCCACCCCCGGTACACCCGGGGCGCGACCGGCGCCGACGGCAAGGCGGTGACGGTCTGATGCCGGTGCTCGTCGCGAGCGACCTCGACCGCACGCTGATCTACTCCTCCGCCGCCCTGGCCCTGACCATGCCGGACGCGCGGGCCCCCCGGCTGCTGTGCGTGGAGGTGCACGAGAGCAAGCCGCTGTCCTACATGACGGAGACGGCGGCCCGGCTCCTCGCCGACCTCGGCGACGCGGCGCTGTTCGTGCCGGCCACGACCCGCACCCGCAAGCAGTACCAGCGCATCAACCTGCCGGGCCCGCCGCCCGCGTACGCGATCTGCGCCAACGGCGGGCACCTGCTGGTGGACGGTGTCTCCGACCCGGACTGGCACGCGCGGGTGACCGCCCGGCTGGCCGACGAGTGCGCCTCGCTGACCGAGGTGAGCGAACACCTGATGAGGACCGCCGACCCGGTCTGGGTCCGCAAGCACCGCATCGCCGAGGACCTCTTCGTCTACCTCGTCGTCGAGCGCGAACTGCTCCCCGAGGACTGGGTGAAGGAACTCGCGGCGTGGGCGGAGAACCGCGGCTGGACGGTCTCGCTCCAGGGCCGCAAGATCTACGCGGTGCCCAAGCCGCTCACCAAGAGCGCGGCCGTGCACGAGGTCGCCCGCCGCTCCGGCGCCGCCCTCACCCTGGCCGCCGGCGACTCCCTCCTCGACGCCGACCTCCTCCTGGCCGCGGACCGCGGCTGGCGCCCCGGCCACGGCGAGCTGGCCGACACCGGCTGGACCGCCCCGGCGATCGACGCGCTCGCCGAGCGGGGCGTCCTGGCCGGGGAGCGGATCCTGCGGGAGTTCCTGCGGGCGGTGCGGCAGGCTCCTTGATGCCCCGGGCGCCGGGCGCCGGATGCCGGGCGCCGGATGCCGGGCCCGGGTCTTCACGGGCGGGGCGTGGCCGGTGCCGCGGGGCCGGCCGCGCCCGCCGGCCCGCCCGGCCCCGCGCACGTCCCGCGCGCCGTCACCGGGTCCGGTCCGGTCGCAGGTCCCGCGCGTCCTCCTGCTCCGGTCCGCGCCCGCGCCGGCCGGCCCCCGGCCGCCGCAGACGCACGCCCGCGAACGCCGCCACCGCCAGGGCGGCCACGACGAGGACCACCTTGGAGTACGCGGAGACGACGCGGGTGACCTCGGACCAGTTGTCGCCCAGCGCGTGGCCCGCGAGCACGAACGCCGTGTTCCAGATCGCGCTGCCCAGCGTGGTCAGGCCGAGGAACACCGGCAGGCGCATGCGCTCGACGCCCGCCGGCACGGAGATCAGGCTGCGGAAGACGGGGATCATCCGCCCGAAGAACACCGCCTTGGTGCCGTGCCGCAGGAACCAGGCCTCGGTGCGCTCGATGTCCTCGGCCTTCACCAGCGGCAGCCGGGCCGCCATCGCCACCGTCCGGTCGCGGCCGAGCAGCGCGCCGACGCCGTACAGCGCGAGCGCGCCGGCCACCGAGCCGGCCGTCGTCCACAGCAGGACGGCGAGCAGGCTCATCCGGCCGTCGCTCGCCGCGAACCCGGCGAGCGGCAGGATCACCTCGCTGGGCAGCGGAGGGAAGAGGTTCTCCAGTGCGATGGCCAGACCGGCGCCCGGCGCGCCCAGCGCGTCCATGAGGCCGAGGACCCACTGCGGTGCGCCGCCGCCGTCCGCGGCGAGGACCTGTGCCGGTGCCGCCCCGGCCGCCGGGTGCGCCGTGACCGGCTGCGCTGCGATGGCTGTCATGCCGGTCACGGTAGGAAACCGCGGCTGAAGAGAACCTGAGGAGGCGAGGGAGGCGGCCCGCGCGGGGCCCGGCCCCGCGCCCGGGCCGCCGAAGGGCCGGGACGGCCGCCCGGGAAGGGGCCGCGGCGTCAGCCGCAGCAGCCCCCGCCGCAGCAGCCGCCGCCCCCGCCGCCCGCGCGGGGCGCGGGGGCCGGGGCGGAGGAGGCGGTGCCGCCCACCGCGACCGTGGACAGGAGTTTCACCGTGTCGTCATGGCCCGCGGGGCAGGCGGCGGGAGCGGAGGACTGAGCCATCGGACGGCTGAGTTCGAAGGTGTCGCCGCAGGTACGGCAGCGGTACTCGTAGCGAGGCATGGGCACAGGTTAACCGGCGCGCGGCGGCCGCGGCCGGTGCCCGGCCCGCCGCGGCGGACGCGGCCCGGTCAGTGCGGTCCGGCTCCCCGTTCCTCCCGGATCTGCGCCACCACCCGGGCCACCGTCCGCCGCACCGCCTCCGTCTCCGTCAGGAAGTGCCAGTAGTCGGGGTGGCGGCCCTCCAGGGTGGCGATCGCGCGGTCCAGGCGGGCCACGGAGTCGTCCAGGGGGCGCGCGTGGCGCGGGTCGGGGGTGTTGCGGCCGGCCATGGCCAGGCGCTGGGCGTCGCGGAGGGCGAAGCGGGTGCGGTCGATCTCCTGCTGGGGGTCCTTCTGCACGGCGTTCAGGCGCCGCAGGCGGTCACCGGCGGCCGACACGGCCTCGTCGGTGGAGTTCAGCAGGGCCCGCGCCGTCGACAGCAGGGCGGTCGCGTCCGGCCAGCGCTGCTCGTCGCGGGCGGCCTGCGCCTCGGCCAGTTTCCGCTCGGCCTGCCGCACGGTCTCGGCGGCCTGCTCCGGTACGTGCTGCAGGTCCTGCCAGCAGGCCAGGGCGAACCGCCGCCGCAGTTCGCTCAGGACCGGTTCGACCTGTTCGGCGCGGGTGGTCAGCGCCTGGGCGCGGGTGCGCAGGGAGACCAGGCGGTGGTCGATCTCGGCAGCCCGCCCGGGCAGCCGCTCGGCCGTCACGCGGATCGCCTCGGCCTCCCGGGTGACCCGCTCGGCCCGCTCCAGGGTCTGCGGCACGCCGTGCTGCCCGGCGCCCTGGTTCAGCCTGGTCAGCTCCGGGGAGAGGGCGGCGAGCCGGGCGGCGAGGTCGTCCGCCCTCAGACCCGAGGCCCGTACGGCGTCCAGGGCGCCGGAGGCGGCGAGCAGGGCCTGCCGGGCGCGTTCGACCGCGGGGGCGAGCCGGGCGAGCTGGGTCTCGGCCTTGCCGATCAGCGGTCCGAGGCCGTCGGCGAACCGGTCCAGCTCCTGCTTGACCCGCTCCAGCTCCTCCTTGGCGGCGGTCAGCTCGGCGCGGGCGCGGGAGGCGGCCGACGCCTCCAGGTCGTCCCGGTCCAGGTCGTGGGCGTCGACGGCTTCGATGTAGCGGTGGCTGACCTCGTCGATGCGCCGGCCGAGCGCCTCGAAGCCGGCGACCGCGCGCCCGGCGGCGGGGGAGTCGTCGACCGCGGCGATCGTCTCGATCGAGATCCGCAGGTCGCGCTGGGCGGTGTCGAGTTCGTAGAACGCGGCCGCCGCCGCGTCCTTCGCGGACTGCGCCTCGGCCCGCTGGCTCTCGGCCCGCCCGCCGAACCAGCGCCGTGTGCCGCCGCCGGCGAACGCGGCGGGCAGCGCCAGCGCGGCGAGCAGCGGCAGCCCCACCAGGGCGAGCGCGTCCCGGACCGGCCCGGGCGCCTGGCGCGGACGGGCCGGCGCGCGGCGGCGCGCGGGACGGAGCACGCGGTGGGCGCGCGGCACCGACGGCGGGTCCGGCTGTGCTGGTGTCGCCGTCACATCCCTCTCCCGCACTGTCGTCCACCCTGCCCGGTGTCATTGTCCCACCGGTTAGGGACGAAGACACGGGCCGGTCAGTTCGCGGTTCCGGCGGTGACTTCGCCGTCGCCGGTGCGCGCGGTCACCGCACGCGGGCCCGAGTCGCCGCGGGGCACGGACACGTCCCCCCCCCCGGCCCCTGGCCCGCCGTCCGCCCCGGGGGGTCACCCGGTGGGCGGCCCGGGGCGGCGCGGTCCTCGGGGGCCGTCGCCGCTGCGGGCCCGCACCCGGTCCGGCAGGACGCCGAGTTCGAGGCGGACCGGACCGTCGCGCGTCCCGGTGCGCGCCTGGCGGGAGGAGACCTCCGCGCACCGGTCCGGTCCGTCGCCGGTGCGCGGGTCCGGGGGGCCGGCGGAGGTGCGGACGGAGACGGGGCCCGCGGAGGTGCGGACGGAGGCGGGGCCCGGAGCGCTCCCGGCTTTCTGGTGGGGCCGGCCCCGGCCCACCCCCGGCGGCGGCCTGCCGTGACGGGTTTGCGGGACAGCGCCCCCGGCAGGGTAGGCTGTCGAGTCGTCCTGGGTGTCCGGCCCGGGGAGCGGGTGCGTAGCTCAGGGGTAGAGCGCCTGCCTTACAAGCAGGATGTCGGCGGTTCGAAACCGTCCGCGCCCACCGGGAGCACGAAGGAACGCCCCGGGCCGTCGACGGCCCGGGGCGTTCCTTCGTGCCGGCGGGAGGCGGCGGGGATCCGGGCGGGGCCGGCCCCGCCCGCTCTCAGGTCTCCCCGGCGCCCTGGGCGGGAGCCTCGTGGGCGTGCTTCAGCCGGGAGCGGGCGTCCACCCGGTCGGGGCCGGTGAGCTCCGACCAGTAGCGGTGGGTGCTGACGAACACCGCGAGTTCGTGCTCGCGCCGGCGGAGCTTTTCCACCTCCGCCTGTTCGTCGGCGCTCCAGCCGGGCGAGGCGGGGCGCTCCACCTTGCGCCAGCCGTTGTCGTCGCTGAAGCCGTCCAGCGGTTCCACCGACCAGGGGAGCCGCTTCAGCAGGGCCGACAACTCGGCCCGGACCTGATGCAGTTCCTCCTGACCGGCGAGGAGGTCACTCGGAAAGTCATAGGTCGCAGCCACAGCCCAATGATACGCCTGTTCGAATTTGGGTGGCGAGTTCCTTCCCGTGGTTCATCCGAACGGGTGTGCCTGTGGCGAGTGCCGGATCGAGGGGGGCGGCTCAGTGCCCGAGTTCCGTCAACTCCCTTACCAGACGGGCGGTGAGGGGAGCCGGCACGTCGTGCCGCTCCGCCGCGCGCAGCAACGCGCCGCCGATGGCGTCCAGTTCCAGAGGGCGCCCCGCCTCGGCGTCGCGCTGCATCGACGACCTGGTCCGCGGGGGGAAGGCGTCGTAGCGGGCCAGGGCCCGGTCCGGGTCCGCCGGGCCGCCGCAGGCGCGGCTGATCGCGGCCGTCTCCTCGACCAGGGCGGTCAGTTCGGCACGGTGCCGGGTGCGGATGTCGCCCAGGGGGAGGCCGTAGCGGGTGGTGAGCAGGGCGAAGGGGGCGAGAAAGGACATCTTCGCCCACAGGACCGCCGTCTCGTCGGCCAGGACCCGGGTGGCCGGCCCCGCGGCGGCGAAGGCCCCGGCGAGGGCGCCGAGCAGCTCGCCGGGCACGCAGGCGCCGGTCAGGTCGATCTCCGCGAACGGGCTGCCGTGCTCGACGACCCCGGGGGCGACGCGGGTCGACTCGACGCGGACGACGGCCGGGGCGACGCGGTCGGGACGGTACCGGGCGCGCAGGACTGCCGGGTGTTCGACGCCGTTCAGGAACGGTACGAGGAGGCCGTCGCCGAGGGTGTGCGGCGGGACGCGGGTCAGGGCGTCGTGCAGGGCGGTGTGCTTGACGGTGATCAGGCAGGCGTCGACCGGTTCGCGCAGGCGGGTGTCGGCCTCGACGGGGACCGCGAAGTCGCCGAACCGGCCGCTGCGGACCTCGAGTCCGCGCGTGCGCAGGGTGCCGGCCGTCGTGTCACCGGCCAGGCAGACGACACGGTGGCCGGCGCGGGACAGCAGGGCGGCGAGCAGGCCGCCTACGCCGCCGGGGCCGAGGACGGCCACGGTCAGTGGGTTCGCCATGGTGGGCTCCTCTCGTCGGTCGGCCCCTGTGCGGTGGCCGCCGAGGACGATCGTCGCAGGTGCCCGGGGCATGGCCGTACGGGGTTCGTGGGGCCAGACTGGGGGCATGTGCCGGAGCATCAAGACACTTCGTCCTCCCGTGCTGGCCGAGGAGGCCACCGAGGAGGAGATCCGGGCCGCCGCGTTGCAGTACGTGCGGAAGGTGTCCGGGTTCCGGGCGCCGGCCGCGCACAACCGGGAGGTGTTCGAGCGGGCCGTGGACGCGGTCGCCGAGGCCACGGCCGAGCTGCTGGGCGGACTGGAGGTACGGGGGGCCGCGGGACGGGGAGCCGGGTAACGCGCGGTGCCGCGGGACGGGGGCCGGGTGGCGCGCGGTGCCGTCACGGGGCCGGTCCGCGCACGGGCGGCGCGAAGGCGCGGGCTACGACCCGGCCGCCCGCGGCTACGCCGGCCGCCTGCGCAGCAGGTACGCCGCCGCCGCCCCCGCGCCGGACAGCGCCGCCACCGACACCGCCGCGGCCAGCCAGGTCGCGCCCAGCCAGTGGGCGCCCAGGTAGCCGAGGGTGACGCTGTAGGCGGCCCAGGAGAGTCCGGCCAGGGCCGACCAGGGAAGGAACTCGCGGACGCGGCGGTGGGCGGCGCCGGCGCCGAGGGAGACGAGCGAACGGCCGGCGGGGGCGAAGCGGGCGAGCACGACCAGGGCGCCGCCGCCCCGGGTCAGGGCCGCGCCGAGACGTTCCTGCGCGGTGGTCAGGCGGCGGGAGCGGGCGATCGCCCGGTCCAGGCGGGCGCCGCCGCGCCGGGCGAGGCGGTAGGCCACCAGGTCGCCCAGGACGGAGGCGGTGGCCGCGCAGAGAGTCAGGACCAGGACGTCGGGCACGTCGGCCGCCGTCTCCGCGGCCGCCGCCGTGGCGGCCGTGATCACCAGGACGCCGCTGGGCAGCACCGGCAGGAACACGTCGAGCAGCACCGACAGGGCCACCGCCGCGTAGATCCACGGGCTGCCGGTCAGCGCCCCCATACTCTCCTGCACCGCAACTCCCCGTGATTCCCCCGTGGGCCAGACCGTGCCGCGATGTCGCGGGGGGAGCGGCAGGAGTGGCCATGACAGCCATACAGCGTACGCGGGAGGTGTGACGAAAGGGTCACGGGGGGCTCATGCGATGGACACGGCGCGTTCATCCGGCACGCGGGCACGCGGGCACGCGGGCACGCGGGCGCGCCGCACGCGCCCGGCCGCACACGCCGGTGCCCTCCCCGTTCGACGGGGAGGGCACCGGCGGTCTCGCGCGGGCGGGGTCAGACCGTCGCGGGTGCCTGCTCGGCGGCCGGCTTCCGGGTCGACGAACGCCTGGTGAGCAGCCGGTCGAGTCCGAGGGCACCGGAGCCGGTGAAGATCAGCAGGAACATGGCCCAGCAGTACAGGGCCGCGCCCTCGCCGTTGTTCTCGATCGGCCACAGGGCCTCGGCCTGGTGGACCTTGAAGTACGCGTAGGCCATGGCGCCGGAGGAGAGGAAGGCCGCGGCGCGGGTGCCGAGTCCCAGCAGGACGAGGCTGCCGCCGACCAGCTCGATCACGGCCGCGTACCAGTTGGGCCAGGCGCCGGTCTCGGCGGTGGCGCCGCTGCCGTCCACGCCGCCGAACGCGCCGAAGAGGGCCATGGCGCCGTGACAGGCGAAGAGCAGCCCCACGACGATGCGGAACAGGCCGAGGGCGTACGGCTGGGCGCTGTCGAGGCGTCCGGTCATGTGGGGTCGCTCCTTCGGTAGGCCGGCTCGGGGAGGGGCCGGTCCGGGGACGGAACCGAGTGGGACGATCCACGTTAGGCCCGCCTAATTAATGCTTGCAAGTTCAACATTAGGCCATTGGTTCACCTCGGCTTCGTCTTCCTCTCCTGCCACCACTGCACGTGGCGCCGCTCCGGTCACCTCACCCGCGCCCGAAAGTGTGACCGAAAGCACACTCGGACCGGCTCCCCCGCGGCCATCCGGTGCACGCCCTGCCGCGGCGCCCCGAAGCCGGTCCCCCGGAGGGCGGTGCCGGGACGGTCCCGCGGGCGGCAGGGGCGCGGTGCCGCCCCGGGCGGGCCGCGCGCGGGGAAGCGCTCCGCGGGCCCGCGGCGGCGGGCTCGCGGCCCCGGCGGCCGGCGCGCGGGTGGATCAGGGGCGGGTCGGGGGGCGGATCAGGGGGCGAGTTCGGTCTCCTCGACCGCCCGCAGCACCGGGCGCCCGTCGCGCACCGCCCGCGCCTGCTCCAGCCGCAGCCGGGCCGAACGCCCGCGCAGCGTCAGCGTCATGAGCTGGTTGCCGAACCAGGGTCCGCCGGTCTTGCGCCAGCGGATCGGCGGCCGCGGCAGGCGTCCGTGCCGGGCGAGGCACCGGCCGAGGACCCGTGCCACCGCGTGCCAGCCGACGCGGAAGGCCAGCCGGATCGACAGCGGCACGGAGTTGTGGACGGGGGAGCAGACGAGCTGCACCACCCGGGCGTCGGGCCCGCCCCGCGGCCAGGACGGCTCGGCCACGTAGGCGTGGTGGACGTCGCCCGACAGCACGCACACGGTCGCCGGCGCGTCCGGCCCCGAACCGGCCTCGGCGATCAGCGCCGCCAGGTCGGCGAAGGAGGACGGGAACGCCGACCAGTGCTCCAGGTCGGCGCCCCGCCGCACCTTCTCGGCCAGCCGGGCCCAGCGGGGGCCCCGTTCGCCCCGGCACAGCGCCGCGTTCCACTCCTCGGCGTCGTGCACCAGGTGCGGCAGCAGCCAGGGCAGCGAGGTGCCGACGAGGAGGTGGTCGTACGCCCCCGGCGCGTCCAGCACCTGCTCGCGCAGCCAGGCGGCCTCCTTCGGATGGAGCATCGCGCGGCTGCCCTCCTCCAGGACGCGGGCCGCGCGGCTGTCCACCATCACCAGCCGGACGCGGCCGAAGTCGCGCCGGTAGCTCCAGCGGGCGGCGGCCGGGTCGGCGTCGGCCCGGGCGGCGAAGGTGCGCAGGACGTCGGTGCCGTCGGGGGCCTCGCGGACGGCCTCGTACAGCGGGTCGGCGGCCAGCTCGCCGGGTGAGAGGTTCCCCAGGTGCTGGTGGACCCAGTACGACATCAGGCCGCTCAGCAGCCGCTCCCGCCACCACGGCGTGGCGCGCATGTCGGCCAGCCAGGCGGCGGAGGTGTTCCAGTCGTCGATGACGTCGTGGTCGTCGAAGACCATGTAGGTGGGCACGGTGGACAGCAGCCAGCGGATGCCGGGGTCGAGCCACGACTCGTAGTAGAGGTGGGTGTACTCCTCGTAGTTCGCGACCCCGCTGCCCGGCGGCTCGTCGAGGTCGCGGCGGGCCGCCAGCCAGCGCTGCGTGGCGTCGGAGGTCTCGTCGGCGTACACCTGGTCGCCGAGCAGCAGCAGGACGTCGGGCCGCTCGCCCTGCGGATCGGCCGCGATGCGGGCGGCCAGCGCGTCCATGGCGTCCGGACCGACCGGGTCGCTGCCGTCGGCCGGCGGGGCGGCCCAGCGGCAGGAGCCGAAGGCGACGTGGACGCCGCCGTCCTTCGGGAGCGTGCGGATGACCGACGGCGGGAAGGGCGAGTCGGGCAGCGGCCACACGCGCGTGCCGTCCAGGAACACCTCGTACGCCGTCGACGTGCCCGCGGTGAGGCCGCTCACCGGGACCAGGGCGTAGTGGTGCCCGGCCACCTGGAAGGTGCGGGCCGTGCCCGCGGCGCCGTCGGCGCAGCGCACCTCGGCGGTGCACGGACGGCTCGTCTCGACCCAGACGGTCGCGGACGAGCCGTCGGTGTACCTCAGCAGCGGTCCCAGGCGCAGTCCGGCCATGGTGATTTCCTTCCGTCGCCCCGTACGGTACGGAACGACGGAGGCCGGCGGGGAGGTTCCGGCCCGGAAAACACGCGGATGTCAGCAGGCGGCGAGGTGGTTCTGCAGCGCGGACTTCTCGGCGGAGTCGACGGACAGGCCGTAGTAGTACTTCACCTGGACCCAGGCGCGGACGTAGGTGCAGCGGTAGGCGGTGCGCGAGGGCATCCAGGTGGCCGGGTCCTGGTCGCCCTTGGACTGGTTCACGTCGTCGGTGACGGCGAGGAGCTGCGGACGGGTCAGGTCGTTGGCGAAGGCCTGGCGGCGGGAGGTGGTCCAGCCGCCGGCGCCGGAGTCCCAGGCCTCGGCGAGCGGCACGAGGTGGTCGATGTCGACGTCGGAGGCGGCGGTCCAGGTGGCGCCGTCGTACGGGGAGTACCAGCTGCCGCTGGTGGGGTAGCAGGCGGAGTCGGTGACGACGCCCGAGCCGTCGCGCTTGAGGACCGTCTCGCGGGTGTTGCAGGTGCCGCTGACGGTGGTCCAGTGCGGGAAGAGGTCGCGGCTGTAGCCGGTGCGGTCCTCGCCCGCCACGGTGAGGGAGGCGAGGTAGCCGCGGGCGGTGGCGGCACTGACCGGGGTGGGGAGGGCGGCGGAGGCGGCCGGGCCGTTGAGGAGGCCGAGGGAGGCGGTGAGGGCGGTGAGGGCCGCCACGGTGCTGAGCCGTCGACGCGCGTAGAGCCTGGGCATGCGAACTCCCTTGGGGAATGCGGGCGTTGGAGGGCGGGCAGGGGAATGCTCGCCACGCCGCGTTGCGGTGGGGTGTGTGTTCGGTAAGAAGCTAATGACGTGCGCATGACACGTCTATGCGCGGGCGGGAACTTCGTGCGCGGCCTTCCGCTCCCGGTGCCGGTGCGGACCTCGCGTACCATGGACGGCGCAGAAGGGGAGTAGCTCTTCGCCGGACCGTCGACACACTGCTCAGCCAGCCTGAGCCGGCGCCCGGGGGCCGGTCCGCCGCGGACCCGCCAGCGAGACCTTCGGCAAGCAGTGCACCGCCTGCGCCCCACGGGTGCGGGCTCCACGTGTGCTGCCGTGCCGAGGTGTCGCGCGTCACAGGAGCAGCACTCTCGGCGGGGCAGCCCCGACCGATTGAGGAACCCTTGATCAGCTTCACCGTGACGGCCGTCGTCTTCGGCGTCGTCTTCCTCGCCGAACTGCCGGACAAGACCGCGCTCGCCGGCCTCGTCCTCGGCACGCGCTACCGCGCCTCCTACGTCTTCGCCGGCGTCGCCGCCGCCTTCGCGCTGCACGTCGCGCTCGCCGTCGCGGCCGGCAGCGTGCTCACGCTGCTGCCGCAGCAGCTCGTGCACGCGCTGACGGGCGTGCTGTTCCTCGGCGGCGCCGCGATGCTGCTGATGAAGAAGGACGAGGACGAGGAGGAGGTCCGCAAGCCGCGTGACCAGTCCTTCTGGAAGGTCTCGGGCGCGGGGTTCATGCTCATCCTGGTCGCCGAGTTCGGCGATCTCACCCAGATCATGACGGCGAACCTCGCGGCCCGCTACGACGACCCGCTCTCCGTCGGCCTGGGCGCGGTGCTCGCGCTGTGGTCGGTGGCCGGGCTCGGCATCGTCGGGGGGAAGGCGCTGATGAAGCGGGTGCCGCTGCGGCTGATCACGCAGATCGCGGCCCTGCTGATGCTGGGGCTCGGGGTGTGGAGCCTGTGGGAGGCCGTGACCGGATGAGCCGGGCGGGCGGGGGTGGCGGGCCGAACGGCCGGTGAACACTCGGCGGCGGCACTGGCGCATGCCGGTACGGTTTTGTACCGTGGAGGAACAAAGTGGCTCCCGCCCGCTTTCCCTGACCGGCGGGCGGGGCCGCCTTGTCCTTCGGGGGCCCGCCCACAGCCCTCCTCCCGCGCCCTGGAGCCTAGGAGCTGCCGATGACGGCCACCGCCGTGCTCACCGCCCGCGCCCTCCTGCTGGACATGGACGGCACCCTGGTCAACTCCGACGCCGCGGTCGAACGCGTCTGGCGGCGCTGGGCCGAGCGCCACGGGCTCGACGGCGACGAGGTCATGAAGGTCGTCCACGGACGCCAGGGGTACGCCTCGATGGCGCTGCTGCTGCCCGGCCGGCCCATGGAGCACAACCACGCGGACAACGCGCGCATGCTCGCCGAGGAGACGGCCGACACCGAGGGCGTCGTCGAGGTCCCCGGAGCGCGCGCCTTCCTCGCCTCGCTGCGCGGCCTGCCGCACGCGCTGGTGACCTCCGCCGACGTGGCGCTGTGCACGGCGCGGATGGCTGCCGCCGGGCTGGAGCTGCCCGAGGTGCGGGTGACGGCGGAGTCCGTCGGCGCGAGCAAGCCCGACCCGGAGGGGTTCCTGAAGGGCGCCGCGGAACTGGGCGTCGCCCCCGCGGACTGCGTGGTCTTCGAGGACTCCGCGGCCGGCATCGCGGCCGGGCGCGCCGCCGGCATGAAGGTCGTGGGAGTCGGTCCCCGGGCCGGACACCACGCACCCGACGTGACCGTGCGGGACCTGACCCGGGTGCGCGTGGAGGCCCTGGCCGACGGCACGATCCGGCTGCACGTCGGGTAGGGCCTGTCGTCGAACTCCCGCCCCGCGACGCCCTGCACGCACTCCCGCCGCACCGAGCGCGGACCCGAGTACATCCGGGTACGAGGGCCGGCGCCCGGCACGCCGGGAGCACGCACCCGACGCCGCGGGGCCCGCCCTCCGGGCGGACGACGGGAGTTCGACGACAAGCCCTAGGCGCGCCACGGGCCGGGCCTCCGGCCGCCGCGGCCGGGTCCCCTACGGCTCCTGCGTCTCCGACTCCAGCTTCGCCCGCGTCTCCGGCCCGTAGCTGCCCGGCTCGTCGGAGCGGACGCCCCGCGACCACTGGTAGGCGCGCAGCGCGTTCTCGACCCGGTCGGTGAAGCGGCCGTCGGCCTCGCCGTTGTAGAGGCGGAGCTGGCCCAGGCGCAACTGGAGCTCGGTGACCTCCGGGCCGCTGTCGCCGCGGCGCAGTACGGGGGCGTCCTCGCGGCGGTCGTCGTCCTCGACGGCCCCGGCCGGGTCGCCGGTGCCGGAGGCCGTCGGCGTCGGCGAGGCCGGTCCGGAGGGCTCCGCCGGGCTCGGCGAGGCGCTGGAGGCCGACGGGGACGGCGAGGGCGACGGGCTCGCGCTGGCCGTCGGGGACGGCGAGGGCGCCGCGGACGTCGGCGGCCGGGAGGGCGTGCCGGAGGCGGGCGCCCCGGAGGCCGGGCCGGCCGAGGTGTCCGGCACGCTCGCCCGTATGCCGTCCGGCAGCGCGGTGCCCCGGGACGGCGTCTCGTAGGAGAACAGCCCGCTCGTGTACCCGGCGACCGCCACCACCGCGACGAACGTCCCGGCGACGGCGAGCGCGGCGGTGCGGCGCCGGCGGCGCGACGGCGCCTCGTCCGCCTCGTACGGATCCGGCCCGTACGGATCCGGCCCGTGCGGGCCCACCTCGTACGGGTCCGTCTCGTGCGGGTCCGTCTCGTGCGGGCGCTGCCCGGCCGGGTCCCCTTCCGTCCGCGGTGCCGTGCTCTCGAACAGGCTCAGGTCCCGCGCGCTCGGCTCGGCCGGCGGCGGGGCCAGGGGGGCGGGGAGCACGGACGTGGCGTCGGGCGCGTCAGGGGCGACGGCGGGCAACGGCGTCGTCGCGTCGGCCGCGGACGGCTGCCGGGCCGCCTCCTCCTGATCCCGCGGCCCGTCCGCGCCTTCCTCCGGCCCGTCCGCGCCTTCCCGGGGCCCGGCCCCGCCGTCCGGCGTGGTGCCGTCCAGGGCGACGTACGGCCGTATGCGCAGCGGATCGAAGTCCTCCGCCGCGGCCGCCTCGGCCGTACGGGTCTCGCGCAGGACCTCGGAGGCGCGTTCGGCGCAGGCGCACGTCGGGGTGTGGTCCGGTTCTCTGGGCGCCCCGCACTCCGGACACGGGTGACCCTGCTGCTGCTCCACGCGTTCCCCTCCCTTCGGCCGCTCCCCCTCGCGATCTCCAGAGATTATGCAGATCTCCTCCACGCGATGGCCCGCAAGCCCTCGGAATACCGGGCTCCAACAGGAATCAGCAGGCCATAACCGGACATACCGCTCACCATGGGAACGTGTCACGAGAACCGCGGGAGGTCTTCATGGCCGGGGATGCGCACGGTATGACGGACAAGGCGGGGAAGGCCGACAAGGCTGAGAAGGCCGACAAGGCCGACAAGGCCGACAAGGCGGGCGATGCGCAGGACGCCCGTCCCGGGGCGCGCGAGGAGCACGTGCCGGGCAACGTCATGGTCTCGATCGGCGCCCTGCTCCTCGGCATGCTGCTCGCCGCCCTCGACCAGACCATCGTGTCGACCGCGCTGCCCACCATCGTCAGCGACCTCGGCGGCCTGGAGCACCTGTCCTGGGTCGTCACCGCGTACCTGCTGGCCTCGACGGCCGCGACCCCGCTGTGGGGCAAGCTCGGCGACCAGTACGGGCGCAAGAAACTGTTCCAGACCGCGATCGTGATCTTCCTGGTCGGCTCGGTGCTGTGCGGCACGGCGCAGGACATGACCCAGCTGATCGTCTTCCGGGCCGTGCAGGGCCTGGGCGGCGGCGGTCTGATGGTGCTGTCGATGGCGATCGTCGGCGACCTGGTGTCCCCCCGGGACCGGGGGCGCTACCAGGGCCTGTTCGGGGCCGTGTTCGGGGCGACCAGCGTGCTCGGGCCGCTGCTGGGCGGGCTGTTCACCGAACACCTGAGCTGGCGGTGGGTGTTCTACGTCAACCTGCCGGTCGGCGTCGTCGCGCTCGCCGTGATCGCGGCCGTCCTGCACATCCCGCGCCGGTCCGCGAAGCACGTCATCGACTACCTCGGCACCTTCCTCATCGCCTCCGTCGCCACCTGCCTGGTGCTGGTCGCCTCGCTCGGCGGCACCACCTGGGACTGGGGCTCGCCGCAGATCGCCGGACTGGCCGTGCTGGGCGCCGTCCTCGCCGCGGCGTTCGTGGCGGTGGAGCGGCGGGCGGCCGAGCCCGTGCTGCCGCTGAAGCTGTTCCGCGTGCGCACCTTCACCCTCTGCGCCGTCATCGGCTTCGTGATCGGCTTCGCCATGTTCGGCGCGATGACCTACCTGCCGACCTTCCTCCAGGTCGTCCAGGGCGTCAGCCCCACCATGTCCGGTGTGCACATGCTGCCGATGGTGTTCGGTCTGCTGCTGTCCTCGACCGCCTCCGGACAGATCGTCAGCCGCACCGGCCGCTGGAAGGTCTTCCCGGTCACGGGCACCGCCGTCACCACCGTCGGCCTGCTCCTGCTGCACCGGCTCGACGAGAACAGCTCCACGGCCGTGATGAGCGCCTTCTTCTTCGTCTTCGGCCTGGGGCTGGGCCTGGTGATGCAGATCCTCGTCCTCGTCGTGCAGAACGCCGTCGCCTACGAGGACCTCGGCGTGGCCACCTCCGGCGCGACCTTCTTCCGGTCGATCGGCGCCTCCTTCGGCGTCGCCGTCTTCGGCACGCTCTTCGCCGGCCGGCTCGGCGACAAGCTCGCGGACGCCCTGCGGGGCGCCCCGCTCCCGCCGGACGCGACGGCGGACGCGCTGGAGGCCGACCCGCGCGGCATCGCCGCCCTGCCGCCCGCGCTGCGCCCGGCCGCCCTGCACGCGTACTCCTCGTCCATCACCGACGTCTTCCTGTACGCCGCCCCCGTGGCGCTGCTCGCCTTCGTGCTGTCCTGGTTCCTCAAGGAGGACCGGCTGCGCGGCTCCGTCACGGCGCCCGACGGCACGGAGACCTTCGCCAGCAACCCGGTCGAGCGGTCGTCGTACGACGAGGTGTGCCGCGCGCTGTCGGTGCTCGGCTCCCGCGAGGGCCGGCGCCGGATCTACCGGGACATCACCGCACGGGCGGGCTACGACCTGCTGCCCGCCGCCGGCTGGCTGCTGCTGCGGATCAGGCGGCACGGCAGCGTGGAACCGGCCGCGCTCGCCGAGCACATCCCCGTCCCGCTGGCGGTGGTCATGGAAGCCGCCCGCCAGGTGGAGGAACGGAACCTGGCCCGCCGCGAGGGCGTCCAGCTCTACCTCACCGACCGGGGCCGCGAGGCCGCCGACCGGCTGGCGCGGGCCCGCGAGGAGTCCCTGGCCGGACTGCTCGGTGACTGGTGGGGACCCGACCGGCCCACCGATCTGGTGCAGTTGGTGGAGGAACTGTCCGGCGAACTGTGCGGCTCGAAGCGGGAGCGGCCGCACGACGAGCGTCCGGTCGCCCGCCTCGGCTGAGGCACCGGCCGGCTCACCCCCGCCGCGCGACCGGAAACTGCCCGTGCGGCGGCGCGAGTTCGGCGCCCGGGCCGCGGCGCTCGCGCGCTCCGGCTCGCCCGGACCGGTCCGGCGGCCCTCGTGCGGCGGCTACCGGCGGTCACCCGGCTCCGTGCGGTGCGCCCGTCAACGCGCGGCGGCGGCAGGGGAGTCGTACGGCCGGGGACGAGGACCCGGGCCACGGGCCTTACGCCGCGGGGCCGTTCCCCGTGTCACGCGACCGGACTCGGACTTCCGCGCCGGCGGGAGGGCGCGCTCCGGCGGCGCCGCGGGCGCCGTTTGAGGCGGGCCCACGGGGCTACCCGACCGGCGAGCCGGCCCGAGAGGAGAGCCGGCTGGGTCGAGAACCCGGAAGGCATTCATGTCCACAGGCGTGATCATCGCTCTGATCGTGGCGGCCGTCGTCATCGTCGCGGCCGTCCTGACCCTGCGCTCCCGCGGCTCGCGGGGCGGAACGAGCCTGAAGCGCCGCTTCGGGCCCGAGTACGACCGTGCCGTCGCCCGGCACGACGGGGACGCCAAGGCCGCCGAGCGGGAGCTCGCCGAGCGCGTGGAGCGCCACGGCGAGCTGCGCCGGCGGCCGCTGGAGCCCGCCGAGCGGGAACGGTTCGAGGCGCGTTGGACGGCCGCCCAGGAGCGGTTCGTCGACTCGCCGCGGGAGGCGGTCGCCGAGGCCGACCGGCTGCTCGCCGAACTGGCCGGCGCCCGCGGCTTCCCCGACGGCGGGCACTACGAGGAACAGCTCGCCGCGCTGTCCGTGCACCACGCCCACCACGTGGAGGGCTACCGGCGCGTGCACCGCGTGTCGCACGCCGGCGTGAACGGCGCCCGGGACGACGGCGCGAGCACGGAGGAGATGCGCGAGGCGATGGTGGAGGCCCGCGCCCTGTTCGAGGAGCTGGTGCGCCCGTCCCACCACGACGGCGGACACCGCCGCGCCGGCAGCGACGGCGAGCGCAGGGCTCCCGCGGCCCGCGGCCACCTGCCGTGGGCCGCACACCGACGTCAGGCGAAGGAGAGCTGAGGCACATGTCCGACGTGACCCGACCGCCCGCCGACGGCACATCCGCCGACCGCGGCCGGAACACCATCCCCGGCGCCCGCGGGGAGACCGCCCCGGGCACCGCTCCCCCCACCCCCCGGGAGGACACCTCCGGCACGGGCACGGCCCGCGTGCGCGGCGCGGGCGGGACCACCGCGGCGGACACCGGCGCGGGAGCGGGAGACCGCCCGCCCGGCACCCCCGCCGGGGAGGCCGCCGGCACGCGCGAGAGCGAGCGCACCGGCACCCGTCTCCTGCCGCACGAGGAACGCGACCGGCTCGCCGCGCGGCTGCAGCACACCGTGGCCGGGTTCGTGGACGAGCCGCGGGCCGCCGTGGAGGAGGCCGACCGCGTCCTGGAGGAGCTCACCGCCCGTTTCACGGAGGCGGTGACGCAGCACCGCCGCACCCTGCGCCGGTCCTGGCAGCCGGCCGACGGCGGGAGCGGGCCCGCAGGGACCGCCGACACCGAACAACTCCGCCTGGCCCTGCGGGACTACCGCGAACTGGCGGAACGGCTACTGCACGTCTGACCCCCGCGACCCGTCCGCCGCCCGGCGCTCCCGCCACAGCCGTACGACCTCGTCGACGTCGTACGGCTTCATGCCCAGCGGGGGGCCGGGCGGCGGCTTGAACATCATGTCGCGGATCCGGGCGTTGACGTCCGTCAGGATCTTCCTGACGATCCGCTCGGAGGGCGCCGCGTAGGCCGCGGCGAGCGCGTCCTCCGCCTCCTTGCGCAGCGCCAGCGCCGGCGGCAGGACCGAGACGCCTTCGCGGGCCAGCTTCCGCTTCACCCACCACAGTTCGTCGTACGAGGACTCCAGGTCTTCCGGCAGCGGCCGGCCCGCGCCGGGCAGCCGGTCGAACTCACCGCGCGCCCGCGCGTCGCGGATCTGCTTCTCGGCCCAGGACTCGAACGGAACACCGGGTGGCTTTCGCTCGGTCATGAGGCCATTGTGCCGGACGCCGCGGTGCCGGGCGATTTATCATGCGGCGGCGGTGGCCGGCCCGGCGACCGCGCGGGCCGTTCCCGGCCCCCCGGGGATCTCAGGAGGAACGCACGTGCTCGAACTCACCATGGCCGCCGTCTCCGCGGCGGACGCGGGCGCCACGGCCGGCATGCTCATGGCCGACGCGCCCAGCGAGCCGGGCGCCGTGCTGCGGGTGGGACGGGACAGGTCCGTGTGCCGGCTCGCGACGCCGGACGACTGGCTGTTCGTCTCCCGGGTGCACCTGGAGTTCCTGTGCGGGCCCGACGGCGGCTGGCAGCTCACCTGGCTGCGCGGCTCGCAGCCCGACCCGTCCTCCGAAGTCCGCCTGACGGTCGGGGAGTACGCGCAGCCCGTCGCCTACGGCGGCACCGTGCCGCTGCCCCGGGGCGGCAGCGGCGAGGTCGTCATCCAGGACCGCACCGGCCCGCGCAGCGTCAACGTGGGCTTCTACCACGAGGTGTGAGGCGGCCCCCGCCCTTACGCCAGCACCCGCGCCAGCGCGAAACCGTCGTAGCCCTTGCCGCCCACCGTCTGGACGGCCGTGCCGCTCAGCCTGGGGTGGCTGCCGATCATTTCGATGGCGGCGCGGGTGCCGCGGACGTCGGGCTCGGTACTGTCCGCGTCGGCGACCCGGCCGCCCCGTACGACGTTGTCGACGATGATCAGGCTGCCGGCACCGGTGAGCTTCAGGGCCCACTCCACGTAGTGCGGATTGCTGGCCTTGTCGGCGTCGATGAAGACCAGGTCGAACGGGGGCGGGTTCTCGTCGGCCAGCTCGGGCAGCGACTCCAGGGCCGGTCCGACCCGCACCTCGACGAGCTCGGCCAGGCCCGCGCGGGCGATGTTCCGGGTGGCGACCTCGGCGTGCCGGGGGTTGTGCTCCAGGGAGACCAGCCGTCCGCCGGCCGGCAGCGCCCGGCCCAGCCAGATGGTGCTGTAGCCGCCGAGCGTGCCGATCTCCAGGATGTGCCGGGCGCCCTGGATCTGGGCGAGGAGCTGGAGCAGCTTGCCCTGGGCGGCCGTGACGTTGATGGCGGGCAGTCCGGCGGCGGCGCTGTCCCGCAGGGCGGCTTCCAGGGCGTCGTCGTCCGGCGCGAGGTGGGCGGTGAAGTAGTCGTCGACGTCGTCCCAGAGCTGCGAGTCGCTCATGCACCGTGCCTTCCGTGCGGCTAGTTAGATTGACTAACCAGTTCTGCCGGTGAATATAACGGCGAGCCCGTGCGGTGTCAGCGGAGCCTCGCGGGACGCCGCCGGAACGGGCCCGGGAGCGGTCCGCCGGGAACGGCGCGGGCCGCGCGGACCGCTCCCGGGGCCTCAGCCCCGCTCGCCCGCGGACACCGCCGGCGCCGACCCCGGCAGCGGCCGGCCCGCCGACTCCGTCATGCGCCACACCGCGACGCCGCCGATCACCGCCGCGGCCGTCATGTAGTACGCGGGCACCATCATGTCCCCGGTCGCGCCGATGAGCGCCGTGACCACCAGCGGGGTCGTGCCGCCGAACAGCGACACCGAGACGTTGAAGCCGGTCGACAGGGAGCCGTAGCGCACCCGCGTCGGGAACAGCGCGGGAAGCGCCGCCGGCATCGCCGCCGTGAAGCAGACCGGCAGCAGCCCCCTTGGACCCCTTGCGGGCGGTGCGCATACGGCTGCATACAGCACTAAATGCGCGGTGCCCAGGCACGCACGCCGGCCCGGCGACGGCTCCCGCGGGACCTCCCTGTGATCCGTCTCGCGCCCGGGGAGGCAACCCGATCACCCCCGCACTATCGTCATGCGGACAAAAGGAGGACGGACGTCAGGTGAAACGGGGGTTGCCTGCGTCTCCCTCCGGGGGCGGCGCGAGCCCCATAGGGTTCGCGAAGACAACCCCGCGCGGGACGCGTGGGACGAACGGGGCGGGAGGCCGACGAGGCGTGGCGAATGCGGAGCACAGCGGACCACCGGCGAAGGCGTTCGGGACGACGGCCGTCACAGAGGCCGGGGCACCTCTGCGCGTGGCGCGCCTAGGGCTGTGGCTGGTCGCCGCCGTCCTCGCGGTACGGCAGGTGGCCGTGGTCCTGGGCACCCCGCGCGGCGAGCGGCTGACGGACCTGGAGACCTGGGTCGGCCCGGACGGCGTCCTGCACGTCAACGGGTCGCTGTACGACTCGACGCGCTTCACCGGCACGCCCTTCGGCGGGCTGGCCCTCAAGCCCCTCACCAGATCGGCCGAACAGGCCCTCGGCTGGGGCTGGACGTTCGGCACGCTGCTGCTGGTCGTCGCCCTCGGCCTGGTCGCCGCCCGCGCCCTGCCGCAGCCGGTCGGCCGCCGCACCGCGCTGCTGGCCGCGCCGGTCGCCATCTGCCTGCTGATGCTGTCGCTGCCGGTGCGCAACACCCTCTGGCTCGGCCAGACCAGCGTCATCCCGGTCCTGTTCGTCCTGCTGGGCTGCTTCGTCGCCCGCGGCCCGCGCACCGGCGGTCTGCTGATCGGCGTGGCGGCCGCCCTCCAGCCCACCCTGCTGCTCCTGGCGCCCGTGCTGTGGTTCACCGGCCGCCGCAGGGCCGCGCTCTCCGCCGGCGTCACGTTCGCCGCGTGCACCGCGCTCGCCTGGGCCGCGATGCCGCACGACTCCCACACCTACTGGGTGCACCACATGGCGGGCGTGGGCCTCGGCGGCCGGGCCGACGACCTGGCCAACCAGTCCCTGCACGGCGCCCTGCTGCGGCTCGGCCTGGCCGGCCCCCTGGAGATCGCCGTCTTCCTGCTGCTCGGCGCGGCCGTCGTCGCCCTCGGCCTGCGCCGCGCCGTCCACTACGCCCGTGACGGCCAGCTCCTCCTCGCGGTCGCGATCACCGGCTGCGCGGCCATCGCCGTCTCGCCCACCGCCTGGCAGCACCAGCTGCTGTGGGTGCTGCTCACGGTCGTCGGCCGGGTCGGCGCACGCGCCTCCGACCGGTACGTCTGGCCGGTCGCCGTCGTCCTCGTCATGACCCTGCCGGCGAAGATGATGCTGCCGAACATGGCGGCGCTGCACCCCCTGCGCGACAACGTCGTACTGCTGGCGGCCCTCGCCGCCGCCACCGCCGTGCCGTTCCTGTCCCGCACCTCGCCGTACTACCGCTCGCCGGTCCCCGCCCGGTACGCCGACCCCGTGCCCACCCGCTTCCGGCACGTCCCCCTGCTGCCGTTCCTGCGCCGGGTCCTCACCCGCCCGAACCTCCTGCTGGAGCTCCTCCTCATACGGGTCACGTACGCCGCCTACTCCAAGGTCCGCCTCGCCGCGACCGGCGGCAGCAACTCGGCCGGCCGGGCCCGCGCCGAGGAGCACGGCTGGCAGATCCTCGACCTCGAACGCGCCCTGCACCTGGACATCGAGCACGCGGTCAACCACGCCGTGGTGAAGGTCGGCTGGCTGCGGCACTTCTTCGACTTCTACTACACCTCGTTCCACTTCGTGGTCCCGCTGGCCGTCCTCGGCGTCCTGTACTGGCGCCGCCCGGTCGACTACCGCTGGGCCCGCGCCGCCCTCGGCTTCACCACCCTGCTCGCCCTGGTCGGCTTCTGGCTCTACCCGCTGGCCCCGCCCCGCCTGATGCCGACGCTCGGCATCATCGACACCGTGCACGGCGTCCAGGACTTCTCCAAGCCGGACTACGGGACGCTCACCGCCCTGACCAACCAGTACGCGGCGATGCCGTCCCTGCACTTCGGCTGGTCCCTGTGGTGCGGCCTGGTCATCGCGGTCATCGCGCCGAGGACGTGGATGAAGGCGCTCGGCCTGCTGCACCCCCTCTTCACGGTCTCGGCGATCGTGGCGACCGGCAACCACTGGGTGCTGGACGCGGCCGGCGGCGCGCTGGTCGTCGGGGCCGGCTTCGGCCTGACCTACCTCCTGCAGGGCCCGCGGGCGAGGACGGCGACGGCGGTCGCGCGGCTCAGCAGCGAGCCGGCGGAGCCGGAGAAGGACCGTACTCCGAGCTGATCCGGTACTCACCGGGAGCGGAGACGGTCAGGCGGGTGAACTCGCCGTCGCGTCCCAGGCACCCCGCGTCGGACCGCAGCCACGGCGAGTAGGCGATCCGCACGGTCACCGCGCCCGGCCGCGGGACCCTCAGGACCAGGTCGGCGCCGCCGGCCCGCACGACGCTCCCGGGCGCGGAGACCAGCGGCACGGCGTCCCGCACCCGGTACACGCGCCAGTGCGCGTCCTGCCAGACGGGCTCCAGCCAGCCGGGCCGGTGCTCGCGGATCAGCCGGGCCTCCTCCTCGGCGTACCCGTCGGGGGTGCCCAGGGGCAGCACGACCAGGCCGACGGCCCACCGGTCCAGCCACTCCCGGTAGGCGGCGGCCGAGAAGGAGCCGTCGTAGAAGAGACGGGCGCGCTCCACGTCCAGCTGGCGGTTCCAGCCGCGGGCCAGGTTGACGTGCGGGGCCAGCGCGGAGGCCTCGCGGTGGTCGCGGGCGGGGACGACCTCCACCCGGGTGCGGTGCGCGCCGAGCCCGTCCAGGGCCCGCAGCACGCCGTGGGTCCGGGTGGCCCAGGCGGGGACCGCGGTGTACTCCCGCAGGTCGTCGGCGGTCTTCTTGCCGACCCAGGCGACGGAGAAGACCAGGGTGGCGACGAGGAGGACGCGGCGCGGCTTCTCCAGGCCGGGCCGGGCGAGCAGGACGGCGAGCAGGACGGCGGGTGCGAACAGCTCGGCGAGCCGCTCCACGTTCGTGCCCACGGGGGAGGGGACGAGGTACGCGAGGACGGTCCCGGCCGCGTAGACCGCCCCGCCGCGGCGGGCCACGCGCCAGCCGCGCGGGGCGAGCGCGGTGAGGGCGAGCCCGAGGACGACGGGCGGCCAGACACGGGCGAGCGGCATCGGCTGCTCGCCGGCGAACGGGAAGAGCAGGGTGGTCGCCGCGACGACGGCGGCGGGCGGGGCCAGGAGGGCCAGGGCCCGCACCCGGTCCCGGGCGAGGAGGAAGCCGGCGCCCACGACGGCCAGGAACAGCCCGGCGACCGGGGAGGCCAGGGTGGTGAGGACCGCGTAGGCGGCGGCGAGGACAACCCGCCGCTCGCGGGTGAGCAGCACGCAGGCCGCGAGCCCGAGGGCGACGCCGAGCGCGAAGGTGGCGCGCCCGGAGGCCACGTTGCACCACAGGGCGAGGGAGGCGAGGAGGGCGGGGCCGAGGGGCCGGCGCACGCCGGCCCGGACGATCAGCGCCGCCGCCAGCCAGGACGCGGCCAGCCCGGAGGCGGCGGTGACGGCACGGACGCCGAGGGCGGCCATCAGATACGGGGAGAGGAGGCTGTAGTTGGCGGTGTGCATGCCGCCGTACCAGAAGAGGTTGTACGCGGACCCGCCGTGCCGGGAGGCGAACCAGGCCCACGCCTCCTGGGCCGCCAGGTCGCCGCCGCCGGTGGCCAGGAAGAACCACCACAGCGCGTACAGGGGGAGCGCGGGGAGCGTGGCGAGGAGGGCGACGCGGTGGCGGTCGCGGACGGCGCGCAGGCCGTGTCCGCGCGGTGCGGACGCGGACACGGGCGGGGCGACGGCGGCTTCGGCTGGAACCACGGTCCGGTAGACGTGAAATCACCCCGCGGCGTTCATCACCGGTACCGCGCCCGCCCGTGCGCGGGAGGGGGTGAAGGCGGCGGCCCCGGGGATCGGGGGGCCGCCGCCTTCGGCTCGGTGGAGGGGCGGGCCGGGCTCAGTACCAGCCGTTGGACTGCCAGAAGTTCCACGCGCCGCAGGCGCTGCCGTAACGGTCCTTCATGTAGTCCAGGCCCCACTCGATCTGGGTGGCCGGGTTGGTCCTCCAGTCGGGGCCGGCCGAGGCCATCTTGGCGGCCGGCAGGGCCTGGACCAGGCCGTAGGCGCCGCTGGAGGGGTTGGTGGCGCCGACGTCCCAGCCGCTCTCGTGCTCGACGATCCTGGAGAAGCACTGGAACTGGGCCGGGTCGCCGATCATCTTCTGGGCGATCGCCCGGGCGGAGGACGCCCCGGCCGTCGCGGCCTGCGCGGGCGCGGCGGCCAGGAGCGTGCCGGCGGTGACGGCGGCCAGCGCGGCACCGGTGAGGGCCTTCTTCGGGGTGGCGACGCGGCGGAGGACGGAAGCGGCGGTCACGGGGGGCCTTTCCTCGGGGACGGGACGGTCGCGGCATGCCGGAACCACGCGGTGCGGGGCGGGGGCATACGGCGGCGCCGCGGCCCTGAGGGCTCGTCGGCGCCCGGCGACGCGGTCCAGGGAAACAGGCCCGGGAAACGTCCGCAATGACCGTTTTTACTAGCCCGGGTCGCATATCCGGAACTCATCTCATATGGGGGCTAGCTCCCGATGTGCAGGTCAGAGCGCTGGACGGGGACGGTGCGCGGGCCGCCGGAGGTACGGCCCCGCCTCGTAGGTGATCCACGTCATGTGGGGCGCCTCACCCCGGCGGGGCCTCGAACGTGACCGGCGTCTCGAAGGCCGCCCGGCGTGTGGCGCGGCGCAGCGCCCTGAGCACGGGCGGGCCGAGGACGAGGGTCAGGACGACCGTGACGGCCGCGCGGCCCAGGTCCCAGCCGAGCGAGGTGGCCAGGCAGTAGGCGAGGAAACGGGCCAGGTTGGCCGGGAGCGCCGCGTGCGGGTCGAAGGCGACGTTCGAGGCGAGGGCGTTCATGAAGGGCCAGCCGGCCAGGTTCATCGCCGTGCCGTAGGCGAAGGCGGCCAGGAAGCCGTACACGGCCAGGAGCAGCAGCTCCGGGCGGCCGCGCAGGCGGTCCGGGCCCGGCAGCAGGCCCGCGCCCATGGCGAACCAGCCCATGGCCAGCATCTGGAACGGCAGCCACGGGCCCACCCCGCCCGTGAGCAGCGCGGAGGCGAACATCGTCACCGCGCCCAGGACGAAACCGAAGCCGGGGCCGAGGACCCGGCCGCTGAGCACCATCAGGAAGAACATCGGCTCGATGCCGGCCGTGCCGGCCCCGACCGGGCGCAGCGCGGCCCCCGTGGCCGCGAGCACGCCGAGCATCGCGACCGCCTTCGGGCCCAGCCCCGACTCGGAGATCGTCGCCGCCACGACCGCGACCAGCAGCGCCAGCAGGCCCGCGAACAGCCAGGGGGCGTCCTGCGCGTGGGCGCTGAGCCGCGAGTCGGGCGGCGTAAGGAACGGCCAGCCGAAGGCGGCCACGCCGACCGCGCTCACCAGGACGAGGGCGGCGAGGGAGCGGGGGCCGAGGCGGACGGCCCGGGCCCGGCGCCGCGGGCCGCTCACGCCAGGGCCTTTCGCACCTGGGTCACCGTGAGCCAGTTCTGCGGGGCGAGGATCTTGGTGACCTGCGGGGCGAAGGACGGGGAGGAGACCACGACGTCCGCCGTCGGGCCGTCGGCGATCACCTCGCCGTCGGCGAGCAGGACCACCCGGTGGGCCAGCTCGGCGGCCAGTTCGACGTCGTGCGTCGCCAGCACCACGGCGTGGCCCTCGGCGGCCAGCGCGCGCAGGACGGCGACCAGGCGGGCCTTCGCCGCGTAGTCCAGGCCGCGGGTCGGCTCGTCCAGCAGGAGCAGGGGCGGGCGGGCGGTCAGGACGACGGCCAGGGCGAGGGCCAGGCGCTGGCCCTCGGACAGGTCGCGGGGGTGGGTGGCGTCGGTGACGTCCGGGAGCAGGCCGCGGACCAGGGCACGGCAGGTGCCGGGGGGCGCGCCCGCGTCCTCGTCGGCCGCCGCGCACTCGGCGGCGACCGTGTCGGCGTACAGCAGGTCGCGCGGCTCCTGCGGGACGAGGCCGACGCGGCGGACCAGGTCCCGGGGCGGGGTGCGGCGGGGCGCCGCGCCGCCCACCAGGACGGAGCCCGCGGCCGGTTCGACCAGGCCGGCCAGCGCGCCGAGCAGCGTGGACTTGCCGGCGCCGTTGCGGCCCATCAGGGCGACCGTCTCGCCGGGCCCGACCGTCAGGCCGACGTGGCGCAGCGCCTGGACGCGGTCCCGCCTGACGGCGAGGGAGCGGACCTCGGCGTACGGGGCGGCCGAGGGGGCGGGGGCGGGGGCGGCGCGCCGGCGGAAGAACGGCCGGCGGGACGAGCCGGGACCGCGGGGGGCGGGGACCGGGACCGGGGGCGGGGACGGGGCGGCGGCCCCGATGGCGGAGGCGGCGCCGGTGGTGGGGGCGGCGCCGGTGCCGGCCGGCCGCGCCAGCCGTTCCCGCAGGTCCCCGGCCCGGCGCCGGGCGTCCCGGACCGTCAGGGGCAGCGGGGTCCAGCCCGCCAGGCGGCCCAGGCCGACCACCGGCGGGTACACCGGGGACACGGCCATCACCTCGGCCGGGGCGCCCAGCACCGGGGCGGCGCCCGGGGCGGGCAGCAGGACGACCCGGTCGGCGTACTGGACGACGCGTTCCAGGCGGTGTTCGGCCATGAGGACCGTCGTGCCGAGGTCGTGGACCAGGCGCTGGAGGACGGCGAGGACCTCCTCGGCGGCGGCCGGGTCGAGGGCGGAAGTCGGTTCGTCGAGGACCAGCACCCGGGGGTGCGGGGTGAGGACCGAGCCGATCGCGACCCGCTGCTGCTGGCCGCCGGAGAGCGTGGCGAGGGGGCGGTCGCGCAGGGCGGCCAGGCCGAGCAGGTCGAGGGTCTCCTCGACGCGGCGGCGCATCACGTCCGGGGCGATCCCCAACGACTCCATGCCGTAAGCCAGTTCGTCCTCGACGGTGTCCGTCACGAAGTGGGACCGCGGATCCTGGCCCACGGTGCCCACCAGGTCGGCGAGTTCGCGCGGCTTGTGGGTGCGGGTGTCGCGGCCGGCCACCGTGACCCGGCCGCGCAGGGTGCCGCCCGTGAAGTGCGGGACGAGACCGCCGACCGTGCCCAGGACGGTCGACTTGCCGACGCCCGACGGGCCCGCCAGCAGCACGAGTTCGCCCTCGCGCACCTCGAAGTCCAGCCCGTGGACGACCGGTTCGCGGGCCCCGTCGTACGTCACGGACACGTTCTCGAAGCGGATCACGACGGCTCCTCGCGGGTGTCCTCGGGGGCTGGGGTGACGAAGGCCGGGACCAGGCCGAGCAGGACGGCCGCCGCCGGCCACAGCGGGAGGGAGGGGGCGGTGAGCGGGACCACGCCCGGGTGCAGCGCCGCGGGGTCCAGGGACGCCGCCAGGGTCAGCAGGGCCGCGACCGCCGCGCCGGAACCGGCGACCAGCCAGGCCCGGGCGTCCCAGCGGTCGGGGCGGTAGCGGGTGCGCGGGGAGCGGCGCCCGCCGAGCCGGAGGCCCGCGAGCGCGGCGGCGAGTCCGGCCAGGAGCACGGGCAGGCCGTACCTGCCGCCTTCGGCGGTGAGCAGTCCGTACGTCCCGGCGCACACGCCGAGCAGACCGCCGAGGGTGAGGGCGGTGGTGGTACGGCGCACCGGGGCGGGGACCTCGGCGGTGCGGCCGTAGCCGCGGGCGTCCATCGCGGCGGCGAGGGCGACGGAGCGTTCCAGGGCGCCCTCCAGGACCGGGAGGCCGACCTGGAGCAGTCCGCGTACGCCCTTGTCGGGGCGGCCGCGCAGGCGGCGGGCGGCCCGCAGACGCCGGGCGTCGGCGATGAGGTGGGGGGCGAAGGTGAGGGCGACGACGACCGCGACGCCCATCTCGTACAGCGCGCCGGGAAGGGACTTGAGCAGCCGCGCCGGGGCGGTGAGGGCGTTGGCGGCGCCGACGCAGACGAGGAGGGCGGCCAGTTTCAGTCCGTCGTACAGGGCGAAGACGAGGGCCTCGGCGGTGACCCGGCCGCCGAGGCGGATGCCCTGGGCCCAGGCGGGGAGGGGGAGTTCGGGGAGGGTGACGATCACGTGCGTGCCGGGGACGGGGGAGCCGAGGAGCGTGGCGAACAGGAGGCGGACGAGCAGGACGGCGAGGGCGAGCCTGACGAAGGCGCCGTAGGAGCGGGCGTGGGGGGTGCGGGGGCGGCGGGCGGCCACGACGTGGGCCGAGACCGCGACCAGGAGCATGAGGAGGAGCGGGTTGGTGGTGCGGGTGGCGGCGGTGCCGAGGGATATCGCCCACAGCCACCAGGCGCCGGGGTGCACCTCGCGCTCCCGCGCACTACGCACGGCGGCGCATGTGCCAGACCGCCGCCGCCCCGAGCAGGGCGACCACGGCGGCGCCCGCCACCGGGCCCAGGGACGGACCGCTCTGCGGGGAGTCCTCCCCGGCCGCCGGGCGCCCCTGCGCACGGCCGTCCGCCACCTGCTCGCCGCAGCCGCGCCGCGGGTAGCCCGCGACGGCGCACAGGAGGGCGTTGGCGTCGTAGCGCAGGGGCGGGGCCACCGCGGCCAGGGCCTCGGCCGTGGTCGCGTCGGGGGAGACCCGGGCGCAGGCCGTGCGGCGGGCGGGCGGCCTCTCGCCGGAGGGGGCGTCCGCGGTGGTGCCGAAGTCGAGGACCAGCGCCACCCGCTTCCTGCCGTCCTGCGCGGGCGTCTTCGCGCAGATGGCGGCGAAGCCGGCCGTGCCCCGGGGGCGGGCCGCGTCCGCCGGGTCCTGACCGACCGTGAAGCGGAAGCCCTGCACGTCGCCGTCGGAGGGGCGGGTGGTGGACGGGCCCCGCGTCGCGTAGGTCCAGCCGTCGCCGCCGTGCTCCCAGAAGGACCAGTACCGGTAGCCGGCGGCCGGTGCCGGGCCGGCGCCCGCCAGCAGCAGGAGCGCGGCCAGGGCCAGGGCGGTGACGCGGCGGGTCACGACTGCCGCCTCCGGCCGCGGGCGACGAGGACGAAGCCGGCGGCGGCGCCGGCGAGGAGGACCCCGCCGACGGCCCAGGCCGCCTTCGGGACACCGTCGTCGTCCTTCGGGTCCAGGCCCTTCGCGCGGATGGTGTCCGGGTCCGGCTCCTCGGCGGGGGCGGGCCCGGTGGCGTTCAGAAGGGAGACCAGGTTCCGGCCGCCGAAGTCACGGGGGTCGGACTCCGCGCCGACGGCGGCGAGGACCAGCTGCGCGTAGGCCGCCGGACCGCTTCGTTCCGCCCACTTCAGGGCGTGGGACTCCAGCCAGCGCAGGGACTTGGCGGCCTCGTCGTGGTACCCGGCGGTCGACAGGGCGACGACCGCGTCGGCGGTGTTGCCGTAGTCCGGCTGGTCCTCGGAGCCGGGCAGCGAGGAGGTCAGGTGCCCGTCCTCGGCCATGGCCCTGGCCAGGTGGGCGGCGCCGTTGTACGCGGCCCGCTCGGGGTCGGCGGCCTTCTCGCAGGGGGGCGGCGCCTCGGCGTTCCCGGCGCGGGCCCCGGCCAGGGTCTCGCCGAGCGCCCCGACCACCGCCGCCGCCGTCGCGTCCGCGTTGGCGGTGAGCCCGCCGTCCTTGTCCGGCTGGTAGGCGAAACCGCCCGCGCCCTCGCCCTCGCAGGGCAGCGCGAGCCTCAGCAGCGCGTCGTAGGGCGACCTGCCGTCCTTGCGGACGTCCTGCGGCCGGGTCCCGGCCGCGACGAGGGCGCCGATGACGACGGAGGTGGAGTTCGCGTCGCTGGGGCCGCCCGGGGCGTAGCCCCAGCCGCCGTCCTCGTTCTGGGCGGACTTCAGCCAGGTGAGGGCCTTGTCCACCACGGCGTCGTGGCCGCCGGTCGTCGCGAGGGCCTGGACGGCGGCGGCCGTGCTGTTGGTGTCCGTCTTCGTCCTGGCGTCGCACGGCTCAGCGGTGTCGGCGCGGTACGCGGCGAAGGCGCCGTTCCCGCACTGCTGCCCGGCCAGCCAGTCCACGGCCCGGTCCGAGGGCACCACGCCCACGGCGTCCTGCGCGATCATGGCCAGCGACTGCCGCCAGACGCCGTCGTAGGTGGGGTCGCTGGTGCCGTACAGCCCGGCGGGCCGCGCGGCCGACGGCGACGGGCCGGCGGCGACCGCGGGTACGGCGGTGCCGAGCACGGCTGCGGCGGCCAGGACCGCGGCGCTGCGGCGGACGTTCATGATCGGCGGGTGCCCTTCCCTGCGGGGGAACCGGGCGGCACGGGACACCCCGGCGGCCCGGCTCCGCATGCCTCGACGGTGCCGTGCGCCGGCGTACTGCCGACGCGGGTGAGCCGGTCACGGTCCCGTCCGGGGCGGTCCGGCTCACCGCCCGGTGCGGGCGGTGCGCGGACAGGGGTGTTCCCTGTTCGAGCGAGGTCGAGAACTCGGGGAGGGATCGGCGCCGGAAATGCACCGGCTTCCCCCCGTACGGGTGTGATGGCGACCCGGCTACTGTACCCGCCCGTAGGAAAGGGGCCGGAGGGTGCCTGTGCGCCGCGGGGGAACGCCACCGGGAGAGCGCGGGAGACCCCGGAGGACCGGGAGACCGGACGTGATCGGGAAAACCGGGAAAACCGGCAAAAACGGGGAGCGGGGCGGCAGTTCCCGGGAGCCGGGGCGGGGTCTGCGGGGCCGGGCGGGAGGCGGCGGCCCGGCGTACCGGAACCTCGGCGGCGTCGCCCCCTCCGGCGCGCCCGGGCGGCGGCCTGCGACGCCTGGGCCGGTTCCGGGGCCGAACTCCTCGACGGGGAGGGCGGGATCGGCGGCCGGTCCGGCCGCGCCCGCGGGCGGCCCGGCCCGCCCGCCCCGGAGGTGACCGCGGGCGCCGCGACGGCCGCGTCCGCCGGCCAGGGCGCGCCGCCGACCTCACCGGGGCGGGCGTCGGATGTCGGGCGGCGGGCGCCGTGCTCGGGCGGCGGGTGTCGGGCGTCGGGCGGCGCCGGCCGTGGCCTGGCCGCCGGGCGGGGCGCCCTTTCGTCCCGGCGGCCCCCGTGGTGCCGCCGGACCCCGCCGGGCGCGCGCGGCGCCGGCCGCCTGACAGTCGATCACCGCAGTTGATCAACGCCAAGAAGCTTATATAGCGGGCAAATGGGAAGAATGAGGACGTATATTACTACTCCCTTGAGGAGCGTGCGCCCATGTCCACGGGAACGCTTCTGGCGGTCATCATCCCGATCGTGGTGGTGGTCGCCCTGGCCGCCGTGGCGGTCTCACTGATGAGGCGACGCCGTCGTCTCCAGGACCGCTTCGGCCCGGAGTACGAACGGACGATCGAGGGATCCGACAGCCGGCTCGCCGCCGAGCGTGAGCTCAGGGAGCGCGAGCGGCGGCACGACTCGCTGGAGATCAAACCGCTGCCTCCCGCCTCGCGCGACCGCTACACGCGCGAGTGGAGCAGCGTCCAGGAGGAGTTCGTGGACCGGCCGGAGGAGGCGGTGCACGACGCGGACCGGCTGGTCACCTCCCTGATGCACGAGCGCGGGTACCCGACCGAGGGGTTCGAGCAGCAGATGAAGGACCTCTCGGTGGAGCACGGGCGCACCCTGGAGCACTACCGCGCCGCGCACGAGGTGGAGGCCCTCAGCACCCGCAGCCAGGCGACGACCGAGCAGCTGCGGGGTGCCATGGTGCACTACCGCGCCCTGTTCGACGAGTTGCTCTCCGACGGCGGCCGGGCCCAGTCCGCCCGGTCCTGACGCCCAACCGACCCGGCATGGAGGAACGCCATGCACAGCAACGACGACACGGACCGCACCACCGACGGCCTGTCCACCGAGGACCTCGCGCAGCCCTCCGGGACCACCACCGGGACGACGGGAGGAACGGAGGAGGATTACCCGGGAGCCCCGATGTACCCCGGTGAGGGCACCGCGACGACCGGGACGCCGGGCACCACCGACGAGCCCGCCACCGACGAGCCCGCCACCGCCGAACCCGCTACCGAGCCCGCGGGCACCGAGCCCGCCGCCGGGACCGCGACGACGGGCGCCGCGGGCACCCCTGGTGCCTCGGACGCCTCGGGCGACGAGGCGCCGCAGCTCCTGACGGAGGACGAGGACCGGGCCTTCCGCGACCGCTGGCAGGAGGTCCAGAGCAAGTTCGTGGACGACCCGCGCGAGGCCGTGCACGAGGCCGATTCCCTGGTCGCGGACGTCATGCAGACCCTGGCCGCCACGTTCGCCCAGCACAAGAAGGACCTGGAGGGCCAGTGGGGCCAGGGCGAGCAGGTGGACACGGAGGAGCTGCGCGGGGCCCTGCGCCGCTACCGCTCCTTCTTCAACCGGCTGCTCAGCACCTGAGACCCCTCCCGGGCCCGGGCCGGACGGGGCGCCGTCGCGCCGTTCCGGTCCGGGCCGCCTCGCGGGGAGGGCCCGCGGCCGCGGGTGCCGGGGTCAGGAGGCCGTGCAGGCTCCCACCACCGGTGCCGCCGTACTGCCGTTCTTCATGACCGTGAAGCCGAAGCTCGTCGACGCCCCGGGCGCGAGGCTGCCGTTGCCGTTGGGGCGCATCGTCATGACGTTGCCGTTCCAGCTGGGCGTGCCGTTCCAGGTCGTCGCGACCGTCTGCGGGGACGCCACCGTGACGGTGACGGACCAGGTGCTGATCGCGGAGCTGCCCGCGGTGACGGTCACCCTGCCGTTGAAGCGGTCGCCCCACTCCTCCGCCTTGCTGTAGGTGGCGGTGCAGCCCGCGCCGGGGGTGCCGCCGCCGGGGGAACCGCCCAGAGCGGTCAGCACGGCGTCGTACGCGGGCTTCTTGTTGTAGTTGGAGTCGAGGAGCAGGGGGGTGCCGCTCGCCCGCCAGGAGTACTTGTCGGTGATGCCCCAGACCGTGATACCGGTGCAGCGGCTCACCGCGAGGCAGGCCCGGACGACGTTCGCGTAGCTGTTGGCCTGGGCCGTGCCCGAGCCCTCGATGTCCAGTTCGGTGATCTGCACGTCGACCCCGAGGTCGGCGAAGCGCTGCAGGTTCGCCTGGTAGTCGGACGGGACCGGGGAGGCGCTGTTGAAGTGGGACTGGAAGCCGACGCAGTCGATCGGCACGCCACGGGACTTGAAGTCCTTGACCATGTTGTAGACGGCATTGCTCTTCGCGTTGACGCCGTCGGTGTTGTAGTCGTTGTAGCAGAGCTTGGCGGCCGGGTCCGCGGCCCGGGCGGTGCGGAACGCCTCCTCGATGAAGCCGTTGCCGAGCTTGTCCTGGAAGGGCGAGCTGCGCCGGGCCCCGCTGCCGCCGTCCTGGAAGGCCTCGTTGACCACGTCCCAGGAGTGGATCTTGCCCTTCCAGTGCTGCATGACCTGGGTGATGTGGTTGTTCATCGCCGAGCGCAGGTCGGCGGTCCCGAGGCCGGCCACCCAGCTCGGCAGCTGGGAGTGCCACACCAGGGTGTGCCCGCGGACCTTCATGCCCCGGCCCAGGGCGTGGTTCACGATCTGGTCGGCGGAGCCGTAGGTGAAGGTGCCGCGGGTGCGCTCGACGGCGTCCCACTTCATCTCGTTCTCCGGCGTCACCGAGGTGAACTCGGTGTTGAGGGCCGAGACGTAGGGCGCCTCGCCCAGGTGGTTCGCGGCGACCGCGGTGCCGAAGTACCGGCCCTTGCCGGCCGCGGCGGAGCCCAGCGTGTCGGCGGCCTCGGCGCCGGTCGACAGCGCGGTGAAGGCGGTGGCGGTGAGCAGGGCGGTGGTGGTGAGGCTCAGGGCGGCGCGACAGCGTCCGCCCTTTCTGATCATGTTCATGTCACTCCCTTGCGTGTGCGGGTGCGCGGTGGTGCGGGAGGCGGGGTGGGGGCGGGCCGGCGTGTGCCGGATTGTTCGAAACTTTCGGATGTAATTCCGAATGGATGCGCAGACCGTACGAGGGGCGAGGAGTGGCGTCAACCGTTCCGACGCGGCCTTGTCGGGGATGGCCGAAGGTCGACGCTTCTCTTCGAGGGGTCGCTGCCTAACGGAACGATTCCGAAACTTTCGAATCCGTCAGGTCGATCAGTCGGCACACCGTCTCGATGTCGATCTCCACCTGGGCGATGGAGGCGCGCCCCGACAGCCAGGTGATGAGCGCGGAGTGCCAGGTGTGCTCGATGACGCGGACCGCCGAGAGCTGCTCGGGGGTCGGGTCGTCCAGGCCCATCGCGTCCAGGATGATCGCCGTGGTCTGGCGGGAGACCCGGTCGACCTCGGGCGACACGCTGCGGTCGGCGAAGGTGAGGGCCCGGACCATCGCGTCGGCCAGGTGCGGCTCGCGCTGCAGGGCGCGAAAGGCCCGCATCAGGGTCTCCGCGACCCGCCCGGCCGCCGTCTCGCCCCGCGGCGGCTTCTTCCGCAAGGTGGCGTGCAGGTGCTCCAGCTGGTCCTGCATCGTGGCGACCAGCAGATGGACCTTGGAGGGGAAGTAGCGGTACAGCGTGCCCAGGGCCACCTGCGAGGACTCCGCGACCTCACGCATCTGCACCGCGTCGAAGCCGCCCCGGCCGGCGAGCCGCGCGCTCGCGCGCAGGATGCGGCGGCGGCGCGCCTCCTGACGCTCGGTGAGGGGCGGGGAGGCCGGGTGTGCGGCACCGGCTCCCGCCCCGTCCGCCTTGTCCGCCTTGTTCACCTTGGCCTCCGCAGGCGTGGATCCCGTTCCGTGACGGTCGGTGAGGGTGGGTGACCGGACGGCATGGCACGGCCCCGGCCGTGGCGTGAATCACCTGATCCACTGGTCACAGCACTCCTACCTGCCGGTAGATTCGGAGCCTCCGAACGATCAACTCTGAAACTTGTTCTAGATTAGCGTCCCGGCGTAATCTCGCGGAACAGTGCAGGGAGAAGGGGGCCCGGAGTGACCGCTGAGGCCAGTCAGGCCGGATCTCCGGAGGGCCCCGCCTCCCCCGGGTTCCCGGCCGCGCCCGCACAGGGAGGTGCCCCCATCGACTCGCGACCGCTGCGCATCGCGCTCCTCACCTACAAAGGGAACCCGTTCTGCGGCGGCCAGGGCGTCTACGTACGGCACCTCTCGCGCGAGCTCGCCCGCCTCGGTCACCGGGTCGAGGTCATCGGCGCCCAGCCCTACCCCGTCCTCGACGAGGGGTACGACGGCCTGAGCCTGACCGAACTGCCCAGCCTCGACCTGTACCGCCAGCCGGACCCCTTCCGCACGCCGAAGCGCGAGGAGTACCGCGACTGGATCGACGCGCTGGAGGTCGCCACCATGTGGACCGGCGGCTTCCCCGAACCGCTGACCTTCTCGCTGCGCGCCCGCCGCCATCTGCGCGCCCGCCGCGGCGACTTCGACGTCGTCCACGACAACCAGACGCTCGGCTACGGACTGCTGGGGGACATCGGCGCGCCGCTGGTGACCACCATCCACCACCCCATCACCGTGGACCGGCAGTTGGAGCTGGACGCCGCCGAGACCTGGCAGCGGCGGTACTCCGTGCGGCGCTGGTACGCCTTCACCCGCATGCAGAAGCGCGTCGCGCGCCGCCTGCCGTCGGTGCTGACCGTCTCCGGCACCTCCCGCCGGGAGATCGTCGACCACCTCGGCGTCCGGCAGGACCGCATCCACGTCGTCCACATCGGCGCCGACACCGACCTGTTCTCACCGGACCCGTCGGTGCCGCGGGTGCCGGGCCGGATCGTGACGACGTCCAGCGCGGACGTGCCGCTCAAGGGCCTGGTCTTCCTCGTCGAGGCGCTGGCGAAGGTGCGCACCGAGCACCCCGGCGCGCACCTCGTCGTCGTCGGCAGGCGGCCCGCGGAGGGACCCGTCGCCCAGGCGGTCGAACGGTACGGCCTGCAGGGCGCCGTCGAGTTCGTCAAGGGCATCTCCGACGCGGACCTCGTCGACCTGGTGCGCTCGGCGCAGGTGGCGTGCGTGCCCTCGCTGTACGAGGGGTTCTCGCTGCCGGCCGCCGAGGCCATGGCGACGGGCACCCCGCTGCTCGCCACGACGGGCGGGGCGATCCCGGAGGTCGCCGGGCGGGACGGGGAGACCTGCCTCGCGGTACCGCCGGGCGACGCGGGGGCGCTGGCCGCCGGGCTGGTCCGGCTGCTGGGGGACCCGGAGCTGCGGACCCGGCTCGGTGCGGCGGGCCGCGAACGCGTCCTGCGGCACTTCACCTGGGCCCGGGCCGCCGAGGGAACGGTGGCGCGCTACCGCGAGGCCCTCGCCCGCTCCGCGGCGGCGGGCCCGGACCGTGCCACGACGGGCCCCGGCCGCTCCGGCCGCCCCCAGGCCCCCTCTCCCGGCCTCTCCCCGGCTCCGGGGGGCGGCGCGCCCGCCGCCCCCCGTGATGTTGACGTTGTATCCGACCGCGAAAGCAGGGCCACGTGCTGACCGTCGACTTCTCCCGGTTCCCGCTCGCCCCGGGCGACCGCGTCCTGGACCTCGGCTGCGGTGCCGGACGGCACGCGTTCGAGTGCTACCGGCGCGGCGCGCGGGTCGTGGCGCTGGACCGCAACGGCGAGGAGATCCGCGAGGTCGCGAAGTGGTTCGCGGCGATGAAGGAGGCGGGGGAGGCACCCGAGGGCGCCACCGCGACGGCGATGGAGGGCGACGCCCTGGCGCTGCCCTTCCCCGACGAGTCCTTCGACGTCGTGATCATCTCCGAGGTGATGGAGCACATCCCCGACGACAAGGGCGTCCTCGCGGAGATGGTGCGGGTGCTCAGGCCCGGCGGCCGCATCGCGATCACCGTGCCGCGCTACGGCCCCGAGAAGGTGTGCTGGACGCTGTCCGACGCCTACCACGAGGTCGAGGGCGGCCACATCCGCATCTACAAGGCGGACGAACTCCTCGCCAGGATCCGCGAGGCCGGCCTGAGGCCCTACGGCACCCACCACGCGCACGCCCTGCACGCGCCGTACTGGTGGCTCAAGTGCGCGTTCGGCGTCGACAACGACAAGGCGCTGCCGGTGCGGGCGTACCACAAGCTGCTGGTCTGGGACATCATGAAGAAGCCGCTGGCGACCCGGCTCGCGGAGCGGGCGCTCAACCCGCTGATCGGCAAGAGCTTCGTGGCGTACGCGACCAAGCCGCACCTGCCGCGCGCCGCGGCCGGGACCGCAGCAGAGGCGGCCGGCAGGTGACGACTCCCCGGACGGAACACCTGGTCCTGCCCGGGGTGCTCACCGCCGGACAGGCCGCCGCGACCGTGCGCGGCATCCTCTCCGTGCAGCGGGAGGACGGGGCGATCCCGTGGTTCCGGGGGCACCACCTCGACCCCTGGGACCACACCGAGGCGGCGATGGCGCTGGACGCGGCCGGCGAGCACGAGGCCGCCGAGCGCGCCTACCGGTGGCTGGCCCGGCACCAGAACGAGGACGGCTCCTGGTACGCGGCGTACGCCGACGGGGACTTCGCCGCCGTCACCGACCGGGGCCGCGAGACGAACTTCGTGGCCTACATCGCCGTCGGCGTGTGGCACCACTACCTCTCCACCGGCGACGACACGTTCCTGGAGCGGATGTGGCCGGCCGTGTACGCGGCGGTGGAGTTCGTGCTGCGGCTGCAGCAGCCGGGCGGGCAGATCGGCTGGCGGCGCGACGAGGACGGCACGGACACCACGGACGCGCTGCTGACCGGCTCCTCCTCCGTCCACCACGCGCTGCGCTGCGCGCTGGCCATCGCCGAGCAGCGGGAGGAGCCGCAGCCGGACTGGGAGCTGGCGGCGGGGGCCCTCAGGCACGCCATCCGCCACCACCCGGAGCGGTTCCTGGACAAGGACCGCTACTCGATGGACTGGTACTACCCGGTCCTGGGCGGCGCGCTGACCGGCGCCGAGGCCAAGGCCCGGATCGAGGAGGGCTGGGACCGGTTCGTCGTCCCGGGCCTCGGGGTGCGCTGCGTCGTGCCCAACCCGTGGGTGACGGGCGGCGAGTCGGCCGAACTCGCCCTGGCGCTCTGGGCGATGGGCGAGTCCGACCGCGCGCTGGAGGTGCTCCAGTCGATCCAGCACCTGCGCGACGCGCGGACCGGCCTGTACTGGACGGGCTACGTCTTCGACGACGACGCGATCTGGCCGCGCGAACTGACCACCTGGACGGCCGGCTCCCTGCTCCTCGCCGTCGCCGCGCTCGGCGGCCACGAGGCCACCTGCCAGGTCTTCGGCGGCGACCGGCTGCCCAGGGGCCTGGACCCGGACTGCTGCGCCCGGGCGTGAGGCCCGGGCGGCGGGTCAGTGCCGCTGCATGCGGTTGGCGATGGCGTGGCCGACCAGGAGGTAGACCACGGCGGCCAGCCCGTAGCCGAAGACGACCCGGGCCCAGTCCGCGTCGAAGGTGAACAGGTCGCGCGACCAGCCGGCCAGCACGTTGGCCGCGTCACGGACGAACTGGACCAGCTCGTTGCCGGGGTTGGCCTCGAGCAGGTACATCAGAATCCACAGTCCGAGGATGACGGCCATGACGTCCGCGATCATCGCGATGACCGTCCCCGCGGAACTCGAACCACTGCGATATCGAGGGGACATGCCCTTCGGGTTGCCCCTGGAGGGCTTACGAAACATGGGTGAGGGCCGTGTGCGGCACCCTTCACCTTTGCTACGAACGGAGTTGGCCCTTCCGCTGGCCGCCGTCCGGCGCGGTCCCCGATAATCCTGCCCCGTTGAGAGGCTGGAGGGCCGTTGTCCGACGCCGGAGCACCCACGATCGAGGAACCCGGGCTCACCACCCGCCGCGTCACACGCCGCCGCGTCCCCCGCCACGTCGTCGCCGCCCTGCCCCTGGCGCTGACGGGGCTGCTCTGCCTGGGCGTCTCCGGCAACGTGCTGCGCCCCTTCGAGCACATCACCACCATCGAGGCCAAGATGGCCTCCAAGTCCGACTTCTTCAAAGACCCCGAGGTGCAGCGGCGCCTGCTGAGACACGGCATACGCGTCGACATCCACCGCCTCGGCTCGCGCGGCATCGCCACCCAGTCCCTGAAGGGCATGGACGTCGTCTTCCCGTCCGGCCAGCCCGCCGCCAAGCTGGTCCTCGACCGGCAGGACCGCTCGGTGCGTTCCGTGCGCCCCTTCGTCACCCCGCTCGTCCTCGCCACCTTCCGCGACTACGCCGAGACCCTGGTGAGGGCCGGGGCGGCCACCCCGCAGCGCCCCGGGGGCGGCGGCGACACGCTCTACTACGACCTGGACATGCGCAGGTTCACCGGCCTGCTCGACGGCGTGGACGACCGGCGCGACCCCGGGGACGGCACGGGCCGCGAAGCGGACACCTGGAACGGCGTCGGCTTCGACGACGTCAGCGGCGACCGCAGCAACAGCGGCCGCGTCCTGGTGCGCACCTCCAACGTCTGCGAGTCCAACTCCGCCGGCACCTACCTGAGCCTGCTCGCCTTCGTCGTGAACGGCAACCGCACCCCGGGCACGCTCCACGCCGACGACACCCGCCGCGCCGAGGACGCCGTACGCGAACTCGCCGCCGGCATCAGGCCGCTCATCGACCTCCAGGGCATGTGGGCCGACGAGCAGGCCGAGAGCTACTTCTCGGACCTCGGCGAGAGCATCGCGCCGATCTCGCTGATCTACGAACACCAGTACCTGGCCCACCAGATCGCCCACCACGACGAGCACGGCCGGCAGGACACCAGCCGCGTCCTGCTCTACCCGACCCCCTACGTCCTCACCGAACCGCAGTTGATCTCCCTGACCGGCAAGGGCGACCGGCTGGTCGAGATCATCCAGAAGGACGGGCAGCTGCGCCGCCGGGCCATCGAACTCGGCTTCCGGGTCCGCTTCTCCGGCGAGGACGGCAGCAGCGAGGACCTCAACGCGTACCTGCGCGAGCACGGCGTCCAGGTGCCGGCCGACAACCCCGACCAGACGAAGGCCTACGAACCCGCCCTGGACGTCCTGGAGGAGATCATCGACTCCGTGGGCGACTGCCCCCCGCCCGTACGGGACGCGCCGTGAGACGGGCCGTACGCCGTCTGACGACGGCCGCGCTGGCTCTCGCCCTCCTCGCCGCCTCCACCGCCTCCTGCACCCGCGACGGGGAACGCGTCACCCTCCGCGTCCTGGCCAGCCCCGAACTCGCCGACGTCGCACCCCTGCTGGAGGAGCTGGAGGACGACACCGGCGTCCGGCTGGACCTGCACTACGAGGCGACCGCGGACCTCGCCGGCCAGCCGCCGGCCGGCGGGCGGGCGGCCTACGACCTGGCCTGGCTCGCCTCGGACCGGTCCTTCCTGCTGCGCGTGCGGGAGTCCGGCGGCCGGCTGCCCCGGCCCGAGTCCACCGCGATCATGCGCTCGCCGGTCGTCGTGGGCCTGGAACCCGCGGCGGCGAGGAAGCTGCGCGGGCGCGCCCCGGGCGGGCGGATCTCCTGGGCCGACGTCGCCGACGCGGCGGCCGAGGGGACCCTGCGGTTCGGGATGGCGGACCCGCGCCGCAGCGACACCGGACGCGCCGCCCTCGTCGGGGTCGCCACCGCGGCCGCCGGGACCGGCAGCGCGCTGCGCGAACAGGACGTCTCCTGCGACCGGCTGCGCGGCTTCCGCTCCGGCCAGACCCTCACCGGCGCCAGCTCCCGGGAACTCGTCGAGCGGTACCTGAAGCACCGGGACGACGCCGACGCCCTGATCGCCCACGAGTCCGAGCTGCTGTCCCTGAACGCGGGCGGGAAACTGCCCGAGCCCCTGGAGATCGTCCACCCCGAGGACGGGATGGTGCTGTCCGACTTCCCGCTGCTGCTGCTCGACCCCGGCGAGCGGGAGGCGTACGGCAAGGTGGTGCAGTGGCTGCTCGGCGCCGGGGCGCAGCGCGAGCTGATGGAACGCACCCACCGGCGGCCGGTCGACCAGGACGTCACGCCCTCCCCGCGGCTGCGCGCCGATGTCGGCAACGCCCTGTCCTTCCCCGACCGCCTGTCCGTCGTCGAGCGGCTCGTCGCCGACTACGGGGACCCGGCCCGCCGCACCGGCGGCCAGGTGGTGTTCCTGCTGGACTTCTCCACCTCGATGCGCGGCGAGCGGATCGAGGGCCTGCGCGCCGCCTTCGCCGGGCTCAGCGGCGCCGACCGGACCTCCACCGGCAAGTTCGCCCGCTTCCACCGCGGCGAGCGCCTGACGGTCATCCGGTTCGGCGGCCGGGTGCTCCAGGAACGCACCGTGACCGTGCGCGGCGACGCCGACCTGCGGGCGCTCGACCGGATCGTGGCGCGCGGCGGCTTCGACGACGCCACCGCCCTGTGGTCGGCCCTGGACCGCGGCTACCGCGTCGCCGCCGACGCCGTGCGCGAGGAGCCCGGACGGCCCGTGTCGATCGTGCTGATGACGGACGGCGAGAACAACGCGGGCCTGACGTACGAGGAGTTCTGGCGCCGTTACCGCCGGCTCGGCGACGAGGGGCGTGCGGTGCCCACGTTCCCCGTCCGGTTCGGAGCGGCCGACCCGGCCGCCCTCGGGCGCGTCGCCGAAGCGACCGGCGGCCGCACGGTCGACGCGGACCTCTCCTCCCTCTCCGACGCTTTCAAGGAGATCCGTGGGTGTCATTGACGGTCAGTGGTGGGGCCTGTGGTGGCCGTGGCTGGTGGTCTGGGCGGTCACGGCGGCGAGCGTCGCCGTCCTGGTCCGGTACGCGCTGCTGCGCGCGGGCGGGCCGCGCAGACGCCGGCGCGGCGGGCGCACGGTCCACGGCATGTGCTTCTTCCTGCACGAGAAGCGGGTCATGGACCTCTACCAGACCGGCGGCTTCTCGGCCGCCCTGGAACAGGAGGTCGCCGACCGGATCAACGTCACCAGCGGCCTCGGGCTGCTGGGCAGGCTCGGCTTCGGCAGCGGGACGGCCCGCCGGGACGTCACCAAGGAGCGCTTCACCGCGTACGTGCGCACCAACACGCCCATCACGGTGATCCGGCTGCTGATGGACACCATGCGCAAGGAGGACGTGGTGGTGCACGCCGACCTCACCACCGGGTCGCTCGTTCCCAACCGCGCGCTCGCCGAACTCCTGCGGGAGCGCGACGGGTCCGGCCGGGTGCCGCTGACGGCGGTCATGTCGGAGTTCGTCTCGGTCACCGGCCGCTTCACCGCGCTCGCCTCCGACGGCGGCGACATCGTGCTGCGCGCCCCCTACGGCGAGGGCCGGCCGCCCGCCCACGTGCGGATCACCTGCGAGGCGGCCTGGGTCCGCGAAGGCTTCCAGGACGCCGAGTACTTCACCGGCGAGTTCCAGGCCCGCTGCCTGGGCAAGGTGCGCACCTGGAACCGTACGCGGGGGGAGCTGACGCTGGACCCGATCGCCATCTTCCGCTGACCCGCCGCAGGTCCGGGCCGGCGCCCCGCGGCCCGCACGACGACGGCCCCCCGCCCGCGAGGGGCGAGGGGCCGTGGGGTCCGTGGGGCTCAGCCGCGCTGGATGCCCGAGGTGTCCTGCAGCACGCCGCGGCGGCCGTCCTGCGTCTGGGCGACCAGGGCCGCGCCGCGCTGCTCGACCGCCAGGTACCAGGTCCCCGGCGTGAGTTCGGCGATCGGGGTGGGCGAGCCGTCCTCCGGGAACAGCGGCCGCGGCACCGGCACGGCGAACCAGAACGGCGAGAAGTCCGCGGCCGGCTGCGGCTGCGGCTGCTGCGGCTGACCGCCGTACGGCTGGCCCGGCTGCGGCTGGCCGCCGCCGAACGGGGGCTGCTGCGCGCCCGGGTAGCCGTAACCGCCCTGGGGCTGGCCGCCGTAGGGCTGCGGGGCGGCCGGCCGCGGGGCGGGGACGAGGGCGGCCTTGAGGGCCGGTACCAGGGGGGTGGCGACGGCGGCCGCGGCCATGAGGAGCGTGGCGACGAGGGCGAGGATCAGGCCGATGCCGGCGCCGGGGCCGTCGGAGGATCCGCCGCCGACGTTGTTGGCGGCGCTCGCCGGGTCGAAGACGTTGCCGAGCGCGCTCCACGCGGCGAAGACCGTGAGGGCGACGCCGACCTGGCCCAGTTCGAGACCGGCGACCTTGGGGGCCCGCGGCAGCCCGCGGCCGACGACGACGAGCGCGGCGCCGACGAGCCCCGCCAGCACGACGCTCATCAGCACCGGGCCGCTGCCCCACAGGCTGGGCATGTCCAGGCCGTCCGGAACCTCGTCGGACGAGTAGAAGCCGAGGAACGACGCGATGAACAGCAACACCGCTGCTCCGATCACCACGCCGTCGCCTCGAGTGAGGGAGCGGATATTCACTTCAGGTCCTTCGTCAGTCGTCTCGTCGTCGGTAGAGGCGCCGCTGTCACCATGTCGCCCACGGGCCCGTGGGGAGCGCGGGGGTGGCCCCTGATCGTACGGACGACACTATCGTCCGCCCGGTCGGGGTGTCCGCCGGGATCAGCGCGCTGATCACCGCCCGCGCAGGAAGCTCACGATTCCCTCGGAGATCCCCTGCGCCGCCTTCTGCCGCCAGGCACCACTGGTCAGCAGTGCCGCGTCCTTGCTATCGCGCATGTTCCCGCACTCGATGAACACCTTGGGAACCGTTGACAGATTGAGACCGCCCAGGTCCTCGCGCGTGACGAGACCGGTGCCGCCGCCGACGTAGTCGGAGGGCGCGCTGCCGGTGGCGCGCACGAAGTTGCCCGCGATGCGTTCGCCCAACGCGCGCGAGGGGCCGACGATCCGGCGGGTGTCGGCGGCGCCGGCGTGCACGGCGCCGGGCAGGATGACGTGGAAGCCGCGGTTGCCGGCCGCCGAGCCGTCCGCGTGGATCGAGACGGCGGCGTCGGCGCGCGCCTGGTTGCCGATGCGGGCCCGTTCGTCCACGCACGGCCCGTAGGGCCGGTCGGCGTTCTGCGTCAGCCTCACCGTGGCGCCCTGCCGCTCCAGGAGGGTGCGCAGGCGGCGCGCCACGTCCAGCGTGAACGCCGCCTCCGTGTAACCGGCGTCGGTGGACGTGCCGGTCGTGTCGCACTCCTTGCGGTTCGTCCCGATGTCCACCTGGCGGTTGATCTCGCCGGTGTGCCGGAAGTTGCCGGGGTTGTGGCCCGGGTCGACGACGACGACCTTGCCCTTGAGGGGGCCGGAGGCGGCGGGCGCGGAGGCCGAGGGGGACGGGGGAGCGGTGGAAGTCGCCGACGCGCTCGGCTCCTTGCCGTCGGGGCTGCCCGAACCGCTGCCGGGGGAGGGCCCGGACGGTGTGCCCGAGGAGGCCGCGGACGTCCGCACGGAGGCGTTCCCCGAGCCGCCCCCGTCGCCCGGGCCGCCCACCGCCTCGTACACCAGCCACCCGAGCAACGCCCCCGGCACCAGGGCGGCGACCGCCACGGTCAGCGGGCCGCGCCGGAAGCGGCGGGGCCGGGGAGGATCGAAGTCGGGGCCTGTGTACGACACGTCTGCCACCCTAGCGGCCGTCGGCGGCGTCCACAGGATCCGCGAGCCGCGCGGGGCCCGGCGGACGGACGCGCCCTCAGACGCCCGTGCCCGTCCGCCGCAGCACGCGCAGGGAACCGGTCGCCGAGACCTCGGTGAAGGCGCCGGAGCCGAGCGCCCGCAGCCAGAGGCGGTAGGGGGCCTGGCCGGTGAACTCGTCCACCGGGTCGGGGAAGACGTCGTGGACGACCAGCAGGCCCCCGTCGGCCACGTGCGGGGCCCAGCCCTCGTAGTCGGCGGTGGCGTGCTCGTCGGTGTGGCCGCCGTCGACGAAGACCAGGCCGAGCGGGGCCCGCCAGAGCGCCGCGATCTGCGGGGAGCGGCCGACCAGGGCCACCACGTGCTCCTCCAGGCCGGCCCGGTGCAGGGTCCGGCGGAAGGCGGGCAGCGTGTCCATCACGCCGAGCTCCGGGTCGACCGTCTCCGGGTCGTGGTACTCCCAGCCCGGCTGCTGCTCCTCGCTGCCGCGGTGGTGGTCGACGGTGAGCGCGGTGACCCCGGCCCGGCGGGCCGCGTCGGCGAGCAGGATCGTGGAGCGGCCGCAGTACGTGCCGACTTCGAGCAGGGGCAGGCCGAGCCGCCCGGCCTCCTGCGCCGCCGCGTACAGGGCCAGGCCCTCGTCCGTGGGCATGAACCCCTTCGCGGCCTCGAACGCGGCCAGGATCTCCGGCGTGGGCGCCGCGGTCATGGGGGTCCCTTCGGTCGTACGTGCGTGCGTCCCGCCCATGCTGCCGTACCCCCGGCCGGCCGGACGAGCAGGGGTGCGGCGGCGGCCCGGACGCCGGCCCGGACGCCTGCTCAGACGTCGGCCCGGACGCCGGTTCGGTCGTCTGTTCGGACATCGGCTCGGGGGGAGGCGGCACCGGCGCCCAGGGCCCGGCCGGGGAGGTCCCGCGGGGCGTCCCCGGCGTGACGCGGGTGCGCGTCCTCCTCGCTGCTCGCGCGCGGTCGCGGCGCGTCCGAGGGGCGGCGGCGCGGCAGGAAGAGGGCCAGGACCAGGCCGACGGCGACCGCGGCGGTCGCGATGAGGAACGAGACGCGGAAGCCGTGCATGGTCGGGACCGCCACCCCGCCCACGTGGTCGGCGGTGCCGGCCAGCACCACGCCGACGACGGCGCTGGACACCGAGGTGCCGAGGGAACGCATCAGGGTGTTCAGGCCGTTGGCCGCGCCGGTCTCGGCGGCGGGGACCGCGCCGACGATGAGCGCGGGCAGGGACGAGTAGGCGAGCCCGATGCCGGCCCCGATGACCACCGACGTCACGACCGTCTGCCAGGCCGCCGCCATCAGGCCGAGGCCGCCGCCGTAGCCGGCCGCGATGACCAGCAGGCCGATGATCAGGGTCGTGCGCGGGCCGAAGCGCGCCGACAGACGGGCGTAGAGGGGGGCCGTGAACATCATCGTCAGGCCCAGCGGGGCCACGCACAGGCCCGCGACGACCATCGACTGGCCGAGTCCGTGGCCGGTGGCGGCGGGCAGCTGCAGCAGCTGGGGCAGGACCAGGGAGACGACGTAGAAGCTGACGCCGACCATGATCGAGGCGAGGTTGGTGAGGAGGACCTCGCGGCGGGCCGTGGTGCGCAGGTCGACCAGGGGCGCCGGGACGCGCAGCTCCATCACGCCCCACAGCAGCAGCACCGCGGCCGACGCGGCGAACAGGCCGAGCGTGGTGCCGGACGACCAGCCCCAGTCGCCGCCCTTGGTGACGGGCAGCAGGAGCAGCACCAGGCCGGCCGACAGGCCGAGCGCGCCGGGCAGGTCGAAGCCGCCCCCGGCCCGGACCGGGGACTCCGGTACGGCGAGGAGGGTGAGGGCGATGGCGAGGGCGCCGAGGCCGGCGGCGCCGTAGAAGAGGACGTGCCAGTCGGTGTGCTGGGCGACCAGGGCCGCGGCCGGCAGCGCCAGACCACCGCCGACGCCGATGGAGGAGCTCATCAGGGCCATCGCCGAGCCGAGCCGTTCGCGGGGCAGCATGTCCCGCATCAGACCGATGCCGAGCGGGATCGCGCCCATCGCGAAGCCCTGCAGGGTCCGGCCCGCGATCATCGGCAGCAGGTCGCTGGTGACCGCGCTGACCAGCGCGCCCGCCACCATCGCCGCCAGGCCGGCGACCAGCGTGCGGCGCTTGCCGTACAGGTCGCCGAGGCGGCCCATGACCGGCGTGGCCACGGCTCCCGAGAGCAGCGTCGAGGTCAGCACCCAGGTGGCGTCGCCGGGCGTGGTGTCCAGCAGCCGGGGCAGGTCCTTGACGACCGGGAGGAGCAGGGTCTGCATCACCGCCACGGTGATGCCCGCGAAGGCGAGCACCGGGACGACGGCCGCGCCGGCTCTCCGGGTGGGCTGGTCGGTCGGCGTAGGTGTCATGTGGAGCATGAACTCGGTGCGCCCGGGCAACTATTCCGTTGCTTTGGCGCGCTAACGAAATCTTGACCTTCCCCTGGGTCGGGGACGTAGGGCCCGGGACCGAGGCGGAGCCGGGCGAAATCCCGATTGAGGGGCTGCCGGGGGGTTGGGAACATGACAGCCATGCTCGATGCCACCGGCGCCGCCCGTCCGTCCGGCCGCTCCGCGCCCCCCACCTGGCTGGTGGTGGCGCTCACCTGCGCCGGGCAGTTCCTCGTCGTGCTCGACGTGTCCGTCGTCAACGTGGCGCTGCCGTCGATGCGCGCCGGCCTCGGGCTGGACGAACAGGGGCTGCAGTGGGTGGTGAACGCCTACGCCGTCGCCTTCGCCGGGTTCATGCTGCTGGGCGGGCGGGCCGGTGACCTGTACGGGCGCAAGCGGATGTTCCTCGTCGGGCTCGGCCTGTTCACGCTGGCCTCGCTGGGCGGCGGGCTGGCCCGGGACGACTGGCACCTGTTGCTGGCGCGGGCCGTGCAGGGACTGGGCGCCGCCGTGCTCGCGCCCTCGACGCTGACCATCCTCACCGCCTCGGTGCCGCGGGGGGCCGCCCGGACCCGGGCCATCGGGACCTGGACCGCGGTGGGCGCCGGCGGCGGCGCGGCCGGCGGCCTGGTGGGCGGGGTGCTGGTGGACACGCTGTCGTGGCGGTGGGTGCTGCTGATCAACGTGCCCGTCGGGGCGGTGGTGCTGCTCGGCGCCGCCCGGTACCTGGCGGAGGGCCGGGCCGGGGACGGGCGCCGGCTCGACCTGCCCGGCGCGCTGCTGGTGACGGCCGGGCTGGCCACCCTCGCGTACGGCATCTCGCAGACCGAGGCCGCGGGGTGGACGGCCGCGGCCACCCTCGTGCCGTTGCTGGCCGGGCTGGTGCTGATCGGGCTGTTCCTCGTCGTCGAGGCCCGGACGAAGGCGCCCCTGATGCCGCTCGGGCTGTTCCGGCTCAGGGCGGTCTCCTCCGCGAACGCGGCGATGTTCCTGTCCGGCTCCGCGATGTTCTGCATGTGGTTCTTCATGACCCTCTACGCGCAGAACGTGCTGGGCTACTCGCCGCTGGAGGCCGGGCTCGCGCTGGTGCCGAGCTCCCTGGCCGTGGTGCTGGGATCCAAGCTCGCGCCCCGGTTCATGCGGGTGGCCGGACCGCGCGCCGTGGCGGTCCTGGGGACCCTGGTCGCGGTGGCCGGCTTCGGCTGGCAGTCGACGCTGGGCGTGGACGGGGCGTACCTGACGACGATCATGATCCCGGGCGTCCTGATGATGCTGGGTGCCGGGCTGGCGATGACCCCGCTCGCCGCGCTGGCCACGTCGGGGGCGGCGCCGCAGGAGGCCGGCCTGGTGTCCGGCCTGGTCAACACCTCGCGCACGATGGGCGGTTCGCTGGGCCTGGCCGTCATGTCGACGCTGGCGGCGGCACGGTCGGCGGGGAGCGGGACACCGGCGGCGCTGACGCAGGGGTACGCGCTGGCGTTCCGTGCGGCGGCGGTGGTGCTCGGGGCCGGGGCACTGCTGATGTGGGTGTGGCTGCCGCGCGGGGACGCCGTCCCGGCGGCGGACCGGGCGGACCAAACGGACCAGCCGGAGCGGGCGGACCAGCCGGACGGGGCGGAGCGGGCGGATCGTCGGACGGCGGGCCCGTGAGGACCGGGCCCTGCCCCACCGGCTCTCCGGCGACCCGGACCCGCACGCCGGCCCGGGGTTCGCCGGGCGGGCCGGGTTCGAGCGGCCCGCCCGCACGGGCCGTGCCCCTGCGGCACGACGCCCGGGGCGGCCGTCGGCACGCCGCCCGGCGGCGCCGCCGCCCGGGTCCGCCCGTGGGCCGCGCGCTCCGCCGCGGTCGTCCGTCCGGGGAACCCCCGAAGGTTCACGGACGGCCGCGGGAGGGCCGCGTCCGGGCGGCCGCCGGCGCCGCCGGGCGGGACGGCGCGACCGTGCCCGCCGGCACCGTCGTCCAGCACTCCTGAGCACTCCCGAGCGGCTGCCGCCGAGCCGGTACCGCGGGTGACGCGCAACGGCCCCGCGCGCCGTGCGACGCGCGGGGCCGGATGCCGCCCGGTGTCCGGTGCCGGCGTGCCGTCAGGCCGCCGTGCCGGACCGCCCGTTCTCCTGGGCCGGCTTGCGGTGACGGCCGCGCGGAGCCGTCTCGCCGTCCCGCGCGGAGGCGGGGCCGCGGTGCCGGCCGTGGCCGGCGGCGGCCTCCTGGACGTCGGCGGTCCGTGACTGGTGCGTGCTGGCGTCGCTCATCGAAGGAATTCACCCCGTAACATGATCTTTCCTACAGCCGGGCGAGTGTAACCGGCCCGCCTCGCCCCGGATCCAGGAGGCCACGCCGACCGGTGCTACTTCGTGACAGGCCGTGCCAGCGGGGCCTGTTGGAGTGGCACGGGACGCGGGGCGACCGGTTCGGGAACCTCCGGTTCCGGGGAGTTCCCGGGCGGCTCGGCCGCGGACCCGGGTCCCGGCGACGGCTCCGGCGCCGCCGGCACGCTCAGCCGCGCCAGCCCGCACGGCACCGCCGCCGTGGCGTACGGCAGGCACAGCGCCCCGTCCGGGGCGAACAGCCCGGTGCCCGCCAGCCACCCCTCGGGCGCCGGAAGGTGGTGCACCTGCCGCCCGGCCGGCCGCCACACCCCCACCCAGGTGCCGAACGGCCCGTCCACCCGCAGCGCCACCGCACAGCTCTCCGGCGTGAGCACCTGCCCCGGCTGGATCGCGAACGGCGTGACCGCGCAGTCGTTCACCCGCAGGCTCTCCGGGAAGCGCACCGGCAGCATGCTGCCCAGCACGCCCCAGCCCAGCCGGCCCTGCCCCGGCGAGGGCGCGTCCGAGCGGATCAGCAGCAGTCCGCTGTCGGGATCGGCGAGCAGCAGCCGGTCGTCGCTGCCGGCGGCGATCTGCAGCAGCGGCGACACCTCGCCGCCCCGCTCCAGGTCCACGACGACCGTCTTGACCGGCCCGCCGGTCTCCCGGTCCAGGGCGAGTATCCGCCCGGTGCGGTCCAGCCACACCCCGCCCGAGCAGCGGCCGGGGATCTCGGCCAGGTGCTCGGGCCCGAAGGAGCCGCCCGCCACCTGCCACACCGCCGTCGAACGCGGCCCCACGGCCAGGGCGTACGCCCGCTCGCCGTCGGGGGCGGGCGGCAGCAGCCGCAGCCGGGTGCCGTCGTCGGGGCACTCGACCGTGCCCAGCGGCAGCTCGCCGGTGCCGGGGCCGGCCGGGTAGAGCAGGCAGAAGGCGTGCCGCCCGGCCACCAGCCGGTGGACGAGGACCCGCCCGTCGCCCATCGGCTGCACCTCGGTGCCGGGCTCCTCGGGCTGGTTGCCGGGCAGCGGCACCGCGTAGGGCTCGGGGCCGCCCAGGGTCCAGCGCTCCGGGTACCAGGAGCCGCCGCTGCGGGCGAGGCGCGCGGCGTAGCCGCCGTCCACCGTGATCACAGACTCCGCCCGCGGGGAGCCACCGTCCTCGTCCGCTGCCGGGGGTTCGGTCGCACAGACCGTCATCGTTCGGTCACCTCCGGTGACGAACCTAGTTTTCATGCGCCCGGGCGGGGAGCCGGTGGCCGCGCGCTTCACACATAAGGGTGTTCCAGGAACGATTCGCCTGAGGGGGCGGAGGCGCGTGTGCTCGACGGGGCCGGGACCGTGCCCGGACGGCGACGGCGGTTCAGCGGCGCAGAACGGCCAGGTAGCCTTGCTCGCGTGCCCCGTCTGTCAGAAGTCATCGCCGCGTTGGAGAAGCTGTGGCCCGCCGAGCGGGCCGAGTCCTGGGACGCGGTCGGGACCGTCGTGGGCGACCCCGGCCAGGAGGTCTCCCGGGTCCTGTTCGCCGTCGACCCCGTGCAGGAGACCGCCGAGGAGGCGGTGCGGCTGGGCGCCGACCTGCTCGTCACCCACCATCCGCTCTACCTGCGGGGCACCACGACCGTCGCGGCGTCCACCTTCAAGGGCCGCGTGGTCCACACGCTCATCAAGAACGACGTCGCGCTGCACGTCGCCCACACCAACGCCGACACCGCCGACCCGGGCGTGTCCGACGCGCTGGCCGGCGCCCTGGACGTACGGGTCGTCGGCCCCCTCGTGCCGGACCCCACCGATCCGGAGGGCCGCCGGGGCCTGGGCCGCGTCTGCGAGCTGGACCACCCGCTGACCGTCCGCGAGTTCGCCGCCCGCGCCGCCGAGCGGCTGCCCGCCACCGCGCAGGGCGTCCGGGTCGCCGGCGACCCGGACGCGGTCCTGCGCACGGTCGCCGTCAGCGGCGGCTCCGGCGACAGCCTCTTCGACCACGTCCGGGCGGCCGGCGTCGACGCCTTCCTCACCGCGGACCTGCGCCACCACCCGGCCTCGGAGTTCATGGCGGCCGGCGCCCACGGTCCCCTCGCGCTGCTCGACGCGGCGCACTGGGCCACCGAGTGGCCCTGGTGCGAGCTGGCCGCGAGCCAGCTCGACGAGATCTCCGACCGCCACGGATGGGGCCTTCGCGTCCACGTCTCGAAGACGGTCACCGACCCCTGGACCGCCCATGCGGCGTCCACCACCGCCCTTCCCCCGGGCGCCTCGAGCGCCCCCTCCGACTCGACCGCAGGAGCCCCCAACTGAACGCCGCGCCCGCCGACCAGATCCGACTCCTCGACGTCCAGGCCCTCGACGTCCGCCTGCAGCAGCTGGCGCACAAGCGCAGGTCGCTGCCCGAGCACGCCGAGATCGAGTCGCTGACCAAGGACCTCACGCAGCTGCGCGACCTGCTGGTGGCCGCGCAGACCGAGGAGAGCGACTGCGCCCGCGAGCAGACCAAGGCCGAGCAGGACGTGGACCAGGTGCGCCAGCGCGCCGCCCGCGACCAGAAGCGCCTGGACTCCGGCGCCGTCGGCTCGCCCAAGGACCTGGAGAACCTCCAGCGCGAGATCGCCTCCCTCGCCAGGCGGCAGGGCGACCTGGAGGACATCGTCCTGGAGGTGATGGAGCGCCGCGAGTCCGCGCAGGAGCGCGTCGCCGAGCTCACCGAGCGGGTCGCCTCCGTCCAGGCGAAGATCGACGACGCGACCGGGCGCCGGGACGCCGCGTTCGAGGAGATCGACGGCGAGGTCGCCTCGGTGACCAAGGAGCGCGAGGTCGTCGCCGGCTCCGTCCCCGCCGACCTGCTCAAGCTGTACGACAAGCTGCGCGAGCAGCAGGGCGGCATCGGCGCGGCGAAGCTGTACGCGCGCACCTGCCAGGGCTGCCGCCAGGAGCTGGCGATCACCGAGCTGAGCGAGATCCGCAAGGCCGCGCCCGACACCGTCGTCCGCTGCGAGAACTGCCGCCGCATCCTGGTGCGCACGGCCGAGTCGGGGCTGTAGGAGCCGTCGGGGTGCGGGAGTTCATCGTCGAGGCGGACGGCGGGTCGCGGGGCAACCCCGGACCCGCCGGCTACGGGGCCGTGGTGAGCGACGCGGCGACGGGCGAGACGCTGGCGGAGGCGGCCGAGTACCTCGGCGTGGCCACCAACAACGTCGCCGAGTACCGGGGCCTGCTCGCCGGCCTGCGCGCAGCCCACGCGCTGGACCCGTCCGCCACGGTCCACGTCCGGATGGACTCCAAACTCGTCGTCGAGCAGATGTCGGGCCGCTGGAAGATCAAGCACCCCGGCATGAAGCCGCTCGCCGCGGAGGCGGCCCGCGTCTTCCCGCCCGGGCGGGTGACCTACGAGTGGATCCCGCGCGAGCGCAACAAGCACGCCGACCGGCTGGCGAACGAGGCGATGGACGCGGGCGGCCGGGGCGAGCGGTGGACGCCGCCGGGGCCGGCGGCGGACCCCGGCACGGCCGCGTCCGCCCCGTCCCGCGTTCCCGATCCCTCCGGACCGCCCGGCGACCCGGTCGCGGGCGCGGCCCGCGCCCGGGCGGCGCTGACGGGGGCGCGGAGCGCGGTGGGCACGCCCTCCGGTACATCCGTCGGTACGTCCGCCGGTACGTCCACCGGTACGTCCACCGGTACGGACGGTGCCGCGCCCGGCCCCTCGGGTCCGGCGTCCGGCGGGGGCCGAGGCACGGCTGGCGAGGGCCGGGGCACGTCCGACGGGGGCCGGAGGACGTCCGGCGAGGACCGGGGCACGGTCGGCGAGGGCCGGGGCACGTCCGACGGGGGCCGGGGCACGGTCGGCGAGGGCCGGAGCACGTCCGGCGGGGACCGGAGGGCGACGGGCGGGGCGGCCGCGGCGGACGACGTACGGGCCGCCGGGAACCTGGCCACCACCCCCGCCCCCGTCCCCGTCCCCGCCACGACGACCACCCCGTCCGCCGGCTGGGCTCCCGCGGACCTGGGCCCGCCCGCGACCTTCGTCCTGCTCCGGCACGGCGAGACCCCGCTGACCCCCCAGAAGCGGTTCTCCGGCAGCGGCGGCAGCGATCCGGCCCTGTCCGGCGCGGGCCGGGAGCAGGCCGAGCGGGTCGCCGCCGCACTGGCCCGGCGGGGCACGGTCCAGGCGATCGTGTCGTCGCCGCTGGCCCGCGCCCGCGAGACCGCCGGCATCGTCGCCGCCCGCCTCGGACTCGACGTGAGCGTCGACGACGGGCTGCGCGAGACCGACTTCGGCGCCTGGGAGGGACTCACCTTCGGCGAGGTGCGCGAGCGCCACCCGGAGGACCTGGACGCCTGGCTCGCCTCCCCGGAGGCGGCCCCCACCGGCGGCGGCGAGAGCTTCGCCGCGACCGCGACCCGCGTCGCCGCCACCCGCGACAAGCTGATCGCGGCGTACGCGGGCCGCACGGTCCTGCTCGTCACGCACGTCACCCCGATCAAGACGCTCGTGCGTCTGGCGCTGGGCGCCCCGCCCGAGTCCCTGTTCCGCATGGAACTGTCGGCGGCGTCCCTGTCGGTGGTGGCGTACTACGCGGACGGCAACGCCAGCGTCCGGCTCCTCAACGACACCTCGCACCTGCGCTGAGCTGCGCCGCCTGACGGGCCAGCCGCTCGATCCGCGCCCAGTCGCGGGCCGCCACCGCCTCCGGCGGCAGCATCCAGCTCCCGCCCACACAGCCGACGTTGGGCAGGGCCAGGTAGTCGGGCGCGCAGGCCGGCCCGATCCCGCCGGTCGGGCAGAAGCGGGCCTGGGGGAGCGGCCCGGCGAGCGAGGCCAGGTACGCCGTGCCGCCGGCCGCCTGCGCCGGGAAGAACTTCATCTCCCGCACCCCGCGCTCCAGCAGCGCCACCACCTCCGAGGCGGTGGACACCCCCGGCAGGAACGGCACCCCCGAGGCCCGCATCGCCTCCAGCAGGGTGTCCGTCCAGCCCGGGCTGACCAGGAAGCGGGCTCCCGCGGCCACCGCGTCGGTGACCTGCGAAGGCGTCAGGACCGTCCCGGCCCCGACCACCGCCCCCGGCACCCCGCCGGCGACGGCCCGGATCGCCTCCAGCGCGGCGGGCGTGCGCAGCGTCACCTCGATCGCGGGCAGCCCTCCGGCGACCAGGGCCCGCGCGAGCGGTACGGCGTCGCCGGCGTCCTGGACGACGACGACGGGCACGACGGGCGCGAGGTCCAGCACGGACGAGGGCGGCGGAGAGGTCATGCCCGCATCCTGCCCCCGCATCCGCATCATGCGCAAAGGTCATTGCGCATGATGCAACGTGCGGCGAGGTGTCAGTGCACCTCCGTCACCAGCACGTCCAGCGCCCACGCCTGCCCGGCCCTCCCGGGCGCCCGGACCTCCACCTCGTACCCGAGGTCCCGCAGCGCCCCGGCCAGCTCGGCGGGGTCCTCCGGCGCCACCCCGGCGGTGAGCAGAGCGCGCACCATCCGCCCCTTGGTGGCCTTGTTGAAGTGGCTGACCACCTTGCGGGTCGGGGCGTGCAGCACCCGCACGGTCGCGGTGCGCCCGGCGACCTCGCCCTTCGGTTTCCAGGCCGCCGCGTACGCCGCCGACCGCAGGTCCAGGACCAGCCCGTCACCGGCCGCCTCGGGCAGCACGGACGCCATCGGCGCACGCCAGTACGTGCCCAGCGGCCCGAGCCCGGGCAGCCTCACCCCCATCGAGCAGCGGTAGGACGGGATCCGGTCGGTCACCCGGACCGCCCCCCACAGCCCGGAGAACACCAGCAGCGAACGGGCGGCTCGCTCCCGCGCGGCCGCGTCGAGGGAGGCCAGGCCGAGCGCGTCGTACAGCACACCGGTGTAGATCTCCCCGGCGGGCCGCGCCCCGGCGGTGCGCAGCCCGGCGTTCTTCGCGACCTCGCCGCGCAGTCCCTCGCTCAGCCCGAGCACCTCGCGCGCCTTGTCCTCGTCGCCGGCGCACAGCTCGACCAGCTCGTCGAGAACGGCCGCGCGGGCCGCCGCCAGCCCCGGCAGCGACAGCGACTCCGGCTCCAGCGGGGCGCCACGGCCGGAAGCGGCCTTGCCTTCGGACGGCGGCAGCAGGACAAGCACACGTACTCCTTCGGTCGGACTCCGGACAGGGTACGGCTCCCTAGGAGGCCGGGTTCCGCTCCCGGGCCAGCGCGCGGACCAGGCCGTCGGCGTCGTCGGCGTGCAGGCGCAGCACGCGCACCTCCCGGCGGCGGCCGAGGAGGGTGACGTGGGTGACGGGCTCGGCGAGCGTGAGCGTGACGGAGGTCTGCGAGCCCACGGCCAGGTCCAGCTCGCCCTCCGCGCGCTCGTGCGTGGTCCGCAGCTCGCGGCGGACGGAGGCGATCCGCTCCAGCGGGACGCGCAGGTCGACACGGGCGGCCAGGCGGACCCGCAGCGAGTCGGGGCCGAGCACGTGGGGGCGGACCGCGGACGCCGCGTGCAGGGCGACCACGAGGACCACGGTGTACACGTCCAGGACGAGGACCACCGTGTGCACGGCCGGCCGGTCGCGCAGCAGCACCGACATCGCCAGCGTCTCGATCACGCACACGAACGCGATCCCGGCCGTCATGGCGCCCTGTCCCCGCGCGTACCCGAAGGCCCGCCCGCCCCCGGTGCCGTGCGTGCGCCGCGCCGCCCACAGCGCGAGGCTCACCAGCAGCCGCAGTTCGTGCCGGACGAGGGCGCGGGCGACGCTCATCGCGGGTCCTGCGTGAGCTTCGCGAGCGTGCGGCGGATCGCCTCGGCCTGGGCCGGGGCGAAGTCGGCGTAGAAGGCGCGCAGGAAGCCGTCGTCGGCGTCGAGACCGGTCTCGGGGAGCAGACCGCGCGGGATCAGCGCCGCCAGGACGCGGGCCGCCTCCTCCACGCGCGGGTCGTCCGTCCCCGCCTCCGCGAGGGCGTCGAGCAGCGCGTACGCCTCGTGCGTCCGCGCCACCGCCTCCGGATCGGCGAAGACCTCGGTGAGCACGGCCGCCATCCGCTCCCGCGCCTGCTTCGGGGCCGCGGTGTCCAGCAGCGCGAGGATCTCGCGGTCCTTGGCGGCCGTGGGGGATCCGGCCGGGGCCGCCGCGCCGGCGAACAACGCGGCCAGTTCCGGGGAGACCGGCCCCTCGGCGGGCAGCCCGCCCTCCGTCTCCAGCAGCGTCCGCAGCCGCGCCCGCCGCTCGCGGAGGGCCTCCTCCTGCCGCGCGAGGTCCTCGTCCAGCTCGGTGAGCACCTCCACCAGGTCCTTCCCCGCGTCGTCCGCGAGCACGTCCCGCACCTCGGCCAGCCCCAGTCCCAGCTCGGTGAGCCGCCGGATCCGGGCGAGCACGACGGCGTGCCGGAGCGTGTAGTGCCGGTAGCCGTTGGCCCGCCGCTCCGGCTCCGGCAGCAGGCCGAGGTGGTGGTAGTGCCGCACGGCCCGCGTGGTGACGCCGACGGCCGCGGCGAGTTCTCCGATCCGCATGGGACCAGTGAAGACGTTGACGTCGCGGCAGGGTCAAGCGGCGGCCCCGCCGCCTGACGGCGGTGTGCGCCGTGTGCCACGATCGAGGGAACGGTTCCCGATCTCCCGGGCAGGTGAGCAGCCGATGTCCCAGTCTGGCGAGCGACCGAAGGAGGGGCGTGACATGACTGCCGTGGCCCATGAGCCGCTCACGCAGGAAGAGGTCCTGCTGGAGGGCTTCCTCGCCCTGGACACCCCGGAGGGCTTCCGGGCCGAGCTGATCGAGGGGGAGATCGTCGTGACGCCGCCGCCGGACGGGGAGCACGAGAAGTACATCAGCCGGATCGTCCGGCAAGTGATCAAGAAGGCCCGGACCGATATGGACGTCTCCGGCAACAAGGGCCTGACGCTGAGGAGCGGGGGAGCCTGTCCCAGGGACCACGTGATCCCGGACGCCACTTTCGCGCCCCTCGAGCGTGACCTCTTCGGCGATGCGGGTTCCTGGATGCCCTGCGACGGCGTCGCCATGGTCCTGGAAGTGACCTCCACCAAGCCCCGGGCCGACCGCGAGGCCAAGCGCCGCTGCTACGCCCGAGGCGGCATCCCCCTCCACCTCCTCGTCGACCGGGAGACCGCGTCGGTCACCCTGTTCGGTGAGCCGGAGAAGGACGACTACCGCCAGCTCACCACCCTCCCCTTCGGCAAGCCCCTCACCCTCCCCGCCCCCTTCGCCTTCGACCTGGACACCGCCGACTTCCTCTGATCCCCTGTCCCCCGGGGGTGTGAGGTGAAGACAAGGGAGGACGCCCGTTGGACGCGGGCGCGGCTCGGGCGTGGCGGTCCCCCGCTCGACCTGCTCACCGCCCGCTTCGACCGGCACGTCTACGCCCCGCACGCACACGAGGAGTTCACCGTCGGCGTGACGGTCGGCGGGCTGGAGGTCATCGAGTACCGCGGTGGCCGCATTCAGTCCGGACCCGGCTCCATCGTCGTCCTGGAACCCGGGGAGACGCACACCGGCGGCCCCGCCGCGTCCGGCGGCTACGCCTACCGCGCCCTGTACGCCGCGCCCGCCCTGCTCGCCGACGGCACCCTCGGCGGCCTGCCGCACTTCCGCGAGCCCGTCATCGACGACCCCGAGCTGGCCGCCGCCTTCCGCCTCGCCCACACCGACCTCAGCGCCCGCCCGGACCCGCTGGAGGCCGAGTCCCGGCTGCCCTGGCTGCTCACCGCGCTCGCCCGCCGCCACTCCACGGCCCGCGCCGCCGACGACACCGTGCCCGGCGCCGACCGCCTCGCCCGGACCGTCCGCGACCGCCTCGCCGACGAGCTGCTCGCCCCGCCCTCCCTCGCCTCCCTCGCCACCGACCTCGGCCTGTCCCGCTACCAGCTGCTGCGCGCCTTCCGCACGGCGACGGGGATGCCGCCGTACACCTGGCTCGCCCAGTACCGGGTGGCCCGGGCCCGCGGCCTGCTGGAGGACGGACTGCGCCCCGCCGAGGTCGCCCCCCTCGTCGGCTTCGCCGACCAGGCGCACCTGACCCGCTGGTTCCGCCGGGTGCTGGGGGTGACCCCGGCGGCGTACCGCAACAGCGTTCAAGACGGCGCGCGCTGAGCAGGCCGAGACTCGGCGCATGACTGCACGCGGCTGGTTCCTGTTCTCCCTGATGGGAGTGGTCTGGGGCATCCCCTATCTGATGATCAAGGTGGCGGTGGACGCGGTGTCCCCGTCCACGGTGGTGTTCACGCGCTGCGCGCTCGGCGCCGCGCTCCTGCTGCCCTTCGCGCTGCGGCAGGGCGGCCTGACCCGGACGGCCCGGGCCCACTGGCGGCCCCTGCTGGCCTTCGCGTGCATCGAGATCATCGCCCCGTGGTGGACGCTGACCGACGCCGAACGCCACCTGTCCAGCTCCACGGCCGGCCTGCTGATCGCGGGCGTGCCGATCGTCGGCGTGGCCCTGGCCCGCTTCTTCGGCGACACCGAACGGCTCGGCGTACGGCGCGTCACCGGCCTCGCGCTGGGCCTGGCCGGCGTCGGCGTCCTCACCGTCCCCCACCTGACCGGCGGCGACGCCCGCTCGCTGGCCGAGGTGCTGGTGACGGTGGTGGGCTACGCGACGGCCCCGCTGATCGCCGCCCGCCACCTCAAGGACGTCCCCTCCCTGCAGCTCACGGCGCTCTGCCTGACCCTGGCGGCGCTGGTCTACGCGCCCGCTGCGGCCCTCACCCGGCCGGCCGCCGTGCCCTCCGCCGAGGTCCTGGCCGCCCTCGCGGGACTGGGCGTCGTCTGCACGGCGGTCGCCTTCGTCGCCTTCCTGGAACTGATCAGGGAGGCCGGACCGACCCGCGCGACGGTCATCACGTACGTCAACCCGGCGGTCGCGGTGGCGGCCGGCGCGCTCTTCCTGGACGAGCCCCTGACGGCCGGGATCCTCGCTGCCTTCGCCCTGATCCTCGCCGGTTCGGTGCTGGCGACGGCCGCGGCACCGGGGCGGCGCCCGCGCCGGGAACCCGACGCGCCGGACCCCGACGGGGGCGACCGCGCCGAGGCCGCGCGCACGCCGGCCCCCTGACCGGCCCGGCGCCGGAACCGGGCCGGTCAGGGGGCCGGCGGACCGGGGCCGCGCTCCGGGCCGGTACCATGGTCGGCACGGCAGACGAGCCGGGCGGACGGCCGCGTGGAGCCCCCTGACGGGGAGCTCCCCGAGGAACGTCCGGGCTCCACAGGGCAGGGTGGTGGCCAACAGCCACCCGGGGTGACCCGCGGGACAGTGCCACAGAAAACAGACCGCCCGGCGCTTCGGCGCCGGGTAAGGGTGAAACGGTGGTGTAAGAGACCACCAGTGCCCAGGGTGACCTGGGCAGCTAGGTAAACCCCACCCGGAGCAAGGTCAAGAGGAAGCACCCCGGTGCTTCTGCGCGGACGTTCGAGGGCTGCCCGCCCGAGTCCGCGGGTAGACCGCACGAGGCCGGCGGCAACGCCGGTCCTAGATGGATGGCCGTCGCCCGGGGCTCCGCGAGGAACCCCGGGAACAGAACCCGGCGTACAGCCCGACTCGTCTGCCGCCGACCCGTGGTCAGAGCTGCGAATCCACTGAACGCAGCAGTTCGAGCAGGGCCTGTGCGGGCAGCGACTGGTCGCCGGTCCGGTCTGAAGCGCATGAGGTCGTTGCGGAAGTTGCGGCATTCCCCGAGTGCCGCCAAGAAGTACTGCCGGGCGATACCCCATCCCAGGGCGGCCCAGTTCTCGGGAACCTTCAGCAGGCACCCGTACGCCCCAGAGCTGAGGTTCGCGGCGGAGCGCACGCGGGAGGCGCGGTGGCGAGGGACGACGGCGCGGATGTAGTCGAATGGAATACACCGGTCGACCACGCGGCGCAGCCGCTGCTCGATCTCCTCCATCAGGACGGAAGGGCCGCACCCGCGTGCCGAACTGAACCGTCAGATCGGCAGCGGTGATCAGACCGCACACCTTGCGGTCGTGATCACGTCCCGGACGGTTACACCGGCCCGCTCCGCCGGGTCCACCGCAAGGACGAGATGCGCACCGTCCACGCCGAGTTCACGCGTCGCCTGCGCGAGACCGGCTGAGAACGCGGTGACACACGACCCCCGCGGAGGCGACACGCGAGAACCCCGCCGCCCGGGAGGAACCGGCAGGGCTCTCGTGTACGTACCAGCGTCAGACGTCCCGCTCCGACGAGGCCGGCCCGACGAACCCCGCCCAGGCCTCACGCGACACCGTGACGACCGGCCCGGCGACGGCCTTGGAGTCCCGGACGTGCACAGCGGCCGTCCCGGCCGCGACCTCTACACAATCGCCGCCCTCGGCTCCGCTGTAGCTGCTCTTGAACCGGGCGAGGCCGGATGCGGCGGCGGTCGAGGACCCAGCGTTGTTCATAGCGATCCCAGCAACCTTTCGATGAGCGCCGTCGACTCTCGTGGACTGAGAGCCTGTGATCGGATGATCCCATAGCGTGCGGCGGCGAGAGTCGTCCGTTCCGGGTCGGTCCGAAGAGCGCTGGTTCCTTGCGCCTCGGCGTGGACGAACTTCTTGCCGTCCTTGCGCGTGACGATCGTGAACGGTCCGTCCACGCCCACGCTCTCTTCGCAGTCGAGCGGCATGACCTGGATCTCGACGTGCCGCTTCTGGCCGATCAGGAGGAGGTGTTCCAACTGCCCACGCAGCACGTCCTTTCCGCCGTACGGGCGCCGCAACACCGACTCGTCCATCACGAAACTCAGCAGCGCCGCGGGCCGCCGGTCGAAGATTTCCTGCCGGACCAGCCGCGCAGCTACCCGCTGCTCGATGGTCTCCTCGTCCAGAACCGGGCGCCGCATCCCCAGCAGTGCCCTCATGTACTCCTCGGCCTGGAGCAGCCCCTTGACCACGAGCGTGTCGTAGGCAAGGAGCTCAACGGCTTCCTTCTCCAGCGCAGCCATTCCCTGAAAGAACACCGGGTACTGAGCCCGCTCCACCTCCTCCTTCCACAGGCACAGCAACCCACCCGCCCCCAGGCTCATAACGGCCCCGCCGCCCGGAACGGCTTCCGTCCCGTGTGCTCAGCCATCCACCACCACCTCCTCCCCGGCCCAACGCCACGTCCGGACCCGCCTCCTGACCGGCACGGTGCCGCCTTTGCTCATCGCAAGCCGTCAACGAGACTCTCGAACTTCATCCTCTCGGGTGAGTTTGTTTCGATCCGTTCTCCCGGCCCGTCCGTCCGTGCTTCCGTAGCCGAGCGGTCGGGCGGCTCCGGTCTCGGGCCGAGGTCGAGGAGCGTCGCTCGTCCTGCCGTACAGAACGGAGCATTCGGATGACCGACCTCATGGCGGTGTTTCAGCACATGACCCCGGTGCTGGCTGTGGGGGCTGCGTCGCTGGGCGCCGCCATCGTGGCCGCCGCCCGCGACAGAGTCGCCGAGAGCGTCGTCACCCGTGGCCACGTCCTCCTGGACCAGGCCCTGCGGTACCGCCGGGAAAGCGAGGAAGGCGACGACGCGCCGACGGGCGAGGAGAACGCGGACGCCCTCGCCCAACCGTCGGACGACGAGAGCGAGCTGGTGGAAGCGGCAGGGCGGTCGGCCGACGTCGTGCTGGCCGTCGGTGACGGTTCGGTGGCCCTCGACAAGCTCATCGTGCACGGCGGAACGGTCACCATCGGCGGGGCCGGGACGGCTGGGCAGGCACCCTCGTGACGGGAACCGCCGAAGACCCCGGTACCGGTCGCCGGAGCCGGTTCACCACGGCTCTCGGACCGGGCGCCGCTGCCGTCGGGACCTTCATCGTGGTCATCGGGGAGGCGGTGGCGAAGGCCTTCGGTGAACTGACGTCGAAGGCCGTCGGGCCCATGGCCGGGCGGATATGGAGCTGGTCCCTCTTCCTCCTGGTCCTCGCTCTGACCTCCGTCGCGATCATCCGCAGCCCTGGCGGGCCGGGAGGCGAGTCCATCGGGATCCTCCTGGTGTGCGGCCTGGCGGTCCTCGCCTCCAGCTGGCGGGCCATCGGCGTCGGACGGCTGGAACCCCGGGCGCCTCTGGGGAGGCGCGCGGCCGTGTCCGCGCTCTCCCTCACGCTCTCCATCTCGGGGCTGGTGTGGAGCGAGGAACTGCGCAATCACGGGGATGTCGACGTCACCGGCCTCACGTCCATCTCGCCGGCCACCTCTCTGCACAACGGCGCGACCGCTGCCGTGGGCGTCGACCGTGTTCCGGCCCGCGCACGTTTGCGCATGGCGTTCACGGTCAGCGACACCGTTCCGGCGGCGCAATCGTGTACGCCTGACACCCGTTTGGACGTGGGACTCGCGGGCGCGACCCCGCAGCGCGCACACAGGGATGTCCGCTCCGGTTCCACCGTCGAGATCTCCCTCGGTGGGCAGCGCCCACGCATCCGACTGCGGGTCATACTCCACACCGCCCCCGGCTGCCGTATGAACGTTTCGATCGCCGAGGCCGTCCTCCATGACTGACGACGAGAGGGGCCGGAGCACACCGGTGAAGCGCTGGAAGACGCGGCGTACGGCACTGACGGCGGCATGCCTGTCGCTGACTCTGGTCGCCTTCGGCTGCGCCAAGGACGAGGCGGCGCCCGAGTTCATGGGCAGGACGCGCATCAGCCCCGCCATGCACAACGACATGCCGGGCCTCTCGTACAAGACCCGTTACCCCCATTCCGGGTTCGAGGTGCAGCTGCTGCAGCGCATCAAGGAGTGGCTGAAGGTGCCGATGACCGGAACATCCGACGTGAGGTCCCAGGACCGCGTCCAACTCCTGACCGACGGCACGGCGGACATGGTGTTGTCGGCCTTCTCCATCACCACGGACCGGATGAAGAAGATCGACTTCGTCGGGCCTTACGTCACGACCCGGCAGGGATTCCTCGTGGGAGGGAAGGGAGCGCGCATCGTGACGCGGGACGACCTGCGCGGTACCACGGTCTGCACGTGGGAGGGAACCACGTCCGTCGAGGCGCTCAAGGAGCTTCACCTCGGCATCGACCCCCTCGTCCTGCAGGACGTCGCCGGCTGCGTCGAGGAACTCCGGGCGGGCCGGGTCGACGCGGTCACCACGGACCAGATGATCCTTTACGGGTTCGCGGATCTCTATGACCAGGAGGGCCTGCGTGTGGTTCCGGATCTGGTCGTCGGGGCTCCGCAGCACTACGGCATCGGCCTGCCCAAAGGGCACCGCGAGGATTGCGAGCGGTTGCGCGAATATGTGAAGAGTTACGTGGGCAGTAGCGAATGGGTCGACGACATCCGTTCCTCGTTGCCCAAGCTCGTCGTGGCCGAGCCGGAGTGGACCAACAGCTACAGGCCCAGTGACGCAGCCATCGACGGACGGTCATGCCGGGACAGGCCAAGCCCCTGACCGACGCACTGTCCGCGCTCGACCTGGAGCCGCCCGCCCGCCGCGCTCGCCGTCGCCCGCGTGACCGTCGGGTACGACACAGCCGATCCCTGAACTTGGGGCGACATCTGCTGGCTCATCCCCTCACGCACGCGCTGCTGTTCATGGGTGTCACTCCTGCGGAAGACCAGGGAGGCTGGCTTCCGTCTCAGCTCTTCCTCATTCCAGCCGGAGGTGCGCGAGGAGCGCCGACCGTGCGTCATGGCGCCCCCAGCGACCGCTCCGCCACCCCCGCCAGATGCCGCGCGAACACCCCGCGGGCGTCCGGGGTCAGCGTGCGCAGGGCGACCAGGGCCGTGATGACCACGTCGCACAGTTCCGACCGGACGTCGTCCCAGGTGTGGGTGACGCCCTTGCGCGGGTTCTGGCCGGTCGCCCCGATCACCGCCTCGGAGACCTCGCCGACCTCCTCCGACAGCTTCAGCATCCGCAGCAGGACGCCCTGCTCGCCGTCGATCGGCTGGTGGGTCTCCAGCCAGGTCCACAGGGCGTCGACGGTGTCCCAGAGGGCGGTGGGGGCCGGTGCGGGCGTCGTGTGATCGTTCATGGGGGCAGAGCCTGCCACGGGGGTCCGACAACGGGGTCCGGCAACGGGCCCCGCGGCACCCCTGCGGTCCCCACGCCCCGGACTACTCCTCGAACAGGGGTTCCTGTTCGCCCTCCGCCAGCCGGCGCAGGTGCCGGGTGCGCGCGCCCACGACCAGGACCGTGCCCGCCGCCGTCGCCGCCAGCGCTGCCGGCACCATCCAGCCGCGGTCCAGGACGTGGCCGAGCGCGTGGTCCAGGGAGAGGCGGCCGGGGCCGCTGACCGCGAGGCCGGCGGCGGCCAGGCCCAGGGACGCGGCGTACTCGTAGCCGCCCTCCTGGTTGAAGAACCCGTTCGGCGTGTGCACCGCGGCGGCGCCCGCCATCGCGCCGGCCGCCGCCGCGCCCGCCGCCGGGGTCGCCAGGCCCAGCGCGAGCAGCGTGCCGCCGCCCGCCTCCGCGAGGCCCGCCGCCGTCGCGCTGGCCCGGCCCGGCCGGTAGCCGACGGACTCCATGAACTGCCCGGTGCCCGCGATCCCGCCTCCGCCGAACCAGCCGAACAGCTTCTGCGCGCCGTGCGCCGCCAGGACGCCGCCCGTGCCCAGACGGAGCAGCAACAGGCCCAGATCGCGTCGGTCGTAGCTCGTCACGTCGTCTCCCGGAACAGGCAGCAGAACAGGCAGCGGAACAGACAGCAGGGGCATCCCCCGGGCTCCTCATCGCCCTCCCACCGTCGCACCGCCGGCGGGGGCGGGCCCGGCCGGGCCGCCGTCCGGGTGACGCGGGCAGGCGGCGCGAGAAGGTGACGTCGGGACGGGGCGGCGCACGCCGGTCGGTGCGGCGCCGGCCGGCGCGGTCGCGAGAGGGCCGGGCGTTCCTCGCGTCCGGCGGGACCGCGGTGGACGAAGGCGCCGGTCGGGACCTCGCCGAGCGGGGCCGCGGGCGGGCCGAAACCGGCCTCCGCGTCAGGGCCTTGCCTTCGCGTGGGCTCCAACTCCTAGCGTTCCGGGCATGCAGACCACACGAGTACTGGGACGCAGCGGGATCGAGGTCAGCGCCCTCGGATTCGGCTGCTGGGCGATCGGCGGCGAGTGGCGGTCCACCGACGGGCAGCCGCTGGGCTGGGGCCGGGTGGACGACGAGGAGTCCGTGCGGGCCGTCCGGCGCGCCCTCGACCTGGGCGTCACCTTCTTCGACACCGCCGACACCTACGGCGCCGGGCACAGCGAGCGCGTGCTGGGCCGGGCCCTGGGCAGGCGCCGGGCGGACGTCGTCGTCGCCACCAAGTGGGGCAACGTCTTCGACGAGCGGACCCGCACCCTGACCGGCGGCGACGACTCCGTGGCGTACGTCCGCCGCGCGCTGACCGCCTCCCTGCGCCGCCTCGGCACCGATTACGTCGACCTGTACCAGTTCCACCTCGCCGACGCCGACCCCGAGCGCGCCGCCCCGCTGCGCGACGTGTGCGAGGAGTTGGTGCGGGAAGGGCTGATCCGGGCCTACGCCTGGAGCACCGACGACCCCGCCCGCGCCGCCGTGTTCGCGAAGGGGCCGCACTGTGCCGCCGTGCAGTACTCCGCCAACGTCCTGCAGGACGCGCCCGGGATGTTCAGGCTGTGCGAGGAGACGGGCCTGGCCGGTGTGGTGCGCAGTCCGCTCGCCATGGGGCTGCTGACCGGCGGGCAGGTGCCCGGCCGGGTACCGGGGGCCGGGGACATCCGCAGCCGGCCGCCCGCCTGGCTGAAGGGCTTCGTCGACGGGGCGGGCGCCGATCCGGAGTGGTTCGCCCGGGTCGAGGCGCTGCGCGAGGTCCTCACCGCCGGGGGCCGTACGCTCGCCCAGGGCGCCCTGGCCTGGCTGTGGGCGCGCGGCCCGGGCACCGTGCCCATCCCGGGCTTCCGGTCGGTCGCCCAGGCCGAGGAGAACGCGGGGGCGCTGGAGAAGGGACCGCTCACCGCCGGGCAGATGGCCGAGGTGGAGCGGATCCTCGGACGCTGAGCACGCGCCGGCCGGAACGGCGTGTGCGGCAGCCGTTCCACGCACCGGTGCGTACCCCGCGGAACTCGCGCGGGGTCCACCCCCACCCGGTGCCGTGGAACGACTGCCGCCTCCCCCCTGGATGTGGTCGGCGGAATCCTCCTGCTCCACATGTGGAGCTTTGGTGGAGACGAGTTGAGCATAGGTTCCCGACCGGCCGCAATAGTGCGGACGTTGAAATTCCGTTTGTGTAGGTTGAGGAGTTGACGACCGGCGGGCGCCCTCGGCTGCGCCCCGCGCACGGCATCGTCCCCGCCCTTGCGGGCGCGAACTGCGCGTTCGTCTCCGGCGGTGGCTCCGCCCCGTGCCGCGCCGTGCGCGCCGCGCCGGCGACGTCCATGACCGGTTCCGGGGTGACCTCCCCGTTTGTCCGCAGCATCCACCCGCGCGGCATCCACCCGCGCGGCATCCGCCCGCGCGGCATCCGTCCGCGCGGCGTCCGTCCGCGCGGCGTCCACGGGCCCGCGGCGTTCACGGGCCCGCGGCGGCCGGCAGGTCCACCAGGTCCGCCGTGAACGCGGCCGCGATCCGGCCGGTCGCCGGGATCCCCCACCGCACGCCGTCCGCCGTCATCCGCGCCCCGCCCCACTGTTGCGGCTTCAAGCATTCTGTACGACCTGAGAGCATGGGTGGCGCATCCGTCGAAAGGGAGGGACACATGCCCGAGGGTGGGGCATCCACACCGCACGCGCCGCAGACGGCCGGACCGCGGGACGCACCGCCCGCGGGCGCGGCGCACCGCCGGACCGGCCTGCTCGTCACCTTCCTCCTCGGCGGCCTGACCGCCACACCCCCGCTGGCGATGGACATGTACCTCCCGGCCCTGCCGGAGGTCACCCGCTCCCTACACGCGCCCGCCGCGACCGTCCAGCTCACCCTCACCGCCTGCCTGGCCGGCATGGCGCTGGGGCAGCTGGTGGTCGGCCCGATGAGCGACAGGTGGGGGCGCCGCCGCCCGCTGCTGGCCGGTCTCGCCGTCTACGTCGTCGCCACCGCGCTGTGCGCGCTCGCGCCCACGGTCGAACTCCTGGTCGCCTTCCGGCTGGCACAGGGCCTCGCCGGCGCGGCCGGGATCGTCATCGCCCGGGCGGTCGTCCGCGACCTGTACGACGGCGTGGCGATGGCCCGCTTCTTCTCCACGCTCATGCTGATCTCCGGGGTCGCCCCGATCGTGGCGCCGCTCGTCGGCGGGCAGGTCCTGCGCGTGACGGACTGGCGGGGCGTGTTCGTGGTGCTGGCGGTCCTCGGGGCGCTGCTGGCCGGGACGGTGTGGGCGAGGCTGCCCGAGACGCTGCCGGCCGCCGGCCGCCACGAGGGGGGCGTCGGCGAGGCCCTGCGCTCGATGCGCGGCCTGCTGGCCGACCGGGCCTTCTCCGGCTACCTGCTCGCGGGCGGCTTCGCCTTCGCGGCGCTGTTCGCCTACATCTCGGCGTCCCCGTTCGTGATCCAGGAGATCCACGGGGCCTCCCCGCAGACGTTCAGCCTGCTGTTCGGCCTCAACTCGGTCGGCCTGGTCGTCGTGGGCCAGATCAACGGCAAGGTGCTGGTCGGCCGGGTCCGGCTGGACCGCGTCCTGGCCGTCGGCCTCACGGTCGTCATCGGCGCCGCCACCGCGCTGCTGCTGATGTCCCTGGGGGTCTTCGGCGAGGTGGGGCTCGCCCCGGTCGCCGCCGCGCTGTTCGTGCTGATGTCCGCGATGGGCATCACCCTGCCCAACACCCAGGCGCTCGCCCTGATGCGCGTCAAGCACGCCGCCGGGTCCGCGTCCGCCCTGCTCGGCACCTCCTCCTTCCTGATCGCCGCGGTCGCCTCCCCGCTCGTCGGCGTCGCCGGGGAGGACACCGCCCTCCCGATGGCCGTCGTCCAGCTGGCCGCCGCGCTGACGGCGCTGGCCTGCTTCGCGGGACTGTGCCGGCCCTGGACCGGAGCGGCGGCGGACGAGGCGGGCGGGGGCGCCCGCCGCCCGGGCGGGGCCGGGAGCGCGGGGGAGGACACCTGAGCACACCGAGACTGCGCCACGGCACACCGGAACGGGCCGGGCTCGATCCCGGGGAACTGCGCCGCCTCGTGGCGGAGGTCCGCGCCCGCACCGCCGGGGAGCGCCCCTGGGCGGCGGGCGCCGTCGTGGTCGCCGGGCGCGGCCCGGTGATCGCCGTGGCGGAGGCGGCCGGCTGGGCCGTGCGGTACGCGGCGTACGACGAGGCGGCCGGCACGGGCGTGGAACTGCCGCCCGGGGAGCGGGTGCCGATGACGGTGGACACGCCCTTCGACCTGGCCTCGCTCACCAAGCTGTTCACCTCGGTGGCCGCCGTGCAGCAGATCGAACGGGGCAGGCTGGGCATCGACGCGCGGGTGGGCGCCTACCTGCCGGACTTCACGGCGGCCGCCCGGTACGGCGTCACCGTACGGCAGCTGCTCACCCACACCTCCGGACTGCGGCCCGAACTCCCGCTGTACGACTGCGCCGACGACGCCGAACGCCTGGCGCTGCTGCGTGCCGAGCCGCCGGTCGGGGTGCCGGGCACGTACTGCTACTCCGACCTGAACATGCTCCTGCTCCAGCACGTCCTGGAACGCCTCACCGGCCGCACGCTCGACACCCTCGTCCACGACGGCATCACCCGGCCGCTCGGGATGACGGCCACGCGCTTCGGGCCGTGCCCGGGCGCGGCGGCGACGGAGGACCAGCGGCGGCCGTGGGCCAAGGCCGACCGGGGCATGCTGCGCGGCGAGGTCCACGACGAGAACGCGTGGGCGCTGGGCGGGGTCGCGGGCCACGCGGGCCTGTTCTCGACGGGCCGGGACCTGGCGGTCTTCTGCCGCGCCCTGCTCGCGGGCGGCTCCTACGGCCCGGCCCGCATCCTCGGGCCCGACTTCACGGAGCTGCTGCTGACCCCGCCCGGACTGGGTTTCGCGGTGGACCAGCCCTGGTTCATGGGGGAGCTGGCGGGCCGGGGCGCGGCGGGGCACACGGGCTTCACGGGGACCTCGCTGGTGATCGACCCGGCGACCGGCACCTTCCTGGTGCTGCTGGCGAACACCGTCCACCCGCGCAGACGCCGCCCGGACAACGGCCCGAGGGCGGCGGCGGGGACGCGGATGGCCCGGGCGGTGCGCGGGGCGTGAGGGCGGACGCACGGGAGCGGGCGGTCCGGCCGGCCGGCGGACCTGAGAGAATCGCACGGTGAACACCCCCGTCCTGGCCCCGGCCGAAACCCTCCGCACCGCCCTCGCCGGCCTGCTCGACGGGCTCCCCCCGAAGCGGGCCGCGCAGGCGGTCGACCGGCTCATCGCCCACTACCGGGGGGCCACCCCGACCGACGCGCCCATCCTGCGGGACCGGGCCGACGTGGCCGCGTACGCCGCGTACCGGATGCCCGCGACCTTCGAGGCGGTGCGCTCGGCGCTGGCGGCGTTCGCGGACGCCGTGCCCGGCTGGGCACCGGACAGCCACACCGATGTCGGCGGCGGCACCGGTGCCGCCGCCTGGGCGGTGAGCGCCACCTGGGAGGGGGAGCGGCCCGTGACCGTCCTCGACTGGGCGGAACCCGCGCTCGCGCTCGGCCGGGAGATCGCCGCCGCCCACCCGGCGCTGCGCGGCGCCCGCTGGCGGCGCGACCGGATCGGGGCGGCGCTCACCCTGCAGGACACGGACCTCGTCACCGTCTCCTACGTCCTCAACGAGCTGACCGCCGCCGACCGGAGCGCCCTCGTCGACGCCGCCGCCTGCGCCGCGCGGGCCGTCGTGATCGTCGAACCCGGCACCCCCGACGGCTACGCCCGTGTCATCGAGGCCCGCGACCGCCTGATCGCCGCCGGCTTCCACGTCGCCGCCCCCTGCCCGCACAGCGCCGCCTGCCCCATCGCGCCCGGCACGGACTGGTGCCACTTCTCGGCCCGGGTCAGCCGTTCCTCCCTGCACCGCCAGGTCAAGGGCGGCTCCCTGGCCTACGAGGACGAGAAGTTCAGCTACGTCGCCGCCGCCCGCCTCCCGGTCGCCCCGGTCCCGTCCCGCGTCGTCCGCAGGCCGCAGATCCGCAAGGGGCAGGTCCTGCTCGACCTGTGCGGGACCGAGCCGTCGCTGCGCCGCGCCACGGTCACCAAGCGCCACGGGCCCCTCTACAAGGAGGCCCGGGACACGGACTGGGGGGACGCCTGGCCCGCGGCGGTGCGCGAGGAGGCTTAGACGGCGGCCGGCGGACGCCGGCTCCGCCGTCCGCCCCGGAGGGGAGGACGCGGGGCGCCGGTCACGACGACTTGTCGGCCGCGCCCCCTTCCCGCCGTTTCTCCTGGAGCTTGCGCAGCAGCTCCCGTTTCTGCGCCTGGGGATCGGTGCCGCCGCCGGCCCGGCCGCCGTGACCGCCGCCGCGCAGGGCCCTGCGGCCGAGCTTCTGCCGCGTCCCGCCGACTCCCAGCATGTTCCCGGCTCCGCCTCGGGTCATCGGGCTCTCCTTCCGTGCACCACCGCGCCAATGAACGAGACGGTTCGTCTCGCTCGCGTGGCCCCACTCTCCGGCGAGACGTTCCGTCTTGTCAACCTGATAAATTCGCCCCATGGCCGCATACGAGTCCGCCCCGTCCACCCCCCGCAGGCCCACGCCCGACGCCACCCGCCGCAGCGAGAGGTCCCGGCGCGCCATCTACGACGCCGCCCTCGCGCTCGTCGGCGAGGTCGGCTACCGGAAGACCACCGTCGAGGGCATCGCCGCCCGCGCCGGCGTCGGCAAGCAGACCATCTACCGGTGGTGGTCGTCGAAGGCGGACGTGCTGCTGGAGGCGTTCCTCAACCTGGGCGAGCGGGCCGCCCGGGACGCGGGGCAGGCGTCGCAGGCCATCCCCGACACCGGTGACGTCGCCGCCGACCTCAAGGCCGTGCTGCGCGCCACCGTCGACGAACTGCGCGACCCCAGGTTCGAGGCGCCCTCCCGCGCGCTGGCCGCCGAGGGCGTCGTCGACGAGCAGCTGGGGCGGATCTTCGTGGCCAGGCTGCTGGAGCCCTCGCTCCGGCTCTACGTCGACCGGCTGCGCGCCGCGCAGGAGGCGGGGCAGGTCCGGGCCGACGTCGACCCGCGCATCGCCCTGGAACTGTTCGTCTCCCCCCTCGCCCAGCGCTGGCTGCAGTACACCGGCCCGATCACGTACGAGTACACCGACACCCTGGTCGACTACGCCCTCAACGGCCTCGCGCCGCGCTGACCGGCACGGCCCGCACCGGATGCCGGGCCAGCCGTCCCGGCGCGTCCGTGATGATCCCGTCGCAGCCCAGCGCGAGGGCCCGGTCCCGCTGCCCCGGGGTGAGCACCGTGTGCGCCCACACCCGGGGGATGCCCGAGCGCGCCGCCCGCACCAGGTCGGCGTCCCGCGCCTTGACGTCGACGTCCAGGAGGTCCACGTACGACCGCCACCGCTCGGGCCGGTCGGTGCGCAGCTGCCGGGCCGAGCGCCACACCTGCGACAGCAGGCCCAGGCGGTGCGCGCGCCGGGCCACCTCGGGATCGTTGGAGTTCACGAAGACCGAGCGGGTCAGGCCCCGGTCCCGGATCAGCCCGGCCAGCCGGTCCAGGCCCTGCGGGTCCTTCGCCTCCAGCATCAGCACGATCCGCCCGCCGAGGCGGTCCAGCACCTCGGCGACCGTCGGCGGCCGCTCCGAACGCCAGCTGCCCGGCAGCGACGCCTTCGGCCGCAGCCGCACGCCCCGCCACTCCCGGGCGTTCAGCGCGCGCACCTCGCCGCCGAGGTAGGTGGTGCGGTTCAGGGTCGGGTCGTGGAAGGCGACCGGCGTGCCGTCGCGCAGGACCCGGGTGTCGACGTCCAGGACCTGCGCCGTGCCACGGTGGTAGGCGGCCATCAGCCCCGACATGCTGTTCTCGGGGACCTCGCGGGCGCCGCCGCGGTGGGCGACGTACGTCACGCGGGGCAGCGCCGCCACCGTCACCGGGGCCGTGCCCCACTCCAGCGGGACCGGCGCGCGGCCGCCGGATCCCGTGAGGAGCGGCGAGACCACGGACGCCGCGGAGGCCAGGCCGGTCAGCGCGATCTTTGTGATCATGCGACCACGGTAGGGCGAGAAATCCCGGCAAAGCGGTCAATGACACCCGATCTCGGCACGGCGTACGCCTCGTCCCGCCGGCGTACGCCTCGCCCCACCCGTGTGCGTCTCGCCCCACCTGTTCCGGATGTGGGCACTGGCCCCCCGGCGCGCAGGATGATGGGACCATAAGGCATGCTGTTCGGCACGACGGCGAGGCGAGGGGATAGATGAGCGCGGAGTTCGGCGGCCGGAGCGGCCTGCAGGGCAAACTCTCCCAGTGGCTGCGCGGCGGACGCCGGCCGAAGGAGGCCGCCGGTGACGGCGGCCGTGAGGCCCTGCTGCTCGCCGCCGCCGCCGCGGGACTGCCCCTCGCGCCCGCCGCCCACCCGGCCGGATACATGTGCTCCTGCGACCGCGTGGGCTGTCCCACCCCGGCCCGGCACCCGGTGTCCTTCGCCTGGCAGACGCAGTCCACCACCGACCGCGCCCAGATCGAGCGCTGGGCCCGCCACCAGCCGCAGGCCAACTTCATCACCGCGACCGGCATGGTGCACGACGTCCTCGACGTGCCCCTGGACGCCGGTCGCGACGCTTTGGAGCGCCTGCTCGCCGCCGGCGTCGAGGTCGGCCCGGTCGCCGAGAGCGACGACGGCCGCATGCTGTTCTTCACCCTCACCCGCGGCACCCCCGAGGACGAGGACGAGTGGTGGCCGTGCGAGCTGGACTGCCACCCGGAGACCATGGACGAGCACCCCGGCCTGCGCTGGCACTGCCGCGGCTCCTACGTCCTCGTGCCGCCCGCCCGGCTGCCCGGCGAGGACCAGTCGGTGCACTGGCTGCGCGGCCCCGAGCACCCGCTGCCGGACCCGCTGAGCCTGCTGGAGGTCCTCACCGACTCCTGCGCCCGCCACGGCGGCGAGGAGGCCGACCAGACGGGCACGGCCTGGCCCCTGCGCCACTGAGGCCCGGCGGGCGTCACCCGCCCTGCGCCGACGTCAGCCCCTGGATCCGCCCCAGGACCGACACCTTCCCGCCGCCCTTCGCCGGGGCGAGGGCCACCTCGTTGGAGACGAACTCCATCGTCAGCGACTGCTTGATCTCGCCCTTGGTGAGGGCGAGCACGTCGTCGGCGGGCGGGGGGACCGAGGCGCCCGGGTGGGCGGTCTGCTTCTCGTAGTGGTGCGTGGAGAAGAACACCAGCGCCCCGCCGTCCGCCGTCCGCAGCGCCAGCGGCGCGTACGCGCCGCCGGTCAGCGGCTCGTCGATGTACTGGGTGACCAGCCCCGGCCGCTTGGCGGCCTTCGCCCGCTCCGCGCGCCACTTGCTGGTGTGCGTGCCGCCCGCGAAGGCGTCCCCGCCGTCCTTCAGGTACGTCGCGTAGCCCTGGCTCAGACCGCCGGGCGGGACGGCCAGCCCGGCGGAGTTCGCGGGAACGGCCTCGGCCCAGCCGTCCTTGTCCGTCTTGAACTCCGGGACGTCGCCGGGGGCCACCAGCGTCAGGTACGCCACCCGCCAGGCATCCTCCAGGCCGCTGCGGGTGAACACCAGCAGCCAGCGCGCCTCGCCGCCCTTGTTGCCCGCCGCGTCGGCGAGGAACCAGCGTGGCCAGCCCGCCTTCTTGGGGATCGTGAACCTGGCGTCGGTCAGTTCCAGCGGCGTGTGGCGGGGGTTTCCGCCCGGGTTGTTGGCGCGGCCCGCCTTCAGCCGCGCCCGGTCGATGTCGGCGAAGGCACCGGTGGTGCGGCCGGCGTCCAGGGAACTGTCGTACGCCTGGTCGGCCTTGTTGTACGCGGTGGTGAACTGCCGGAGCGCCTTCGCGGCCTCGGCGCGTGTGGCGGCGGGGAGCACCTCCCGCTCCCCGTGCACCACCACGCAGCCGCCCGCCGTGAGCGACGAAGCGGTCAGCGAGGCCGCCACGAGGGCGCTGCGGACAAGCCTGCGGGGCCTTCGAGGGCCGAGATCCCTGCTCATCGGGTTCCTTCACCTTCCCCTTTCCGGAGGCGAACCCTACCGGGGCGGACGAGAGCGCGAGCGCCGGCACCGGATACAGCGGCCACACCGTGACCCGGCGGCCCCGCCGCCCGGGACGACCCGGCCGTCCGGGCGGTGTTTGAATGCCCCCGTGACTGACTACGACGTGCTGCGCGTCTTCTGCGGCCCGCGCGGCGGATACGGCAACGAACTGGGCGTCGTCCGCGACGGCTCCCTGCTGCCCGGCCCCGCGGAGCGCCAGGCGTTCGCCGCCGAACTCGGTTTCAGCGAGACCGTGTTCGTCGACGACCCCGAACGGGGCGTCATCGACATCTACACCCCCACCCTGCGCCTGCCCTTCGCCGGCCACCCCTGCGTCGGCACGGCCTGGCTGCTCGACGTGCCCGAACTGGTCACGCCCGCGGGAGTGGTGGGGGCCCGTCAGGACGGCGAGTTCTGCTGGATCGAGGCGCGGGCGCAGTGGGCGCCGCCGCGCACCCTGCGCCGGTACGCGAGCGCCGCCGAGGTCGACGACCTGCCCGTGCCGCCGCCGGGGGAGTGGGTCTACGCCTGGGCCTGGGAGGACGAGGCCGCCGGGCGGGTCCGCGCCCGCGCCTTCCCCGGCCGCGGCGACGGTGTCGAGGAGGACGAGGCGACCGGCGCGGCGGCCCTGCTCCTGACCGATCTGCTCGGCCGGGCCCTGAACATCACGCAGGGCGCGGGCTCGCAGATACTCACCGCCCCGCAACCGGACGGGTGGGTCGAGGTCGGGGGACGCGTCCGCCTCGAACGCTGAGCCGGGACGGGCGCCGCGCGCCCGCCCGGGCCGGCACCGGGTCCCTCCCGCCGCGAGCGGGAGACCCGCCCCGTGTCCGCGCGGCTCACGCCGACAGCGGGAACTCCTCGCCGAGTGCCCGCAGGACCGCCGTGTTCAGCGCGAACGCCCGCTTGCACTCGGCCACGATCCGCTGCTTCTCCAGCTCGTCGGCCGGCACCGCGTCCAGCAGTTCGCGGTATCCCCGCTTGTAGGCGGCCGGGTTGGCGATCTCCTCGAAGACGTAGAAGCGGACCCCGTCGCCCTTCCTGGCGAAGCCCCAGGTCCGCTCGGCCCTGTCGCGGATGACCTGGCCGCCGGAGAGGTCGCCGAGGTAGCGGGTGTAGTGGTGGGCGACGTAGCCGGCCGGCCAGTCCCGCGCGCACTCCTGGATCCGGTCGGCGTAGGCCCGCGTGGCGGGCAGTGCGGTCAGGGTGGACCGCCAGCCCGGACCGCGCAGGTGCGCCAGGTCCCGCTCCAGGGCGGCCAGGCGGAACAGCTCCGGGCGGACGAAGGGCCCGGCCACCGGATCCGACGCCAGGGGCCGCGCGGCGGACTCCAGCGCCTCGTAGACGAACCACAGCTGCTCGGTGTAGCGCGCGTACGCCTCCACCCCCAGCCGGCCGCCCAGCAGATCGCTCATGAACGTCGAGTTCTCCGCCTCCGCGTGCTGCTCGTGCGAGGCGGTGCGGATGAGGGTCGAGAACGAGTCCATGCGGCCGATCCTTCATGCTTAGGCTTACCTAAGTCAATAGGTTGCCGACAGGGTGTCGGTAAATCGGCGAAGCCGCGTCCCGGCCGGCCGGCGCGGGCACGGCAAAGGGCCCGTTCTCCGGGGAGAGCGGGCCCTGGGCGGGGGAGGGACGACGGCTACGGCAGCGTGAGGATGTCCGCCCCGGTCTCGGTCACCACCAGCGTGTGCTCGAACTGGGCCGTGCGCTTGCGGTCCTTCGTCACGACCGTCCAGCCGTCGTCCCACATGTCGTATTCGTGGGTGCCGAGCGTCAGCATCGGCTCGATGGTGAAGGTCATCCCGGGCCGCATGACCGTCGTCGCGTGCGGGCTGTCGTAGTGCGGGATGATCAGCCCGGAGTGGAACGCCGTGCTGATGCCGTGCCCGGTGAAGTCCCGGACGACCCCGTACCCGAAGCGCCTGGCGTACGACTCGATGACCCGGCCGATGACGTTGATCTGCCGGCCCGGCTTGACCGCCCTGATCGCCCGGTCGAGCGCCTCACGCGTGCGCTCGACCAGCAGCCGGCTCTCCTCGTCCACGTCGCCGACCAGGTAGGTGGCGTTGTTGTCGCCGTGCACCCCGCCGATGTACGCCGTCACGTCCAGGTTGACGATGTCGCCGTCGCGCAGCACGGTCGAGTCGGGGATGCCGTGGCAGATGACCTCGTTGACCGAGGTGCACAGCGACTTGGGGAAGCCGCGGTAGCCCAGCGTCGACGGGTAGGCCCCGTGGTCGCACAGGAACTCGTGCGCCACCCGGTCCAGCTCGTCCGTCGTCACGCCCGGCGCGATGTGCTTCGCCGCCTCGGCCATCGCCTGCGCCGCGATCCGGCCGGCGACCCGCATCGCCTCGACGGTCTCCGGGGTCTGCACCTCCGGGCCGGTGTAGGGGGCCGGCGCGGGCTTGCCGACGTACTCGGGGCGGCGGATGTTTCCGGGCACGGAACGGATGGGAGACAGCTCCCCTGGTACGAGCAGCGACTGGCCAGACATGCCAGCGAGTCTAAGACAGCGCCGACGGGGGACCATGTCCGTGGCGAAAGGAGCTGCCCATGCCCCTGTTCAAGAAGCGGACGGCCGGGAAGCCGGGCGAGTGGTACTACTGCCTGGAGCACAAGAAGGTCGAGGAGGGGCCGGAGTGCCCGGCCAAGGACCGCTTCGGGCCCTACGCGAGCCGCACGGAGGCCGAACACGCGATGCAGACGGCCCGGGACCGCAACCTCCAGTGGGAGAACGACCCGCGGTGGCACGACGCCCCGGCGGGCGGCCGGGACGAGGACTGAAGCCCTCCCTGGCGGGGCGGGTGCGGATGCGGGGGCGGGTGCGCCGCGGCCGTGCGCGGCCGGCGCGCCCGTCCCGCCCGCCGGAGGGGCGGGCGGGGCCGTCCGGGCACGGTCCCGCGGCTACCAGTGCGCCGGCGGAGGAGCCGTCACCTGTTCCGCCAGCCTCGCCAGGCGGTCCCGGAAGCGCCGCCGCCCCCGTGGCGCCGGTACCGCGTTCTCCCCGGCCGCCGCGCCGACCAGGTGCTGCACCGTGTCCAGGTCCAGCTCCGAGCCGTCCGGCACGGCCAGCGCCTCGTGGGCCATCGCCGGCAGCTCCCCCTCGCCGGGGCCGAGGGCCAGCACCGTCGCCCCGGCCCGCCGGGCGTCGTGCACCCGCTCCAGCAGCGGAGCGCCGGGCCCCCGCTCCGCCACCACCAGCAGCGTCTCCCCGCGCCGTGCCGCCGTCAGCCGCCCCGGCCCGACCGCCAGGTGCGGCGGATCCGACGGGCGCGCGTCGTGCCGTACCAGGGTCGGGACCAGCTCCGGCGTGCCCGACCAGGCGGCCTCGTCCACCAGGTGCGCCGCCAGGTGCCACGGCTCGTACTCCTCGGTGCTCACGAGCAGCAGCCCGCCCCCGTGCGACACCACCGATCCCCGCAGCACCCCCGCGAACCGCCGCGTGGCCCCGAGCCACTCGGTCCCGGCGAGCACCTCCCTCAGCAGCGCGACCCGTACGGCATCCATGGGGCCGCATCCTGCCGCAACCGGTCTTCCGTGATCTGGAGTTCACCCCGCATTCGCTCGACCCGGGCACGGGGACGGATCACCCGTGCCGGCGTCGAACACCCGTGGGGTCCGCCGGTTTCCTCATCCCGGCCCCCGGTCGCCGGCACCCCGGCCGTCGTCGCCCCGGTCGCCGCGTACCGCGGCCCGGCCCGGCTCGGTCCGGCCCGGCCCGGCTCGGTCCGGCCCGGCCCGGCTCGGTCCGGCCCGGCCCGGCTCGGGCCGGCTCGGGCCGGACCGGTGCCGGCACCGCCGGGCCGCCGTACGGGAGCGGCGCCTTCGGCGCCCGCGGGGCGACCGCCCTCCGGCGGGCGCCCGCGACGGAGCCCACCCGGACCCGCGCGCGTGCGGGAGGCCGCCGGGGCGTACGAGGGGCGGCCGGGGGCGTGCGAGGGCGGCCGGGGGCGGACGTAGAGTCGGCCCATGACCTCTACCGACAGTGCTGCCACCGACAGCGCACAGAAGGCTCCCGCCAAGGACCCCTGGGACCTGCCCGACGTCTCCGGACTCGTCGTCGGCGTGCTCGGCGGGACCGGGCCGCAGGGCAAGGGGCTGGCCTACCGCTTCGCCAAGGCGGGCCAGAAGGTGATCATCGGTTCCCGGGCCGCGGAACGGGCCCGGGCCGCCGCCGAGGAGCTCGGACACGGCATCGAGGGCGCCGACAACGCCGAGTGCGCCCGCCGCAGCGACGTGGTGATCGTCGCCGTGCCGTGGGAGGGCCACGGCGAGACCCTGGCGTCCCTGCGCGGGGAACTGGCGGGCAAGCTCGTCGTCGACTGCGTCAACCCGCTCGGCTTCGACAAGAAGGGCGCCTACGCGCTCAGGCCCGAGGAGGGCAGCGCCGCCGAGCAGGCCGCCGCCCTGCTCCCGGACTCCCGGGTCACGGCCGCCTTCCACCACCTGTCGGCGGTGCTGCTGCAGGACCCGGAGATCGAGGAGATCGACACCGACGTCATGGTGCTGGGCGAGGCGCGCGCCGACGTGGAGACCGTGCAGGCGCTGGCCGGCCGCATCCCCGGCATGCGCGGCGTCTTCGCCGGGCGGCTGCGCAACGCCCACCAGGTGGAGGCGCTGGTCGCGAACCTGATCTCCGTCAACCGCCGCTACAAGGCGCACGCGGGGCTCCGCGTCACGGACGTGTGAGCCCATGGGGGACACTGGTCGGCGTAGCAGTGTCCCCCGACAGGAGCCCGCGCCATGCCCCGCCTCGCCCTCTACGCCCTCGTCGTCTGCGTCCTCGCCGTGGCCGCGGCCGTGGTCTCCTTCGTGCGGGGCAGCTGGCTGGGCGTCGTCTGGGTGCTGCTGGCCGGGCTGTCGTCGAACATGGCCTGGTACTACGTGAAGCGCGGCCGGGACGCCCGGCGCGGCTAGGGCCTCTCGTCCGGATCGTGCCGGGCTCGCGGGGTCCGGCCCGCCCCGGACGAAAGGCCCCGGCTCACGACCCGGCCGGGCAGTACTCGTTCGTGCCCTGCCAGAAGCGGTACAGCTCCTGACCGCAGTACGTCTCGAGGTCCGAGACGCCCAGCGCCGCCAGGACCGAGTCCACCACGCCGAAGAACGCGCCGTTCACCGACGGCACCCACAGCAGCGCGAAGACGAGGAGCAGGCCGAACGGGGCGAAGGGCTCCACCTGCCGCCGGACGCCGTACGGCAGCCAGGGCTCGACGACGCCGTAGCCGTCCAGGCCCGGCACCGGCAGGGAGTTCAGGATCGCGGCCGTCACCTGCAGCAGCGCCAGGAAGGCCAGCGCGAACCGGAAGCCGGCGGGCACGCCGTCCAGCGCGTCCAGCCAGAACGGGGCCGTGCACACGACGGCGAACAGCACGTTCGTCAGCGGGCCCGCCGCCGAGATCAGGCTGTGCCGCCAGCGGCCCCGGATGCGCCCGCGCTCGATGAAGACGGCGCCGCCGGGAAGCCCGATGCCCCCCATGATCACGAAGATCACCGGGAGCACGATGCTGAGCAGCGCGTGCGTGTACTTCAGGGGATTGAGCGTGAGGTAGCCCTTCGCGCCGACCGAGATGTCGCCGCTGTGCAGGGCCGTGCGCGCGTGCGCGTACTCGTGCAGGCACAGGGAGACGATCCAGGCGGCCGTCACGAAGAGGAACACGGCCACGCCGGGCTGCGCGGCGAACCCGGTCCAGGTGGCCCACCCCGTCACCGCCGTGACGGCCAGGAGCCCGACGAAGACGGCACTGATCCGCCGGTCGCTGCGGCGGGTGGCTGCGGTGGTCATCGGGCTCCCTGGGCTCTCGGACACGCGAGGGGACGTACGGGTGACGTGCGGGGACGGACGGCCCGACCGTACCGGGCGCACGCGGAAAACGTCTCGCGGGGGCCGCCGGTTCCGGAGAGGGTGGGGGACGCGGGCGGGGCCCGCGGCGCGGATCCGGCGGAGCCGCCTGGCGCCGGACCCGCGCCACCCGCCCCGCCCCGTACCGGCACCCGCGCGCGACGACCACCGGCGGAACCGGCCCGCCCCGGGCACCCGCCCCGCCCCGCACCGCCCGTCCGACCGAACCGACCCCCGGAGACAATGGACCCCGTGCGCTACCGCATCCTCGGCCCCACCCAGGCACTCCGCCCCGACGGCACCACCGCCCCCGTCGGCGGGGCCCGGCTGCGTGCCCTGCTCACCGTGCTCGCCCTGCGCGCCGGCCGCGCCGTCCCCGTCGGGCTCCTGATCGACGAGGTCTGGGACGGCGCCCCGCCCGCCGACGCGCCCGGCGCGCTACAGGCGCTGGTCGGACGGCTGCGCCGGTCCCTCGGGGCGGACGCGGTCGCCTCCGCGGAGGGCGGCTACCGCCTCACGGCCGCCCCCGACGACATCGACCTGCACCGTTTCGAGCGGCTGGCCGGCGAGGGCCTGCGCGCCCTGGCCGACGGCGACCCCGCCAAGGCGGCCGTCGTCCTCGACGACGCCCTCGCCCTGTGGCGCGGCCCCGCCCTCGCCGACCTGCCCGACCGCACCGCCGAGGCGGCCCGCTGGGAGACCCGGCACCTGGACGTGCTGCGCGCCCGCCACACCGCCGCCCTCGCCCTGGGCCACGCCGAGCAGTCCCTGCCGGAGCTGACCGCCCTGTGCGACGGCCATCCCCTGGACGAATCCCTCCAGGCCCTGCGGCTGCGCGCCCTGCGCGACGCGGGCCGCACCGCCGAGGCGCTGGCCGCCTACGAGGACGTACGGCACCTGCTCGCGGACCGCCTGGGCGCGGACCCCGGCCCGGAACTGCGCGCCCTGCACGCGGAGTTGCTCGGTCCGGGGGAGTCCAGGACCGGCGGTTCCACCGCGCCGGGCGCCGCGCGCCCGCCCCGGGCCGCCCGGCCGCACCCCCTCGCCGAGCCCGGACCTCCCGAGGGCGCGGGGGGAGCGTCCGGCCCGCCGGGCCCCACGCCTTCCCCCGGCGGCACGGGTGCCTCCGGCCCCGCGGACCCCGGCCCCGCGGACCCCGGGTCCTGCGGCCGCGGCGCGGAGCCCTCCGGCCCCGCGGCCGCCGTGCCTGCGAGCGGTGGCGCGGGAGCCTCCGGGCCCGCAGCCTCAGGGCCCGCCGCCTCCGGGCCCTCCGGCCACGGCGGCGCGCCCCACGGCTTCCCGGACTCCACGCCTTCCCGCGCCGGCGCGGGAAGCGCCGCCCCGGACTCCCCCGGGCTCCGCACCGCTCCCGCCGCCCCGGACCCCGCCCCGGGCAACCTCCGTGCCCGCCTCACCTCCTTCGTTGGCCGGGAGGCCGACATCGAGGCCATCCGGGGCGACCTCGCGGCGGCCCGGCTGGTCACCCTGCTCGGGCCCGGCGGGGCCGGGAAGACCCGGCTGTCGCAGGAGGCCGCCGAGACCGTCCGGCACGCCGTGCCGGACGGCGTGTGGCTGGCCGAACTCGCGCCGGTCGACGACCCCGACGCCGTGCCGGAGGCCGTCCTCACCGCCGTCGGCGCCCGCGAGACCGTGCTCTACGGCGCCGGCGCCGAGAGCATCCGGGCCGCCGTCGCCGACCGGCACGACGACCCCGTCGAGCGTCTCGCCGAGCACTGCGGCAGGCGCCGGATGCTGCTGATCCTCGACAACTGCGAACACGTCGTCGACGCGGTCGCCCGCCTGGCCGAGGAGCTGCTGGAGCGCTGCCCGGGCCTGACGGTGCTCGCCACCAGCCGGGAACCCCTGGGTGTGCCGGGGGAGCTGCTGCGCCCGGTGGAGCCGCTGCCCGAGCCGGTCGCGCTGCGGCTGCTCGCCGACCGAGGGGCCGCCGCCCGGCCGGGCTTCCGGGTGACGGACGATCCGGACGCCTGCGCCGAGATCTGCCGGCGCCTGGACGGCCTGCCGCTGGCCATCGAGCTCGCGGCGGCCCGGCTCCGGATGCTGACGCCCCGCCAGATCGCCGACCGGCTCGACGACCGCTTCCGCCTGCTCACCTCCGGCAGCCGTACCGTCCTGCCCCGCCAGCAGACCCTGCGGGCCGTGGTCGACTGGTCCTGGGACCTGCTCGACGAGGACGAACGGGACGTGCTGCGGCGGCTGTCCGTCTTCGCGGGCGGCTGCGACCTCGCCGCCGCCGAGGCCGTGTGCGGCCCGGCCGCCCTGGAGGCGCTCGCCTCGCTCGTCGACAAGTCCCTGGTCGTCGCCGCGCCCTCGGACGGCGGCGCGATGCGCTACCGGCTGCTGGAGACGGTCGCCGAGTACGCGGGCGCCCGGCTCGAGGAGGCGGGGCAGCGCGCGGAGGCGGAGCACGCGCACCTGACGTACTACCGCGAACTGGCCCGCACCACCGACCCGTTGCTGCGCGGCTCCGGCCAGCGCGCCGCCATCGGGCGGCTGGAGCGGGAGTACGAGAACCTGCGCACCGCCCTGCGGCACGCCGTCGCCCGGCGCGACGAGCAGGAGGCGCTGTGCCTGGTGCTGTCCCTGGTCTGGTACTGGCAGATGCGCGATCTGCGCATCGAGGCCCGCAACTGGTGCCGGGAGGTCATGGCCCTGGGCCCCGACCCGTTCGCCGAGCCGGTGCGGCCCGCCGCGCCGGTGTGGCAGCGCTGCACCGACGCCCCGCCGCCGATGACCGGCGAGGTGCTGGCGGAGGCCCGGCGCGGGGTGCACCTGGCCCATCTGGCCTACATGGACACCGAACTGGACGACTGGCAGAACCCGCAGGCGCAGGACAAGCTGCGCGCCGTCGCCGCCGCCTACGAACCGGGCCTGCCGCAGACCTGCCGTCCGCCCGGCGCGTACTGGGTCTTCGCCGTGATGCTGACCGGCGACATGGACCGGCTGCGCACCGCCGTCGACGCCGCCGTGCGCACCTGCCGCCGGACGCCCGGGTTCGACTGGGAGCTGGCCATCAATCTGCAGATCCGCGCCAACTTCCTGGCCAACCGCGCCGACTGGGCCGGCGGCGCGGCCCGGGACGCCGACGAGGCGCTGGAGATCCACCGGCGTCTGGGCGACGAGTGGGGCACCGCCGAGGCGCTCTCGGCGCGCGGCGAGGCCCACGAACGCACCGGCGAGTACCGGGCCGCCGCCGCCGACTACGAGGCGGCCGTCGAACGCGCCGAACGCCTGGGCGCCCGCGCCCAGACGGCCGTGCTCAGCGCCCGCCTGGGCGCCGCGCTGCTGGAGGCGGGCGAGGGCGAGCGCGGCGAGCGGCTGCTGCGCGACGTGATCGCCCGGACGCGCTGCGGCCACAACGAGGCGCTGCCCGCGGCCCGGCTCTTCCTGGTCGGCTGGCTCGGCATGACCGGCCGCACCGCCGAGGGGCGCGAGCACCTGCGGCTGCTGCGCGAGGAGTTCCGCATCGCGCACTACGTCGTCTTCGACGCGTTCATCCTCGGCGCGGAAGCCTGGCTGGATGCGGTCGACGGCCGCTACGAGCAGTGCCTGGAGACGATACGGAAGGCGCTGGAGCGGGCCGCCGACCCGCTGTCCGAGGCCATGACGCCCCACATGCGCTCCGCGTACCTGACGGTCGCCGCGGTGGCGCTGGCCGGCCTGGGCGGTGAGCGGCGGGCCCGTGACGCGGCCCGCTGCCTGGGGGCCGCCGACGCCCTGCTGCCGCCCGGCCACGTCCCGGCCCGGCAGGAGCGCCGGGTGCGCGCGGACGCGGAACGGCGCACCAGGGCGCTGCTCGACGGCCCGGCGTACGAGGCCGCGTACGCCGAGGGCGGCGGCCTCTCCTTCCCGGAGGCCACCGCCCTCGTCTGACGCGCGGCGGCCCGCCGCCGCGCGTCAGGTCCTCGTGCGGAACTTGTGGACGGCCACCGGTGCCATCACCGCCGTGATGGCCACCGACCAGGCCACGGTCAGCCACAGGTCGTGCGCGACCGGGCCGCCCACCATCAGCCCGCGCGCGGCGTCCGCGAGCGAGGACAGCGGGTTGTAGTCGGTGAAGTTCTGCAGCCAGCCCGGCATGGACTGGGGCGGCGCGAAGATCGACGAGCCGAACTGCAACGGCATCAGCACCAGGAAGCCCATCGCCTGCACCGACTGCGCGTTCTTCATCACCACGCCGAGGGTGAGGAAGATCCACATCAGGGCGGAGCCGAACAGCGCGGACAGGCCCACGGCGGCCAGCAGGCCCGGCCAGTCGGTGATGTCGAAACCGACCAGGACGCCGACGACCATGAGGATCACGGTCGCCAGCAGCATCCGCACCAGCTCCACGGCGATCTTGGCGAACAGCACCGAGCCGCGGCCGATCGGCAGGGACCGGAAGCGGTCCATGACACCGGTGTTGAAGTCCTGGTTGAAGCCGGTCCCCACCCCCTGGGCCATGTTCATGCCCATCATGGCCATCAGCCCGGGCACGATGTACTGCACGTACGCGTCCTGCCCGCCGCCCAGCGACTGCCCGATCGATCCGCCGAAGACGTACACGAACAGCAGCGTGAAGACGACCGGGAACAGCACGGCGTCGAACATGGACTCCGGGTCCTGCCGGATCCACAGCAGGTTGCGCCGGATCAGCGCCCCGGTGTGCCGCAGGTGGGCCCGCAGGGGGATGCGGGCGTCGGCGGTGAGCGAGGGGGCGGCGACGGGCGCCCGGTGCGGGGCGGTGGAGGGCGACGGGTGGGCGCTCATACGGCGGCCTCCTCGCGGGCGTCGGCGGGCGCTGCGTCCTGCGGGGCACCGGCGCGGTGGCCGGTGAGGGACAGGAACACCTCGTCCAGGCTGGGCAGTTCGGTGGTGAGGGAGGCGAGGGTGATGCCGTGCGCGCCGACCGCGCCGATCACCGCGGTCAGCTGCTCGTCGCTGAGGATCGGCACCAGGACGCTCCCGCGCTCGGCGTCCACGGTGGTGCCCGCCAGCCCGGTGATGCCCAGGCCGTCGAGGGCCCCGGCGAGCGGCCGCAGCTGCGCCGGGTCGGCCGGGCGGACCCGCAGCGTACGGCCCCCGACCCTCGCCTTCAGCTCCTCGGTCCCGCCGCTCGCGACGACCTTGCCCCGGTCGACGACGGTGAGTTCGGAGGCGAGCTGCTCGGCCTCCTCCATGTACTGCGTGGTCAGCAGCACCGTCACCCCGTCCCCGACCATGCGCTTGACCTCGTCCCACACCTCGTTGCGGGTCCGCGGGTCCAGGCCGGTGGTGGGTTCGTCGAGGTACAGCACGACCGGCCGGCCGATCATCGAGGCGGCCAGGTCGAGCCGCCGCCGCATCCCGCCGGAGTAGGTGCCGGCCGGCCGCCCGGCGGCCTCGGTGAGGGAGAACCGTTCCAGCATCTCGTCGGCGCGCGCGCGTGCCTCCCTGCGGGACAGGTCGAGCAGCCGCCCGATCATGTACAGGTTCTCCCAGCCCGGCAGCTTCTCGTCGACCGAGGCGTACTGCCCGGTCAGCCCGATCACCCGCCGCAGCTGCCGCGGCTGCCGTACGACGTCGTAACCGGCGACGACGGCCTGCCCGGCGTCGGGGGCCAGCAGGGTGGACAGGATCCGCACGAGGGTGGTCTTCCCGGCCCCGTTCGGGCCGAGCACCCCCATCACGGTGCCCTCCCGCACCTCCAGGTCGACGCCGTCCAGTGCCCTGGTCTCCCCGTAGTGCTTGACCAGCCCCCGCACGGTGACGGCACTGCCGCCGGGGTTCTTGTCGATTCGCGTCATGCCGACGAGGGTGCCGGTGCCGGCCGACAAACCGTCTACAAGCCGCCGACAGGGCGCCGACGGCGGCGCGGAAAAGGGCGGGCCCCGCCGACGGGGGAAGATCGGCGGGGCCGCCCGTGGTGCCGCAGTGGCTCAGTGGACGGAGTGCTCCTCCTGCGGGAACGTTCCGCCGACCACGTCCTCGGCGAACGCCTTCACCGCGTCGCCCATCACCGTGCGCAGATCGGCGTACTGCTTCACGAACTTGGGCACCCGGCCCCCGGTCAGCCCGAGCATGTCGGTCCACACCAGCACCTGGGCGTCGGTTTGCGCGCCCGCGCCGATCCCGACCGTCGGGATGTGCAGGGTCCGCGTCACCTCGGCCGCCAGTTCCGCCGGCACCAGCTCCAGGACGACCGCGAACGCCCCCGCGTCCTGCACGGCCTTGGCGTCCCGCAGCAGCTGCTGGGCCGCCTCCTCGCCGCGCCCCTGCACGCGGTAGCCCATGGCGTGCACGGACTGCGGCGTCAGACCGATGTGCGCCATCACCGGGATCCCGGACTCCACCAGGAGCCTGATCTGCTCGTGCGAGCGCTCGCCGCCCTCCAGCTTGACGGCACCGACCCCGGCCTCCTTCACCAGCCGGGTCGCCGAGCGCAGCGCCTGCACCGGCCCCTCCTGGTACGAGCCGAAGGGCAGGTCGCCGACGATCAGGGAGCGCCGGGTGCCGCGTACGACGGCGGCGGACAGCATGGTCATCTCGTCGAGCGTGACGGGCACGGTGGTGTCGTACCCGAGGTGGCAGTTGCCCGCCGAGTCGCCGACGAGGATCACCGGGATCCCGGCCTCGTCGAAGACGGAGGCGGTCATCGCGTCGTACGCGGTGAGCATGGGCCACTTCTCGCCGCGTTCCTTGGCGGCGGCGATGTCGCGGACGGTGACACGGCGGGTGCTCTTGCCCCCGTACAGCGCCCTGCTGCCGTCGGAGGACTTCTGCTGCGCGTTCTGGGCAGCCGAAAGCTGCGTCATGGCAACGGCTCCTTACACGTCATCTCGAGGCGCCCTGACGGCGTCCCCGGACCACATCCATGGTGGCACCTCGTGTCACCGACGGCTAGGGGACCCCCGTCACCTCCGGACCGGCCCCGCCGCGGGCCCGCGGCGGCCGCGGCGGGGCCGGTCCGGCGCGTAAGAGTCGGGTAAAAACAATAAGATACGAGACGGTGTCGTATCGTAAATCCTCTACCCTCGGCGGCATGACCACTTCCCCCGACCGCGCCCGCCACAGCCCCCGGATACCGGAAGCCGTGCACCGGCGGCGCTGGGCGATCCTCGGCGTACTGATGCTGAGCCTGCTGATCGTGGTGCTGGACAACTCGATCCTGAACGTCGCCGTCAAGACGATCTCCACCCCCGCCCCGACCGGCCTGGGGGCCACCCAGAGCGAGCTGGAGTGGGCGATCAACGCCTACACCCTCGTCTTCGCGGGCCTGCTGTTCACGGCCGGCCTGCTGGGCGACCGGCTGGGGCGCAAGAAGGTGCTGCTCGGCGGCCTGACCGTGTTCGGCGTCGGCTCCGCGCTCGCCGCCTTCTCCGGCTCGCCCGGCGAACTGGTCGCCTTCCGGGGGGTGATGGGCCTGGGCGCCGCGTTCGTCATGCCGGCCACCCTCGCCGTCCTCATGAACGTCTTCGAGCGCGAGGAGCAGCCCAAGGCCATCGGCATCTGGGCGGGCGGCGTGGGCCTCGCCATCGCCATCGGCCCGATCACCGGCGGTGTCCTCCTGGAACACTTCTGGTGGGGCTCGGTCTTCCTGGTCAACGTGCCGATCGTGCTGCTCGCGCTCGTCCTGATGCTGTGGCTGGTGCCCGACTCCCGCGACCCGCGCCCCGGACGCCTCGACCCCGTCGGGGCCGTGCTGTCCGTCGTCGGCCTCGTCCTGCTCGTGCACGGCGTCATCAAGGGCGGCGAACTCGCCGACTTCACCGACGCGACCGTGCTGTCGACGATCGGCGCCGGCCTCGCCGTCCTCGTCGCCTTCGTCGTCCACGAGAAGCGCAGCGACCATCCCTCCCTCGACGTCACGTACTTCAGGAACAAGGCCTTCTCGGCCGCGATCGCCGCCGTCGCGCTGGTCTTCTTCGCGCTGATGGGCGTGACCTTCTTCGCGGTCTTCTACACCCAGAGCGTGCGCGGCTACTCCCCGCTGGAGACCGGCCTGCTGCTGCTGCCGCTGGCCGCCGCCCAGATGCTCTTCGCGCCGCGCGCCCGGCTGCTCGTCGACCGCTTCGGCAACAGGGCCACCACCACGGCCGGCATGCTCCTCCTCGCCGCCATGCTGGCCGCCTTCGCCACCCTGGACGCCGACACGCCCCTCTGGATCCTGGAAGCCGTCTTCTTCCTCATGGGCACCGGCATGGCGCACGTCATGACCCCGGTCAGCGTCGTCGTCATGCAGGCCCTGCCCCGCGAGAAGGCCGGCTCGGCCTCCGCGCTCAGCAACACCTTCCGGCAGGTCGGCGGCGCCCTCGGCATCGCGGTCCTCGGCTCGGTCCTGTCCACCGCCTACCGCACGGACATCGAGGGCAGCCTCGGCGCGCTGCCGGCCGGCCTGCGCCACACCGCGGGCGAGTCCGTCGAGGCCACCCTGGGCGTCGCCGCGAAGCTCGGCCCGCGGGGCAGGGACCTGGTCGGACCGGCCCACGACGCGTTCCTGCACGCCATGCACATCACCGCCCTGTGGGGCGCGGGCGTCGCCGTGATCGGCGCGATCGTGGTGGCCCTGTTCCTCCCGGGGAAGCGGCAGGTGCCCGGAAAGGGCGCGCAGGAGGCAGAGTTGGGGGCGGCGGAGTAGCCCGCCGACCGAGCACCGCCCCAGCCCGCGGAAAGGACGCAGTGACGTGAGCCTCGCCGGAAGCCACCCCCGCCAGGACGGCCCCCCGAGGGGCCGCCCCCGCAGTGAGTCCGCCGAACGCGCCATCATCGAGGGCGTCATGGGGCTCCTGGAGGAGGGCGTGCCGCTCGCGGAGCTGTCCATCGAGCGCATCGCCCGCACCGCCGGGGTCGGCAAGGCCACCATCTACCGCCGCTGGAGAGGCAAGGAGGAGCTCTTCGTCGACGTGCTGCGCGCCGCCGAGCCGCCCGACCCCCAGCTCCCGGGCACCTCGGTGCGCGAGGACCTCGTGATCCTGCTGGAGGCGCTGCGCCGCCGCGGCCTGGCCGACCGCGCGTCGGCGATCCTGCACAACGTCCGCGTCCAGATGAAGAACAGCCCGGGGATCTGGGCCGCGTACCACAAGACCGTCGTCGCCCCGCGCCGCAGGGCCGGCCTGGAGGTCCTGCGCCGCGGCCAGCGCAGCGGCGAACTGCGCGCCGACGTCGACGCGGAACTGCTGTACGACCTCTTCGTCGGCCCCCTCCTGGTGCGCGCCGTCCTGCACCCGGACGCCGACCTCCCGGAGGACCTCGCGGAACAGGTGGTCGACACCCTCCTCGAAGGGCTGCGCCCGGCCGGCCCGCCGCCCCTCGCCGCGCGGCTCCCGCGGCCCTGAGCCCCGCCGCCGGACTCCCGCCGTCCGCCCGGGGAGCGGGAGTTCGACGGCGGGGCGGGGGCCGGCCGGCAGGGCCCAGTGTGCGCGTTTCGTCACAGAGGGCGCTTTCCGCGTCCGCGGCCGGAACTCACGCGCGCGGCTCGTGCGTCCTCGCCCCCGTACGGCCGTCGCAGGACGGCGGGAACGGAGCCGATCATCCCCTAGGGTCTTGGAGGCACGGGGGGAAGACGGTGTGCACGGCAGGTTGTGAGGCGACGGTATGGCGCAGCAGGCGTACATGACGGAGACGGCAGGCGGCTCGGGACCCGAGCGTCCAGGGACCCGGCTTCGGCGCCTGTTCGACCGCCTGACGGCCGGCTGGCGCGGCGACCGGCGGATCTGGCGGCGCGGCGTGATCGTGGCCGGGTGCGCGGTGCTGCTGGCCGGCGTCATGCTGGTCCACTCCCGCATCCCGAACGCGGTCGGCAACCTCGGCAGCCTCATCGAGACCTTCCTGCCCTGGCTGGGCGCGCTCGTCCCGGTGCTGCTGCTGCTCGCCCTGGTCCGCCGCTCGGCGACCGCGCTGATCGCGGTGCTGGTGCCGGCCGTCGTGTGGCTGAACCTCTTCGGCGGCCTGCTCACCGACAAGGCCACCGGGGGCGGCGGCCTGACGGTGGCCACCCACAACGTCAACGCCGACAACGCCGACCCGTCCGGCACCGCACGCGACGTGGCCGCCTCCGGCGCCGACGTGCTGGCCCTGGAGGAGCTCACCGCGAGCGCCGTCCCGACGTACGAGAGGGCGCTGGCGCCGACGTACCGGTACCACTCGGTGCAGGGCACGGTCGGGCTGTGGAGCAAGTACCCGCTGAGCGACGTGCGGGCGGTGGACATCAAGCTGGGCTGGACGCGGGCGATGCGCGCCACCGTGGCCACCCCGGCCGGCCGGGTCGCGGTGTACGTCGCGCACCTGCCGTCCGTGCGCGTGAAGCTGGAGGCCGGGTTCACGGCCCGCCAGCGCGACAAGAGCGCGGACGCCCTCGGCGAGGCCATCGCCGGCGAGCGGCTGACGAAGGTCGTGCTGCTCGGCGACCTGAACGGCACCATGAACGACCGCGCGCTCAACGCCGTCACCTCCCAGATGCGCTCCACGCAGGGCGCCGCGGGCAGCGGGTTCGGGTTCAGCTGGCCGGCCTCGTTCCCGATGGCGCGGATCGACCAGATCATGGTCAAGGGCATCGAGCCGGAGAGCTCGTGGACGCTGCCGCAGACGGGCAGCGACCACCTGCCGGTCGCGGCCCGTGTGAAGGTCGCCACATCCGGCTCCTGAAAGCCGCAGGTCGGCCCGGTTTCGGCACTTTCCGGCAACCGGGCCGTCACCTCGCGGAACACTCCTCCTGAGAGACTTTGTTCCGTAGTTGAACATACGCGTGCCGAACGCGCCCGAAAGTCTCGAGAGGTTCTTCATGCCCCTGGCCCTGCTCGCCCTCGCCGTGGGTGCCTTCGGCATCGGTACCACCGAGTTCGTGATGATGGGGCTGCTGCCCGACGTCGCGGACGACCTGGGCATCTCGATCCCCGCCGCCGGCCACCTGGTCTCGGCGTACGCGCTCGGCGTCGTCATCGGCGCCCCGCTGCTGGCGGCGGCGACCGCGCGGATGTCCCGCCGTACGGTCCTGATCGCCCTGATGGGCCTGTTCGTGGCGGGCAACGCCCTGTCGGCCCTCGCCCCCGACCAGCACTGGCTGCTGGCCGCCCGCCTGCTCAGCGGCCTGCCGCACGGCGCCTTCTTCGGCGTGGGCGCGGTGGTCGCCGCCGGCATGGCGGCCCCGGAGCGCAGGGCCCGCTCGGTCTCGCTGATGTTCCTCGGCCTGACGGTCGCGAACGTCGTGGGCGTGCCGGCGGCGACCCTCATGGGCCAGCACCTGGGCTGGCGGGCCGCGTTCCTCGGCGTCGGCGCGATCGGCGTGGCGGCGATCGCCTCGCTCGCGCTCCTGGTCCCGCACGACCGCGCCCAGGCCACCGCGACGGGCCTGCGCGGCGAACTGGCCGCGCTGCGCTCCCTGCCCGTCTGGCTGGCGCTGGGCACCACGGTCGCGGGCTTCGGCGCGCTCTTCGCCGCCTACAGCTACATCACGCCGATGCTCACCGACGCCGCCGGGTACGCCGAGACCAGCGTGACGCTGCTGCTGGCCCTGTTCGGCGTGGGCGCGACGGCCGGCAACCTGCTGGGCGGCCGGCTGGCCGACCACTCCCTGCGCGCCACCCTGTTCGGCGGCCTGACCGCGCTCGCGGCGGTACTGGCCCTCTTCCCGCTGCTGATGAGCACGGCGTGGAGCGCTGCCGCGGCCGTGACGCTGCTCGGCACGGCGGCCTTCGTCACCGGCTCCCCGCTCCAGCTGACGGTCATGGAGAAGGCCGCCTCCGCCCCGTCCCTGGCGTCCTCCGCCAACCAGGCCGCCTTCAACCTGGCCAACGCCGGCGGAGCCTGGATCGGCGGTCTCGCGCTGGCGGCGGGCCACGGCGTGACGTCCCCGGCCCTGACGGGCGCGGCCCTGGCCGTGCTGGGCCTGGCCGTGGCCGCGACGGCGTACGCGGTGGACCGGCGCCGGGTGCCGCGGGGCTCCCGCGAGCGCGTGGTCGCCGGGAACGTGCCGCAGGACGCGCAGGCGGTGCGCCGCTGACGGGCGCCCGGGCCGGAGGCGGCGGCCGGGACACGCCCCGGTCCCACCCCGTCCACCCCGTCACGCCCGAGGCCCGGGGCCGGACGCGGCCCGGCGCGGGGCGCGTCCGGCCCCGCCGCGGCGAACCGGTGGCGGTCCCCGTGCGGACCGCCACCGGTACGGCCCCCGCTACGCCGTCTCCCGCCACCGGTTCGTGACCGGCAGCCGCCGGTCCTTCCCGAACCCCTTCACCGAGATCTTCGTCCCCGGCGGGTACTGCCGCCGCTTGTACTCGGCGGTGTCCACCATCCGCAGGACCCTCGTGACCAGGTCGCGGTCGAAGCCGGCCGCGACGATCTCGTCCGCGCCCCGGTCCCGGTCCACGTACAGGTCGAGGATCGCGTCCAGCACCGGGTAGTCCGGCAGCGAGTCCGTGTCGACCTGCCCGGGCCGCAGCTCCGCGCTCGGCGGCTTGGTGATCGAGTTCTCCGGGATCGGCGGGGTCCGGCCGCGCTCCCGCGCCGCCCGGTTGCGCCACTCGGCCAGCCGGAAGACCGACGACTTGTAGACGTCCTTGATGGGGCCGTACGCGCCCACCGAGTCGCCGTACAGGGTCGAGTAGCCGACCGCCAGCTCCGACTTGTTGCCGGGCGCCAGGACGAGGTGGCCCTCCTGGTTGGAGATCGCCATCAGCAGCGTGCCCCGCAGGCGCGACTGGAGGTTCTCCTCCGCCAGGCCCGTCAGGCCCAGCGACCCCATGTACGCGTCGAACATCGGCTCGATGGGGACCGTGCGGTGGTTCAGGCCCGTCCGGCGGGCCAGCTCCGCCGCGTCGTCCCTGGAGTGCTCCGAGGAGTACCTGGACGGCATGGACACCCCGTACACGTTCCGCGCGCCCAGCGCGTCGCACGCGATCGCCGCGACCAGGGCGGAGTCGATACCGCCGGACAGGCCGACCAGGACCGACCCGAACCCGTTCTTGCGGACGTACGCCCGCAGGCCCGCCACCAGTGCCGAGTACACCTCCTCGTCGTCCTCCAGCCGGTCCGCGTGGCCGCCGGTGTGCTCCGGCTCGTACGCGGGCAGCGGCTCCTCGGACAGGACGACCCGGTCGATGCGCAGCCCGTCGTCGACCACGCCGGCCGGTGCGTCGGCCGCGGCGGCCGGCAGGTCCAGGTCCAGGACCACGCAGCCCTCGGTGAACTGCGGTGCCCGCGCGACGACCTTCCCGTCCCGGTCGACGACGATCGAGTCGCCGTCGAAGACCAGCTCGTCCTGGCCGCCGGTCATGGCCAGGTACGCCGTCGTGCAGCCCGCCTCCTGGGCCCGCTTGCGGACCAGCTCCAGACGGGTGTCGTCCTTGTCGCGCTCGTAGGGCGAGGCGTTGACCGAGACCAGGAGCCCGGCCTTCGCCGAGCGCGCGGCGGGGACCCGCCCGCCGTCCTGCCACAGGTCCTCGCAGATGGCCAGGGCGATGTCGACGCCGTGCAGCCGCAGGACCGGCATGGTGTCGCCGGGCACGAAGTAGCGGAACTCGTCGAAGACGCCGTAGTTCGGCAGGTGGTGCTTGGCGAAGGCCAGCACCACCTCGCCGCGGTGCAGCACCGCCGCCGCGTTCTGCGGGGCGCCCGCCGGCTGGCCGTACCTGGGCTGGGCGGTCTCGCAGCGGTCGAGGTAGCCGACGATCACCGGCAGCTCCCCCAAGCCCTCGGCGGCCAGCCGCGCCGCGAGCGAGCGCAGGGCCGCGCGGGACGCCTCCACGAAGGACGACCTGAGGGCCAGGTCCTCGACGGGATACCCGGTCAGCGCCATCTCCGGGAACACCGCGAGGTGCGCCCCCTGCCCGGCGGAGTGCCGGGTCCAGCGCAGGATGGTCTCGGTGTTCCCGGTGAGGTCGCCGACACTGCTGTCGATCTGGTTCAGGGCGAGGCGTAGTTGAGGCACGCCGCCCAGTGTAATCGTCAGAGCGACGCAATGGGGTGGTGCGTGACCCGTCCCGCCCGGGCGGGCCCACCCGGCGGGACGGGTCCCGGGCCCGCGCTACGGCCGCGGCCGGGCGCCCCGCTCCTCCAGCATGTCCGCCATCAGCGCGATCTCCGACTCCTGCGCCTCCACCATGCCCTGCGCGAGCCGTTTCTCCACGCCCACCGTGCACCGGGCGGCACAGCCCTCGGCCATGTGGACGCCGCCCTTGTGATGGTCCGTCATGAGCTGCAGGTAGAAGACCTCGGCCCGCTTCCCGTCCAGCCCCCGCAGCTTCTCCAGCTCCGTGTCGGTCGCCATGCCCGGCATCAGCGCGCCGTCCTCGCCGGAGGCCGTGCCGCCCATGCCCATCCAGGCCATCGGCGGGTCGGCGGACACCTTCGGCAGCCCCCACAGGTCGAGCCAGCCCAGCAGCATGCCGCGCTGGTTGGCCTGCGTCTGCGCGATGTCGTACGCGAGCCGCCGGACCTCCTCGTCCTCGGTGCGGTCACGCACGATGTACGACATCTCCACGGCCTGCTGGTGGTGGACCGCCATGTCGCGCGCGAACCCGGCGTCCGCCGACCCGGCGGAGGGGGTCCTGCCCGCGCCGTCGTCCCCGGCGACCGCGTAGGTGATCGCGCCGGCCGCGACGAGCACCGCCGCCGCGGCCCCCGCGACCGCTCCCGCCAGTCTCACTCGGACAGCCCGTTCGTGCAGGCGGCGCCGGGCTCGGGCGTCTGCTTGCCCTGGACGTACGTCTCGAAGAACTTGTCCACGTTCGGGTCGTCCGCCCCGGTCACCGTGCGCTGGTGGCCCCACGCCGTGAGCATGATCGGGTCCTTCTGGCCCTCGACCGGGCTCATCAGCGTGTACGGCGTCTTCTCCACCTTCGCCGCGAGCGCCTCGACGTCGGCCTTGGGCGCCTTGCTGTTGTACGTCACCCACACCGCGCCGTGCTCCAGCGAGTGCACGGCGTTGGTGTTGTTGATCTCGTCGGTGTAGACGTCGCCGTCGCAGTTCATCCACACCGGGTTGTGGTCGCCGCCGACCGGGGGCCGGACCGGGTACTTCACGGCCTTGGTGACGTGGTTGCGGCCCAGCGTGCCCTTCCAGGCCCGTACGCCGTCCTTGCCCGTCACGAAGCTGCCGGACGTCTTGGCGTCGCTCGCCGCGCTGTCGTCGTCGCCGGACTGCGACCGCACGAGGACGACACCTCCGACGACCAGCCCGGCGACGACCACCACGCTGGTGGCGACGGCGAGGATGCGATTGCGGCGCTCCCGGGCCTGCTCGGCGCGCCGCATCTCCTCTATGCGCGCCTTGCGTGCCGGGCTGCTGCTCTTCTTGGCGGAACCCATGGGGTGTGTCCTTCTGCGGAAGGGGACGGACGGGTCCGCTGATCGTAATGGGGAAGGCGGGACCGCTCGTAGGGGGAGAGCGCGGGAATGGCGCGGAGTTTCCGGGTCGAACAGGTGACCACTACGCTGCGAGAGCGGTCGTCCGGCCGTTACGGGGCCGCCGCTCACGGGGCAAGATGGGCGACAGGGCAGTACCTGCCGGACGCGAGGCGTTCAGACCCGGGTCGCCGGGCCGATCGAGGTCCGCAACGCGCATGAAACGGTGTTGTGGTGGGATGCTCAGGTGCCCGACCGTCTCCCGCGGTGCGGGAGGGAAGGCGGCCTGACCAGCAAGGATGGGGAAGCGGAAGATGGACAAGCAGCAGGAGTTCGTGCTCCGGACCTTGGAGGAGCGCGACATCCGGTTCGTACGCCTGTGGTTCACGGACGTGCTGGGCTTCCTCAAGTCCGTCGCCGTGGCCCCGGCCGAGCTGGAGCAGGCGTTCGACGAGGGCATCGGTTTCGACGGCTCCGCCATCGAGGGCTTCGCCCGCGTCTACGAGTCCGACATGATCGCCAAGCCGGACCCGTCGACCTTCCAGATCCTGCCCTGGCGTGCGGAGGCCCCCGGCACGGCCCGCATGTTCTGCGACATCCTCATGCCGGACGGCTCCCCCTCCTTCGCGGACCCGAGGTACGTCCTCAAGCGCGCCCTCGCCCGCACCTCCGACCTGGGCTTCACCTTCTACACCCACCCGGAGATCGAGTTCTTCCTCCTGAAGGACAGGCCGCTGGACGGCTCGCGCCCGACCCCGGCCGACAACTCCGGCTACTTCGACCACACCCCGCAGAACATCGGCATGGACTTCCGCCGCCAGGCGATCACCATGCTGGAGTCGATGGGCATCTCGGTGGAGTTCTCCCACCACGAGGGCGCGCCCGGCCAGCAGGAGATCGACCTGCGCTACGCCGACGCCCTCTCCACGGCGGACAACATCATGACCTTCCGCCTGGTCATGAAGCAGGTGGCGCTGGAACAGGGCGTCCAGGCGACCTTCATGCCCAAGCCGTTCTCCGAGCACCCCGGCTCCGGCATGCACACGCACCTGTCGCTGTTCGAGGGCGACCGCAACGCCTTCTACGAGTCCGGTGCCGAGTACCAGCTCTCCAAGGTCGGCCGCTCCTTCATCGCGGGCCTGCTGCGGCACGCGGCGGAGATCTCCGCCGTCACCAACCAGTGGGTGAACTCCTACAAGCGCATCTGGGGCGGCACCGAGCGCACGGCCGGCGCCGGCGGCGAGGCTCCCTCCTACATCTGCTGGGGCCACAACAACCGCTCGGCCCTGGTCCGCGTGCCCATGTACAAGCCCGGCAAGACCGGCTCCGCCCGCGTCGAGGTCCGCTCCCTCGACTCCGGCGCCAACCCGTACCTGGCCTACGCCGTCCTGCTGGCCGCCGGCCTGAAGGGCATCGAGGAGGGCTACGAGCTCCCGCCCGGCGCCGAGGACGACGTGTGGGCCCTGTCCGACGCCGAGCGCCGCGCGATGGGCATCGAGCCGCTGCCGCAGAACCTCGGCGAGGCCCTCACGCTCATGGAGCGCAGCGACCTGGTCGCCGAGACCCTCGGCGAGCACGTCTTCGACTTCTTCCTGCGCAACAAGAAGCAGGAGTGGGAGGAGTACCGCTCCGAGGTGACCGCGTTCGAGCTGCGAAAGAACCTGCCGGTGCTGTAGGCGCGGGCCAGGGGGAATTTTTCGCTGAAACGACGCATGGGGTCGACAGTCATGGACCGTCGACCCCATGGGCTGTCTGTGGGCAGTCAGGAGCTGAAAGAGTATCGGTGTAGGGGTGTCCACGGCTTTCTGGGCCCGCGCCTCGTTGCTCGGCATGAGATGCGTGGGGACGCGAAGCGTGAAGCCCGGATCGTTGTATCCGAGGTGGTGACTCAATGCCTTGATGTTCTCGTCGGCGTCAGACAGGGCGGAGGCGTAGAAGTGCCTGAGAGCGTGATGCCGTGTTCGCGCGTCGCCTGGTGGCGTTCGTCCGGCTGAGGCTGCGGGATGACGCCGACCGCAATGAGCGCGAGCTTCCAGGCGCGTAGGTTGAAGCCGGTATGTGCTGCTTGAGGGCCTTTGTCGCATGGTCAGGCATACGCATACCGGCGTGGAACGAGTTCCTCTCACCCATCCTGCAGTCAGTCAAATTGGGTGTTCATCACATCCGCCCCTGCCACCGGCTAACCTGCCGGGTGACAGACAGCATCCGATGTGCTGGTAGCGAAGTGCGGCCGAGTACCTTATGGTCAGAGAGGGATGACTGCCCGTGGAATTGGGGCGTACATTCATTGGCTTACTTGCGGCATTATCTGTGCCCGCCGCATTGGGCTGGCTCAAGAAAGCACCCTGGTGGGGAGTTTTGTTCAGCCTCCTGTATGGGGCTGCGGTCATACTGCCTGAAAGTAGGAGTGTCGATGCCTGGCTAGTGCTGCTGGGCATTACCCTGTTGTCCGTTTGTGGCGCCGTCTTCAATAGGCCGTGGGCCAGTATTTCAATAAGTTTTGGCTGGCTTCCGGTAATGTCTCCCATGCGATACTTGGCAGTTGCTGGGGCGACAGCTTCGACCTTCCTCTTGGCCTACATGGGGTGGAATGTCTTACTGGAGCACTTACGGGCGGCAGTAGCTGATGATGATCGTTTTGTGATTACTGCTTCAGGTCTGTTGCTGGCCGTCTTCGGATGTCAGTTCCTGATTTCCATGGCTGTAGACCCACTCATTGAGAAGATTGACATTGAAATCGCGGCGGGTCGACTTCCGGCGAGTGTAAGGAAATTCGTCGAGGCAGGGTCTCATGTTGGATGGATTGAGAGGTTCATCCTCTTTGCATTCCTTGTCTCAGGGAGTCCGGAAGCTGCTGCTTTGGTTGTTACTGCGAAGTCCTTTGCGCGCGCCTCGGAAGTCAGGGAAGGCGGGAGGCTGGTTGGTGACTACTATCTGATCGGAACCCTTGTCAGTGTGGCGGTCGCCCTTGGGGTGTCCAGCATCACTAGGCTGGGACTTGGCCTGTCGCCTTTCTAGGGAGCCTAGATGTTGCGCGAGCATCCCTTCTTTCGAAAGCTTATTTCGCTGGGGCTTCCGGTGGATGGCTACGTGATCGCTGGAAGTGGGCCTATGCTCGCGCGTGGGCTTAGGGAGAATGTTGGGGACCTTGACGTTGTGGCTAATGAAGCCGCCTGGAGGGTGGCCTTGGAGTGGGGGCAGCCGGAAGCTGCGCCGCTTGGGTATGCACAGCGCATAGTTCTTTTTGACGGAGTCATCGAAATCTTGGATGGCTGGTTCGGGTATCCTGTCGACTCTCTGATTATGGAGGCCGAAACGATCGAAGGAATCAGATTTATGCCCCTAAAGAGGGTGCTTGAATGGAAGATTAAGTTTAAAAATAACGGGGTGGGCCGCAAAAAAGATTCACGAGATATTGCAGTCTTGCGGGGGTATCTGCAGTGATCAAGGCTTCGGTTGATCAAAAAACGAGAACTCGGTAACGGGGGTCCATGTGGGCCCAGCCAGTGGAACGCTGGCTGAAAATTACTCCTCCTGTAAGTCTGCCGTTATGCGCGAGCAGAGTCATTTGCGGACCGCCGAAAGAAACATCCCGTCGACTGGGGAGGCCACTAACGGCCCCTCTACTGCCCACCAAGGCTGCGCCGACCTCGGCCGTGTGTAGTCGCTTCAGGCCCGCACCATTTCCTGCGCAACAAGAAGCAGGAGTGGGAGGAGTACCGCTCCGAGGTGACCGCGTTCGAGCTGCGCAAGAACCTGCCGGTGCTGTAGGCGCGCGGGACGTCGAAGCGGCTGCCCCGCCGCCACGGCGGGCGCGGGGCCGGCGGTCGTGGACCGCCGGCCCCGCGGCGTTCGCCCCGCCCCCGCCGGACCCCGTCGTCCGCCGCGCGGGGGCCGCGGCACCGGCCGAGGAGGGTCCGGGCCCGGCCGGGCGGCCCCGGGGCCTCAGCCGGACCTGCGCTGTCGGGCCTCGTCCGCGAGCTGGCGGCCGGAGCCGCGCGCCTGCTCGGTGACCTGGCCGGTCTGGCCGCGTGCCTCCTCCTGGGTGGTGCGGGCGGCCTGCGCGGCGGTGTCCTTCACCTCCGCGGCCGCGCCCTGCGTCACCTCCTTGGCGCCTTCCTTCAGGTGCTGCGCGGACTCGGCGGCGGCCTGCTTCACCGGCTCCATCGCCTCGCTCTGCATCAGGTCGGAGGCCTTCTGCTGCTCGGCCCGCGAGGCGGGCAGCAGCGAGGACGCCAGCACCCCGACGCCGAAGGCGACCAGGCCGGCGGCCAGCGGGTTGCCCTGCGTCTGGCGGCGGGCGAGCTCGGGCGCCTGCTGGACGGCCTGTCCCGCCTGGCCGACCGCCTCGCGGGCGGTGTCGGCCGCCCGTCCGGTGCCCTCCTGCAGCGAGCCGGCCGCCGACTGCGCGGTGTCCGTCACACCGTGCGCGGTGTGCGACGCGGTGCCCATGACCCGCTCGCGGACGCCCGACAGCGCGCCGCGCATCCGCCGCGCCCGGCGGCGCGCCACGCGTCGGGGGCTGGTCCGGTCGGCGAGCCGGTCCACGTCCGCGGACAGCCGTCCGCGGGTGGCCTCTATCTCGGCCCTCATTTCGTCGGGTGACGTGCCCATTCCGCGTTCTCCTTCATGGTCTCGACGGTTCGCTCGGGCGTCGGGGAGACGGTGCGCATCCGCGTGCGGCCCTTCTGGTACAGCACGGCCGCGACGACGGCCCACACCGCGGCGACGATCAGGGCGGCCCAGCCCCCGTCCATCACGTTGGCCAGGCCGAGCACGGCGGCCAGCGACAGGAACAACAGGACCATGTAGCCGGCGAAGCCGGCCCCGCCGTACATCCCGGCGGCCTTGCCCGCCTTGGTCGCCTCCTCCCTGACCTCGGCCTTGGCCAGCTCGATCTCCTGGCGGAAGAGGGCCTGCACGTCCGAGGTCACGTCGGACAGCAACTGGCCCACGGACCTGTCCTGACCCTGCGGCTCGACCGAGCCGGGCGGGTGGAACGAGGCCATCTCACACCTCCGGGTACGGACGGCCCGGCGCGCCGTGGGGCGGCGTGCCGACGGCCGGCGGAACCGGTGGAACGGGCGGGACCTGGGTGGTGGACGGCGCCTGCGGCGAGGTCACCGGCACGGATCCCGCCGGGGGAGCGGGCGGCAGGGACTGGGTGGCCGACGCGCCCAGTTCGCCCTGGTCCGGCACCCCGGTGGCCTGCCCCTGCCCGGGCCCGCCCGCCCGGGAGGCGCTTCCCGCCGCCTTCGCCAGACGTCCCACGGCCAGCCCGGCCAGCAGCGCGCCGCCCAGGAAGGCCCCGGGACGCCGGCGGGCGAAGTCCTGGACGTCGGAGACCAGGCCCTCGACCCCCTGCTTCTCCAGGTAGTCGGCCACCCGGTTGCCCCGGTCGGCGGCCTGCGTCACCAAGCTGCGGGCCGGCGAGTCGCCCTGGGCTTTGTCGGCCAGCCCCGAGAGGTCCTGCGCCCAGTTCCGCAGCGCGCCGGCCACGCGCCTGGCCTGCTCCTCGGCCTCGTCCACGGCACGGCTGCGCAGGTCGCCGACGACCGTGCCCGCCTGCTGCCGCGCCTCACCCACTACGGCCCGGGCCTGGTCCGCCGCGGTGCCCGCGACCTCGGTCGCGGCCTGTTTGGCCTGGCCGGCCGTCGCGGCGGTCTCTGCCTTGACCTTCTCTCCGGTGCCCCCGGTTCCGGTCTGTACGGACTCACTCATGGGTGACTTCCCCTCATCGGATGTCCTGCGTGTGGTCCCGTGCCCCGCGCGATCCGGCGCCTGCCGGAGGCCGCACACCGGGCGTTGCACGTGACCGTCCGTTTCGCCCCGAGTGGCCACTTGTTCGCGTTTGACACGCCTCAGCGAGGAGGGATGTCGGACCGGGCCTCCCGGCCCGCGGTGACGGGGGCCGCCGACGCGGTGGTTTCCGCCTCCTCGCGCCGAGGAACGCGGGGCGCGCCCGGCCGCCGGGCGGAACGTGCCGGCGCCCGTCCCGGTCACTGCGGTTAGGCTCAGGGCCGTACGACCTTGATCCGAGGGAGGCCGAGGATGACGGCGGGGCCGGGACGCAGGAGCAGTACCTTCACACGACTGCTGCGGCACGGTTTCACCGATGCCTCCGCCGCCGAGCGCCTCCTGGACAGCCCCGAGCTGGCACCGATCCGCAACGACCCGGTGCTGCTGGAGGCGCTCGGCGCGACCGCCGACCCCGACCTCGCGCTGCAGGGGCTGCTGCGCCTGCTGGAGGCGCAGCCCGGCCCCACCGCCCGCCGTGAGCTGCTCGACACGGTGATAGCGGCCAAGCCGCTGCGCGACCGGCTGCTCGGGGTGCTCGGCGCGTCCGCCGCGCTCGCCGACCACCTGGTACGCCACCCCGGCGACTGGCACGCCCTCGTCACGTACGAGCCGCGCGACCTGCATCCGGGTGTGGAGGAGTTCGAGCGGGGCCTGGCGGACGCCACCGACCCCGTCTCCCTGCGCGTGGCCTACCGGCGCTGCCTGCTGTCCATCGTCGCCCGTGACGTGTGCGGCACCACCGACGTCGCCCAGACCGCCGCCGAACTCGCCGACCTCGCCACCGCCACCCTGCGCGCCGCGCTCGCCCTCGCGCAGGCCGCCGCGCCCGACGACGCCGCGCTGTGCCGGCTCGCGGTGATCGCGATGGGCAAGTGCGGCGGGCACGAGCTGAACTACGTCTCCGACGTGGACGTCATCTTCGTGGGCGAGGCCGTCGACGGCGCCGACGAGGGCAAGGCCCTGCGCGCCGCCACCAAGCTCGCCTCGCACCTGATGCGGATCTGCTCGGAGACGACGGTGGAGGGGTCGATCTGGCCCGTCGACGCCAACCTGCGGCCCGAGGGCAGGAACGGCCCCCTGGTGCGCACGCTCTCCAGCCACCTCGCCTACTACCAGCGCTGGGCCAAGACCTGGGAGTTCCAGGCACTGCTCAAGGCCCGCCCGGTGGCCGGCGACCCGGAGCTGGGGGAGGAGTACGTCGCCGCGGTCCGGCCCCTGGTGTGGAAGGCCGCCGAGCGCGAGAACTTCGTCGCCGACGTGCAGAAGATGCGCCGCCGGGTGGTGGAGAACATCCCCGCCGCCGAGATCGACCGCCAGCTCAAGCTCGGCCCGGGCGGTCTCAGGGACGTCGAGTTCGCCGTACAGCTGCTGCAGCTGGTGCACGGGCGGACCGACACGTCCCTGCGCAGCGGCAGCACGCTTCACGCGCTGGCGGCCCTGGCGGCGGGCGGTTACGTCGGCCGCGCCGACGCGGCCCGGCTGGACGAGGCGTACCGCTTCCTGCGCTCCCTGGAACACCGCATCCAGCTGTTCCGGCTGCGGCGCACCCACCTCGTGCCCGAGGACGAGGCCGACCTGCGGCGCATCGGGCGGTCGCTGGGGCTGCGCACCGACCCGGTGACCGGCCTCCTGCGCGACTGGAAGCGGCACGCCACCGTCGTACGCCGGCTGCACGAGAAGCTGTTCTACCGGCCGCTGCTCGACGCCGTCGCCCAACTCGCCCCGGGCGAGGTCAGGTTGAGCCCCGAGGCGGCGCGTGAGCGGCTGGTCGCGCTCGGGTACGCCGATCCGGCCTCCGCGCTGCGCCACCTGGAGGCGCTGGCCTCCGGGGTGAGCCGCAAGGCCGCGATCCAGCGGACGCTGCTGCCGGTGCTGCTCGGCTGGTTCGCCGACTCCGCCGACCCGGACGCGGGCCTGCTCAACTTCCGCAAGGTGTCGGACGCGCTCGGCAAGACGCCCTGGTACCTGCGGCTGCTGCGGGACGAGGGCGCGGCGGCCCAGAACCTCGCACGCGTGCTGTCGGCGGGCAGGCTCGCCCCCGACCTGCTGATGCGCGCGCCGGAGGCGGTCGCGCTGCTCGGCGACGGCAACGGCGGCGGTCTCGCGCCCCGCCCCCGCGCCCACCTGGAGCAGGAGATCCTCGCCGCGGTGCGGCGGGCCGACGGGGCGGCCCAGGCGGTGACGGCCGCGCGGGGCGTGCGGCGCCGCGAACTGTTCCGTACGGCCGCCGCCGACATCGTCGGCTCCTACGGCACCGAGTCCCAGCCCGCCGAGGCCGACCAGGGCGCGCTGGTGGACCGGGTCGGCGGCGCGGTGTCCGACCTGACGGCGGCGACGCTGGCGGGCACGCTGCGGGCGGTCGTCCGGGAGGGCTGGGGGGACACCCTGCCGACCCGGTTCGCGATCATCGGCATGGGGCGGTTCGGCGGGCACGAGCTGGGCTACGGGTCCGACGCGGACGTCCTGTTCGTGCACGAGCCGCGGGACGGTGCGGACGAGCGGGAGGCATCCGAGGCCGCCCACAGGGTCGTCTCCGAGATGCGGCGCCTGCTGCAGATCCCGAGCGCCGATCCGCCGCTGCTCATCGACGCGGACCTGCGCCCGGAGGGCAAGTCCGGACCGCTCGTGCGGACGCTGAAGTCGTACGAGGCGTACTACCGGCGCTGGTCCCTGGTGTGGGAGTCGCACGCGCTGCTGCGGGCCGAGCCCGTCGCCGGGGACGAGGACCTGGGGCGGCGGTTCGTCGAGCTGATCGACCCGCTGCGCTACCCGGCGCGAGGGCTCGGCGACGACGCGGTGCGCGAGATACGGCGGCTGAAGGCCCGGATGGAGTCCGAGCGGCTGCCGCGCGGGGCCGACCCGAAACTGCACGCCAAGCTCGGGCCGGGCGGGCTGTCGGACGTGGAGTGGACCGTGCAGCTGCTCCAGCTGCGGCACGGCCACGAGGAGCCGGGCCTGCGCACCACCCGCACGCGGGAGGCACTGGCGGCGGCCCGGGCGGCAGGGCTGATCGGCGAGGAGGAGGCCGGCATCCTGGACGAGGCGTGGGTGCTGGCCACGCGCGTGCGCAACGCGGTGATGCTGGTGCGCGGCCGCGCCGGGGACACCTTCCCCACCGACGCCCGGGAACTGGCGGCCGTCGGCCGCTACCTGGGGTACGGGCCCGGGCACGTGGGGGACATGCTGGACGCCTACCGCCGCACGGCGCGCCGGGCGCGGGGCGTGGTGGAGGAGCTCTTCTACGGCACCTGAGCCGCCGGCCCTGAGCCGCCGGCCCGGGGCGGCCGCACGGGCCGCACGGGCCGCGCGGCCGGGCTGCCGGACGAGCGGGCCCGGGCGGGGTGCGGGCTCAGGCCCGGGCGGGGTGCGGGCTCAGGCCCGGGCCGGCAGCGGCGGCCGCGCGCCCGTCTCCCGGTCCGCCACCCGCCTCGGCAGCGCGTACGGCCGGTTCCCGTACCACACCCGCGCCACCGCGAAGCCGAAGCCGAGGCACAGGACGCCGCCCACCGCGTCCAGCCAGAAGTGGTTGGCGGTGGCGACGATGACCACCAGTGTCGCCGCCGGGTAGACCAGACCCAGCACCCGCGCCCACGGCACCGTGGCCAGCGCGAAGATGGTCAGGCCGCACCACAGCGACCAGCCGATGTGCATCGACGGCATCGCGGCGTACTGGTTCGACATGTTCTTCAGGTCGCCGGAGGCCATCGAGCCCCAGGTCTGGTGGACCATGACGGTGTCGACGAAGCGGCCGCCGTTCATCAGCCGGGGCGGGGCGAGCGGATACAGGTAGTAACCGACCAGGGCGACGCCCGTCGTCGAGAACAGCACCAGGCGGGTGGCCGCGTAGCGGCCGGGATGACTGCGGTACAACCACACCAGGACACCCAAAGTCACCGCGAAGTGCAGGGTCGCGTAGTAGTAGTTCATGCCGACGATCAGCCAAGTCACCGAGTTCACGGCGTGGTTGACGGACTGCTCCACGGCTATGCCGAGCTGGTGCTCCAGCTTCCAGATCCAGTCCGCGTTGCGCAGCGCCTCGGCCTTCTGCTCGGGCACGGCGTTGCGGACGAGCGAGTACGTCCAGTAACTCACCGCGATCAGCAGGACCTCGAACCAGATGCGGGGCCGGCGCGGCGCGCGCAACCGGCGCAGGAGATCCTGCCCCGCCTTCTCCGCGACGGGCTGTGGAACGGCCGCTTCCCGGCCCTCCAGTGTCGTCACGGTCGTGTCACCCATAGGCACAGAGTCTGCCAGAAAAGCCCTGTCCCCCGATCATCCTCTCGTCCGATCCGGGCCGCATGTTCTACGACGGGAGGAGGCCCCCGCGTCCTACCCCCGCAGGGCACGGAGCCGTGAGCCCTCCATCCCGGGGACGATTACGGGCGATTCAGGGACGAGAGCGGTCCCCGGGGGCGGAGGCGGTCGAACCGCGCACCACCAGCTCCGGCATGAAGACGAACTCGCTGTGGGGCGCGGGCGTCCCGCCGATCTCCTCCAGCAGCGTGCGCACCGCCGCCTGGCCCATCGCCGGGACGGGCTTGCGGATCGTGGTCAGCGGCGGATCGGTGAAGGCGATCAGCGGGGAGTCGTCGAAGCCGACCACCGAGAAGTCCTTCGGCACGTCCAGGCCGCGCTGCCGCGCCGCCCGTATCGCGCCCAGCGCCATCATGTCGCTGGCGCAGACGACCGCCGTGCAGCCGCGCTCGATGAGCGCCGTCGCCGCGGCCTGGCCGCCCTCCAGCGTGTAGAGGGAGTGCTGGATCAGCTCCGACTCGACGGTCTGCGCGCTCAGGCCCAGCTGGTCCTGCACCGTGCGCACGAAGCCCTCGATCTTGCGCTGCACGGGCACGAACCGCTTCGGGCCCAGCGCCAGTCCGACGCGGGTGTGGCCCAGGGAGACCAGGTGCGTCACCGCCAGGGTCATCGCCGCCCGGTCGTCGGGGGAGATGAACGGCGCCTGCACCTTCGGCGAGAAGCCGTCGACCAGCACGTACGGCACCCCCTGGGCGCGCAGCCGCTCGTAGCGCTGCATGTCGGCGGTGGTGTCCGCGTGCAGCCCGGAGACGTAGATGATGCCCGCGACCCCGCGGTCCACCAGCATCTCCGTCAGCTCGTCCTCCGTCGACCCGCCGGGGGTCTGGGTGGCCAGCACCGGGGTGTAGCCCTGCCGCGTCAGCGCCTGGCCGATGACCTGGGCCAGGGCCGGGAATATCGGGTTCTCCAGTTCGGGGGTTATCAGGCCCACCAGCCCCTCGCTGCGCTGCCGCAGCCGTACCGGGCGCTCGTAGCCCAGCACGTCGAGGGCGGCCAGCACGGCCTGGCGGGTGGTGGCGGCGACGCCCGGTTTCCCGTTGAGGACGCGGCTGACGGTCGCTTCGCTCACCCCCGCCTGCGCGGCGATGTCGGCAAGCCGTGTGGTCACGGCACCGGACTGTAGCGGCCGTGGTTGCCCTTGCCCACCGGCGGGACGCCTGGTGCGCGCCGCCGTCGGACGGCCCGCTGTGGATGGCTGCGTCATGGCGATCCCTCGTGTCGTGGTCTGGCGTCCGCTCCGCAAGGGATGATTCCCCCGCCGGATACGGATGGCAAGTGCTTGCAGAGTCTTGCACAACCCTCCGGGCCCCCGCCGGACGGGCGTAAACCGGGTCGCGGAGCGGTCGAGACCACGTCACGGCGCGGTAACTCCCGGCACGCCTTGCACTTTTTTTCTGCAAGGTCTTTCGCAACGCTTACACGGCTGTTACGTTCACGTCGCCCGGCGGCGGCAACGGCGCGGTCGGCAAGTCGGCAGGAGCGGCAGACGGGGCCCCCTGCACCACACGGGCTTTCACCCTCAAGGAGAACTCATGCGGCGTGGCATAGCGGCCACCGCGCTGGTGGCGTCCCTCGCCCTCGCGGCGACGGCCTGCGGCGGAAGCGACAGCGGCGACAAGGCCGACGGTCCGGTCACCCTCACCTGGTGGGACACCTCCAACGCCACGAACGAGGCGCCGACGTACAAGGCCCTGGTCGAGGAGTTCGAGGCCGCCAACAAGGACATCAAGGTCAAGTACGTCAACGTCCCCTTCGACCAGGCGCAGAACAAGTTCGACACCGCCGCCGGTTCCAAGGGCGCCCCGGACGTCCTGCGCTCCGAGGTCGGCTGGACCCCCGCCTTCGCCAAGAAGGGCTTCTTCCTGCCGCTGGACGGCACCGAGGCCCTCGCCGAGCAGGACGAGTTCAAGCCCAACCTGATCGAGCAGGCCCGGTACGAGGGCAAGACCTACGGCGTCCCGTTCACCACCGACACCCTCGCCCTGGTCTACAACAAGGAACTGTTCGAGAAGGCCGGTGTCGAGGTCCCCAGGACCTGGGACGAGCTGAAGAAGGCCGCCGCCACCATCAAGGACAAGACCGGCGTCGACGGCTACTGGGGCTCCACCCAGGCCTACTACGCCCAGTCCTTCCTCCACGGCGAGGGCACCGACACCGTCGACGTCGACGCCAGGAAGATCACCGTCACCTCGCCCGAGGCGAAGAAGGCCTACGGCACCTGGCAGAGCCTGTTCAAGGGCAAGGGCCTGCACAAGGCCGACACCACCGCCGACGCCTACGCCCACATCCAGGAGGCGTTCGTCAGCGGCAAGGTCGCCTCGATCATCCAGGGCCCGTGGGAGATCACGAACTTCTACAAGGGCTCGGCCTTCAAGGACAAGGACAACCTCGGCATCGCCACCGTCCCGGCCGGCTCCTCCGGCAAGGCGGGCGCCCCGACCGGCGGCCACAACCTCTCCGTGTACGCCGGCTCCGACGAGGCGCACCAGAAGGCCGCGCTGAAGTTCGTGAAGTTCATGACCTCGGCGAAGGCCCAGGAGACCATCGCCCTGAAGAACTCCACCCTGCCCACGCGCGACGACGCCTACACCGCCGAGGTCAAGGCCGACCCGGGCATCGCCGGCTACCAGGGCGTGCTCGCCGCCGCCCGGCCGCGCCCGGAGCTGCCCGAGTACAGCTCCCTGTGGACCCCGCTGGACACCGAGCTCAACTCGATCGCGGGCGGCAAGAAGTCCCTCGACAAGGGACTGAGCGACGCCGAGACCGCCATCGCCAAGCTGGTGCCGGACTTCGACAAGTGATCCCGCGCGGCCGCCGGAACCCCGTACGCACGGGGGCGGGATCCGGCGGCCGCCGGCCCGTGTGCCGTACCCCTTGATCCGCAGGACTCCGAGAAGGTTGTCGAACCATGACAGTCGCCATCGACCGCGCGACCGGCAAGCGCCGCGGGGAGCGCGCCCCGCGGCCCGGGCTGGGCCGGCGCCTGAAGCACAGCTACCGGAGGAACTGGTACGCCTACGCGATGATCGCCCCGGTGGCGGTCGTCCTCGGGGTCGTGGTCCTGTACCCCCTGGCGTACGGCTTCTACCTCACGCTCACCGACGCCGACAGCCTCAACTCGGCCCGCACGATCGGCGTCAACGAGATCGCGGCCACCTACAAGTTCATCGGCTTCGACAACTACGCCGACATCCTGTGGGGCCCGACGGCCTACGACCGCTTCTGGTCGCACTTCATCTGGACGATCGTGTGGACGGCGGTCTGCGTCGCCCTGCACTACGGCCTGGGCCTGGGCCTGGCCCTGCTGCTCGACCAGAAGCTGCGCGGCCGCACCTTCTACCGGCTGATCCTGATCCTGCCGTGGGCCGTGCCGACCTTCGTCACCGTCTTCGGCTGGCGGTTCATGCTCGCCGACGGCGGCATCATCAACTCCGGCCTGGAGGCGTTGCACCTGCCGACGCCGGCGTGGCTGGAGGACACCTTCTGGCAGCGGCTCTCCGCGATCATGGTCAACACCTGGTGCGGTGTGCCGTTCATGATGATCTCGCTGCTCGGCGGACTGCAGTCCATCGACGCCTCGCTCTACGAGGCCGCCGAGATGGACGGCGCGAGCGCCTGGCAGCGGTTCCGCCACGTCACCCTGCCGGGCCTGAGGTCCGTCAGCTCCACCGTGGTCCTGCTCGGCGTCATCTGGACCTTCAACCAGTTCACCGTCATCTTCCTGCTGTTCGGCAACACCGCCCCCGAGGCCGACATCCTCGTGACCTGGGCGTACCTGCTGGGCTTCGGACAGCAGCCGCGCGAGTTCGCCGAGTCCGCGGCCTACGGCATGCTGCTGCTGGCCATCCTGGTCGTCTTCACCTCCTTCTACCGCCGCTGGCTGAACCGCAACGAGCAGCAGCTCGCGATCTGAGGCAGGAGTCCCCATGAGCACCACCACCGTTCAGGCCGCCGCTCCGGCGGACCGGCCCGCCCCGGCCGGCCCGCCCCGCAAGGTGCGCAGCCGCGGCGAACGCAGCCTGCCGGCGTCCCTCGCCTCCCACGGCATCCTGATCCTGGCGAGCGTCGTCGCGCTGTTCCCGGTCGCCTGGCTGGTCTTCCTCTCCCTCGGCCCGGACAAGGACGACTACCTGCACCCCGGGCGCATCTGGGGCAGGATGACGCTCGACAACTACGCGTTCGTGCTGCAGGAGACGAACTTCTTCGACTGGCTGAAGAGCTCGCTGATCGTCTCGCTCGGCACCACGGCCATCGGCGTCCTGGTCGCCGCGACCACCGGCTACGCCGTCTCCCGGATGCGCTTTCCGGGATACAAGAAGTTCATGTGGGTGCTGCTGGTGACCCAGATGTTCCCGGTCGCCGTCCTGATGGTGCCGATGTACCAGATCCTGTCCGAGCTCCAGCTCATCGACAGCTACCTTGGTCTCATCCTCGTCTACTGCTCGACGGCGGTGCCGTACTGCGCGTGGCTGCTCAAGGGCTACTTCGACACCATCCCGTTCGAGATCGACGAGGCGGGACGCGTCGACGGGCTGACCCCCTTCGGCACGTTCGCGCGGCTGATCCTGCCGCTCGCCAAGCCGGGTCTGGCGGTCGCCGCGTTCTACAGTTTCATCACCGCGTTCGGCGAGGTCGCCTTCGCCACCACGTTCCTGCTGGACGACCAGAAGTACACGCTCGCCGTCGGGCTGCAGAGCTTCGTCAGCGAGCACGACGCGCAGCGCAATCTCATGGCCGCCACCGCGGTCCTGATCGCGATACCCGTCTCCGTGTTCTTCTACCTCGTGCAGAAGAACCTGGTGGCCGGCCTCACCGCGGGCGGCACGAAGGGCTGACCCCCTCCGTGTCCGGACTCCCGCGCGCTGCGCCGCGCGGGTGGCGGCCGCGGTGCCCTCCCCCCGAGTTCCTCGAGCGGGGAGGGACCCCAGGCCCCGCTGCCACCGCGGCCGCCTCGTCCCCTTCCCCGGGCGGCCGGCCCCGTCCGGCCCGGGGAACCCCGCCCGTACCCACGCCTCCATGACCCGACATCGTTTACGCCCCAAGGACGACATGAGCCAGCAGCACTCCGCCGCCCCGGCCCCTCTGACCCAATCGGCTGTCGCCACCGTCACCAAGCGTCGCGACTGGTGGCGGGACGCGGTGATCTACCAGGTGTACCCGCGCAGCTTCGCCGACAGCAACGGCGACGGCATGGGCGACCTGGAAGGCGTCCGCTCCCGTCTGCCGTACCTGCGCGACCTCGGCGTGGACGCCGTGTGGCTCAGCCCCTTCTACGCCTCCCCGCAGGCCGACGCCGGCTACGACGTCGCCGACTACCGGGCCGTCGACCCCATGTTCGGCACCCTGCTCGACGCCGACGCCCTGATCCGCGACGCCCACGGGCTGGGCCTGAGGATCATCGTGGACCTGGTCCCGAACCACTCCTCCGACCAGCACGAGTGGTTCAGGCGGGCGCTCGCCGAGGGCCCGGGCTCGCCCCTGCGGGAGCGCTACCACTTCCGCCCCGGCAAGGGCGAGGACGGCGAGCTCCCGCCCAACGACTGGGAGTCCATCTTCGGCGGCCCGGCCTGGACCCGGGTGACCGAGCCCGACGGCACCCCGGGCGAGTGGTACCTGCACCTCTTCGCGCCCGAGCAACCCGACTTCAACTGGGAGCACCCGGCCGTCGGCGACGAGTTCCGCTCCATCCTGCGCTTCTGGCTCGACATGGGCGTCGACGGGTTCCGCATCGACGTGGCGCACGGCCTGGTGAAGGCCGAGGGCCTGCCGGACCTCGGAACCCACGAACAGCTGAAGCTGCTGGGCAACGATGTCATGCCCTTCTTCGACCAGGACGGCGTGCACGAGATCTACCGCCAGTGGCGCCTGATCCTCGACGAGTACGCCGACGCGCTGGGGCCCGAAGGGCCTTCCGCCGGCGGGCGGGGGCGGGAGGCGGGCGGGCGCATCTTCGTCGCCGAGGCCTGGACCCCCACCGTCGAGCGGACCGCGAACTACGTCCGCCCCGACGAGCTGCACCAGGCCTTCAACTTCCAGTACCTGAGCACCCACTGGGACGCCGAGGAACTGCGCGAGGTCATCGACCGCACGCTGGACGCCATGCGCCCGGTCGGCGCGCCCTCCACCTGGGTGCTGTCCAACCACGACGTCACCCGGCACGCCACCCGGTTCGCCAACCCGCCCGGCCTCGGCACCCAGATCCGCCTGGCCGGCGACCGCGAGCTCGGCCTGCGCCGGGCGCGGGCCGCGACCCTGCTGATGCTGGCGCTGCCCGGCTCGGCGTACCTCTACCAGGGCGAGGAGCTCGGCCTGCCGGACGTCGTCGACCTGCCGGACGAGGTGCGCCAGGACCCGGCGTACTTCCGCGGCGCGGGCCAGGACGGCTTCCGCGACGGCTGCCGGGTGCCGATCCCCTGGACGCGCGAGGGCTCGTCGTACGGCTTCGGTGGCGGGGGCAGCTGGCTGCCGCAGCCGGAGGGGTGGGGCGAGCTGAGCGTCGAGGCGCAGACCGGTGTGCCCGGCTCGACGCTGGAGCTGTACCGGGCCGCGCTCGCCGCGCGCCGCGGCCATCCCGACCTGGGCGCGGGCGACGCGGTGGAGTGGCTGCGGGCGCCCGAGGGCGTGCTCGCCTTCCGGCGCGGGGGGTTCGTGTGCGTGGCCAACACCACGGGCGAGTCGGTGCGGGTCCCGGCGTACGGGCGCGTGCTGCTCGCCAGCGGCGAGGTGGCCGAGGCGGACGGCGAGGCGAAGGTGCCGGCCGACACCACGGTGTGGTGGACGACCGTCTGACGGTCCGCCGGCGCCCCGCCGGTCCGCGCAAGATTCTTCGTTGAATTTCACACGGCCCGCTGCCCTTCGGGGCGGCGGGCCTTTAACATCTGCGTCACCGCAAGGTTTCTGAAGGTTTCAGCAAGAGCCTTCAGAGCCGCCTTGCGTCCCCACATGCCTTCGATGAAGAAGGAACCCCACATGGCACGCAGATCCCTCTCGGGGGCCCTCGCCCTGGCGGCGGCGGCTCTTGTCATGACCCCGGCCACCGCGCAGGCCTCCCCGCCGGGCACCAAGGACGTGACCGCGGTGCTGTTCGAGTGGAACTTCGCCTCGGTCGCCCGCGAGTGCACCACCACCCTCGGCCCCGCCGGCTACGGCTACGTCCAGGTCTCCCCGCCCGCCGAGCACATACAGGGCCCGCAGTGGTGGACGTCGTACCAACCGGTGAGCTACAAGATCGCGGGGCGGCTCGGCAACCGCGCGGCCTTCCAGAACATGGTGAACACCTGTCACGCGGCCGGTGTGAAGGTCGTCGTCGACACGGTGATCAACCACATGTCGGCCGGCAGCGGCACCGGCACCGGCGGCTCGTCGTACACGAAGTACGACTACCCGGGCCTGTACTCCTCGTACGACTTCGACAACTGCACCTCCCAGATCACCAACTACCAGGACCGCGGCAACGTCCAGAACTGCGAGCTGGTCGGCCTCGCCGACCTCGACACCGGCGAGGACTACGTCCGCAGGACCATCGCCGGCTACCTGAACGACCTGCTCTCCCTCGGCGTGGACGGCTTCCGCATCGACGCGGCCAAGCACATCCCGGCCGCCGACCTGGCCAACATCAAGTCCCGCCTGACCAACCCCTCCGCGTACTGGAAGCAGGAGGCCATCTACGGCGCGGGCGAGGCGGTGCAGCCGGCGGAGTACACCGGCAACGGCGACGTCCAGGAGTTCCGCTACGCCTTCGACCTCAAGCGGGTCTTCACCAACGAGAACCTCGCCTACCTGAAGAACTACGGCGAGGGCTGGGGCTACATGAACAGCTCGGTCGCGGGCGTCTTCGTCGACAACCACGACACCGAGCGCAACGGCTCGACCCTCAGCTACAAGGACAACGCCACCTACACCCTGGCCAACGTCTTCATGCTGGCCTGGCCGTACGGCGCGCCCGACATCAACTCCGGCTACGAGTTCTCCGACACCGACGCCGGCCCGCCGAACGGCGGCCAGGTCAACGCCTGCTGGCAGAACGGCTGGAAGTGCCAGCACGCCTGGCAGGAGATCAAGTCGATGGTCGCCTTCCGCAACGCCACCCGGGGCCAGGCGGTCACCAACTGGTGGGACAACGGCGGCGACGCCATCGCCTTCGGCCGCGGCAGCAAGGGCTTCGTGGCCATCAACCACGAGTCCTCGTCCCTGACCCGGACCTACCAGACGTCCCTGCCGGCCGGGACCTACTGCAACGTCCAGAACAACACGACGGTGACGGTGAACGGTTCCGGCCAGTTCACCGCCACCCTCGGCGCCAACACGGCCCTCGCCCTGTACGCGGGCAAGTCGGGCTGCTGACCGGACGCCGGCCGTGCCGCCCCCCGTCCGGCGGCACGGCCGGCGTGTCGATGAAAGTCCTTACCGTTACTTTCAAGACTCTTGCTGGAAGCCTTTCGGCGGCGATACCGTCGCGCGGGCGCCCGGCGACGCAGCCGCGCAGGCCGTGCCGGTGGCGCAGGGGCCGGACCCGATGAGCCGTAGTCGCAAGGAGTTCACGCCTGTGATACCGAGATGGCCGGTGCCCGCGGGGCGCCGTACCGGGCGAACGAGAGGGGTCGCCGTCCTCACCGGCGCCGCCCTCGCCGCCACCCTCGTCCAGCCCCTCGCCGCGCGGGCCGCCGCGCCGCCCGCACCCCCGTCGGACGCCGCGCTGGCGAAGGCCGCCGCGCGGCACGACCTGACCCGCGAGCAGTTCTACTTCGTTCTGCCGGATCGTTTCGCCAACGGGGACACCGGCAACGACCGCGGTGGTCTGACCGGTTCCCGGCTGAGCACCGGCTACGACCCCACCGACAAGGGCTTCTACCAGGGCGGCGACCTCAAGGGCCTCACCAGGAAGCTCGACTACATCAAGGGCCTAGGCACCACAGCCCTCTGGCTCGCCCCGATCTTCAAGAACCGGCCCGTGCAGGGCGAGGGCGCCGACGCCTCCGCCGGGTACCACGGCTACTGGATCACCGACTTCACCCGGGTCGACCCGCACTTCGGCACCAACGCGGACCTCAAGACCCTCGTCGACAAGGCCCACGCCAAGGGCATGAAGGTCTTCTTCGACGTCATCACCAACCACACCGCCGACGTCGTCGACTACGAGGAGAAGTCCTACGACTACCTCTCCAAGGGGGCCTTCCCCTACCTGACGAAGGACGGCGAGCCCTTCGACGACGCCGACTACGCGGACGGCACCCGCGGCTTCCCGGCCGTGGACGGCGGCTCCTTCCCGCGCACGCCCGTCGTCGCCGCGAACGAGCGGGACGCCAAGGTCCCGTCCTGGCTCAACGACCCGGCGATGTACCACAACCGGGGCGACTCCACCTGGGCCGGCGAGTCCGCCACGTACGGCGACTTCGTGGGCCTGGACGACCTGTGGACCGAGCGTCCCGAGGTCGTCGAGGGCATGGAGAAGATCTACAAGAGGTGGGTCGGGGACTTCGGCATCGACGGCTTCCGGATCGACACCGTCAAGCACGTCAACATGGAGTTCTGGACCCAGTGGGCCACCGCCCTGGACGCCTACGCGGCGAAGAAGGGCCGGGACGACTTCTTCATGTTCGGCGAGGTCTACTCCGCCGACACCTCGGTCACCGCCCCGTACGTCACCCGGGGCCGTCTGGACTCCACGCTCGACTTCCCCTTCCAGGACGCGGCCCGCGCCTACGTCTCGCAGGGCGGCAGCGCCAGGAAGCTCGCGGCCGTCTTCGGCGACGACTACAAGTACACGACCGACAAGGCCAACGCCTACGAGCAGGTCACCTTCCTCGGCAACCACGACATGGGCCGCATCGGCACGTTCCTGAAGCAGGACGACGCCGGCGCCTCCGACGCGGAGCTGGTGAGGAAGGCGAAGCTCGCCAACGAGCTGATGTTCCTCAGCCGCGGCAACCCCGTGGTCTACTACGGCGACGAGCAGGGCTTCACCGGCGCGGGCGGCGACAAGGACGCCCGCCAGACGATGTTCGCCTCGAAGACCGCCGACTACCTCGACGACGACCTGCTCGGCACCGGCCGCACGCACGCCGACGACGCCTACGACACCCGTGCGCCGCTCTACCGGCAGATCAGCGCCCTCGCCGAGCTCCGCAAGGCCCACCCGGCGCTCGCCGACGGCATCCAGACCGAGCGCTACGCCGCCGACGGCCCCGGCGTCTACGCCGTCTCCCGCATCGACGCGAAGACCCGCACCGAGTACGTCGTCGCCTTCAACAACGCGGACGAGGCCAGGACGGCCACCTTCGCAACCGGCTCCCCGGACATGACGTTCCGCGGCCTGCACGGCACGGACGCCACCACCAGGTCGGACGCCGACCGCAAGCTCACCGTCACGGTCCCGGCCGGCTCCTCCGTCGTCCTCAGGGCCGCCGGCCGGATCCCCGTCCCCGCCGCCGAGCCCACCGTCACCCTGAAGGCCCCGGCCGCCGGCGCCACCGGCACCGTCGAGCTCACCGCCGACGTCGGGGACGCCTCCCGCCCGGGCGGAGCCGGGAGCGGGGGAGACGGACGGCTCGACCGGGTCGTCTTCGCCGCCCAGACCGGCGACGGCAGGTGGAAGACGCTCGGATCCGCCGACCACGCCCCGTACCGGGTCACCCACACCATCGGCGAGGACGTGCCGGCCGGGACCGCGCTGCGCTACAAGGCCGTGGTGATCGACTCCGCGGGCCGCACCGCGAGCGCCACCGCCGCCTCCGTCACCGGGACCCCGCCGGCCGAGCAGCCCCCCACCGCCTCCTCCCGCGACTACGCGATCGTCCACTACAAGCGCGCGGACGGGAACTACGACGACTGGGGCCTGTACGCCTGGGGCGACCTCGCCGAGGGCGAGGCCACCGAATGGCCGCGGAGCCACCCCTTCACCGGCCGCGACGCCTATGGAGCCTTCGCCTACGTCAAGCTCAAGCCCGGCGCGGCGAACGTCGGCTTCCTGGTCGTCGACGAGGACGGCGACAAGGACGTCTCCGCCGACCGCTCGATCGACGTGACGAAGACCGGCGAGGTCTGGATCGAGCAGGGCGAGGAGACCGTCCGCACCGAGCGGCCCGACCACCCGGCGCCGGACAGGTCCAAGGCCGTCCTGCACTACCACCGCGCCGACGGCGACTACGACGGCTGGGGCCTGCACGTCTGGACGGGCGCCGCGCACCCCACCGAGTGGTCGAACCCCCTGAAGCCGGTGAAGACTGATGCCTATGGCGCGATTTTCGAGGTGCCGCTCACCGAGGGTGCCACCAGCCTCGGCTACATCGTCCACAAGGGCGACGAGAAGGACCTCCCCACCGACCGGGTGCTCGACCTCAGGGCCGACGGACACGAGGTGTGGCTCCTGAGCGGCCAGGAGAGGCACCTGCTCCCGCAGCCGGCGGGTTCGGCCGCCGCGCTCGACCTCGGCACGTCCAAGGCGGTCTGGATCGACCGGAACACGGTCGCCTGGAACGGCTCGGACGCCGCCGCCTCCACCCAGCTGCTCGCCTCCCGCGACGGCGCGATCGAGGCGGAGAACGGCACCCTGACCGGCGAGGCCACCTGGCTGCGCCTGAACAGGACGTCCCTCACCGACGCCCAGAAGGCGAGGTTCCCGCACCTGAGGGACCACACCGCCTGGTCCGTCGACCCGCGCGACCGCGACCGGGTCCGCGAGGCACTGCGCGGCCAGGTCGTCGCCTCCCAGCGGGCCGCCGACGGCGCCGTGCTGGCCGCGACGGGCGTGCAGACCGCGGGCGTCCTCGACGACCTGTACGCCTCCGGCGCCACGAAGGCGCGGCTCGGCCCGGTCTTCCGCGACGGCCGCCCGACGCTGTCGGTGTGGGCACCGACCGCCCGGCGGGTGTCCCTGGAGATCGGCGGCTCCACCGCGCGGATGAAGCGGGACGACACCACCGGCGTCTGGTCCGTCACCGGCCCGGCGTCCTGGAAGAACAAGCCGTACCGGTACGTGGTGGAGGTCTGGGCGCCCGGCGTCCGCGAGGTCGTCACCAACAAGGTCACCGACCCCTACTCGGTCGCCCTCACCACCGACTCCGAGCGCAGCCTCGCCGTCGACCTGCGCGACCGGGCCCTCCGGCCCGACGGCTGGTCGACGTACCGCAAGCCGGAGGCCGTGCCGCTGAAGGACGCCCAGATCCAGGAACTCCACGTCCGGGACTTCTCGGTCGAGGACAGGACCGCCCGCCACCCGGGCACCTACCTGGCCTTCACCGACAAGGACAGCGACGGCAGCAGGCACCTGCGCGAGCTCGCCGAGGCGGGCACCTCGTACGTCCACCTCCTGCCCGTCTTCGACATCGCCACCATCCCCGAGAGGAAGGCCGACCAGGCACGCGTCGACTGCGACCTCGCCTCCTACCCGGCCGACTCCGACAAGCAGCAGGAGTGCGTGGCGAAGGCGGCCGCCGAGGACGCCTACAACTGGGGCTACGACCCGTACCACTACACGGTCCCCGAGGGCTCCTACGCCACCGACCCGGAGGGCACCGCCCGCACGGTCGAGTTCCGCAGGATGGTCAAGGCGCTCAACGAGGACGGCCTGCGGGTCGTCATGGACGTCGTCTACAACCACACCGCGGCCGCCGGCCAGGCGGACACCTCCGTCCTGGACCGGATCGTGCCCGGCTACTATCAGCGCCTCCTCGCCGACGGCTCGGTGGCGAACAGCACCTGCTGCGCCAACACCGCCACCGAGAACGCCATGATGGGCAAGCTGGTCGTCGACTCGGTCGTCACCTGGGCCAGGGAGTACAAGGTCGACGGCTTCCGCTTCGACCTCATGGGCCACCACCCCAAGGCCAACATCCTCGCGGTGCGCAAGGCACTCGACGCGCTGACCCTCGAGAGGGACGGCGTCGACGGCAAGAAGATCATCCTGTACGGGGAGGGCTGGAACTTCGGCGAGGTCGCCGACGACGCCCGCTTCGAGCAGGCCACCCAGAAGAACATGGCCGGCACGGGCATCGCCACCTTCTCCGACCGCGCCCGCGACGCCGTGCGCGGCGGCGGCCCCTTCGACGAGGACCCCGGCGTGCAGGGCTTCGCGTCCGGGCTGTACACCGAGCCCAACTCCTCGAAGGCCAACGGCACCCCCGCCGAGCAGAGGGCGCGTCTGCTGCACTACCAGGACCTGATCAAGGTCGGTCTGTCCGGCAACCTCAAGGCGTTCACCTTCACCGACACCAGCGGCAAGGAGGTCAAGGGCTCCGAGGTCGACTACAACGGCGCCCCGGCCGGGTACGCGGACGCCCCCGGCGACGCCCTCGCCTACGCCGACGCGCACGACAACGAGACGCTGTTCGACGCGCTCGCCTTCAAGCTGCCCCCGTCGGTGAGCGCCTCCGACCGGGCCCGGATGCAGGTCCTGGCCATGGCGACGGCCACCCTCTCGCAGGGCCCGGCCCTCTCCCAGGCCGGCACCGACCTGCTGCGCTCGAAGTCCCTGGACCGCAACTCCTACGACAGCGGCGACTGGTTCAACGCCATCCACTGGAACTGCGCCGACGGCAACGGCTTCGGACGCGGACTGCCGATGGCGGCCGACAACCGGTCCAAGTGGCCGTACGCCGAGCCGCTGCTCGGCACGGTCCGGGTCGGCTGCCCGCAGATCGAGGGCGCCTCGGCCGCCTACCGGGACCTGTTGAGGATCCGTGCCACGGAGAAGGCCTTCTCCCTCGACACGGCCGAGCAGGTGCAGTCCCGGCTCTCCTTCCCGCTGTCGGGGAAGGACGAGACGCCCGGCGTGATCACCATGCGCCTCGGTGACCTGGTCGTCGTGTTCAACGCGACGCCCGGGTGGCAGGAGCAGCGCCCGGCCGTGCCGGAGGGCACCCGCTACCGGCTGCACCCCGTGCAGGCGGCGGGCGCGGACGCGGTGGTGAAGGAGTCCTCCTACGCCGAGGAGACGGGCACGTTCACCGTTCCGGGGCGCACGGTCGCCGTGTTCTCCCGGGCCGGCTGACCGCGCGGGACTGCGGTTAGGGTGAGCCCTGCTGACCGGGAACAGGAGGGCTCATGCCGCAGATCACCGTCGACTACTCCGAGCGGCTCGCGGAGGGCTTCGACCGGCCGGGGTTCGCCCGGGCGCTGCACACCGCCGTGGTCGACATCGCGGCCGCGAAGCCCCCGGCGTGCAAGACGCAGTTCCGCCGGACCGAGGACACCGCGGTCGGCCCGGACACCGAGGGGCACGCCGTCGTGCACGTCCACATCGGTCTGCTCGCCGGGCGCACCGAGGAGACCAAGGCCCGGCTCACCGAAGCCGTGCTGGAGCTGCTGCGGCAGTACGTGAAGCCCGCCGGGGGCCTCGCCCTGCACGCCTCCGCCGAGGTGCGCGAGCTCGACCCGTCGTACCGCAAGGCCGACTTCTAGGCCCTGTCACCACGAGCAGGCGGGAATGTGACGACACCGCCTAGGACGCCAGTGCCGTCAACCGGCCGGCCAGGTCGCTGAACGGGCCGCCGGCCGGTTCGTCCTGGAACAGGCGGCGCAGCAGGGCGCCCGTCTCCTCGTCGTAGGCGGCGCTGACCGCGGCCAGCGCGGCGAAGTCGTGCACGAGCTGCCTCTCCAGCTCGGCGCGCGGAATGCGCCGGCCGTCCAGCCAGATCAGCGCCGTCGACTCGGCCAGCGAGATCCAGGAGCGGACGACCAGTTCCAGCCGGGCGGGCGGATCGGTCACGCCCAGGTGCGAAAGGATCTGGACATACGCGGCCTGCCGCACGGAGTCGATGAGCGCGTTCGTCGTGGACGAGCCGACCGCCGGGCCGCCGCGCATGAGGGCCGAGAAGCCGGGGCCGTGCTCATCGACGAAGTCGAAGAACCGGCCCATCACGCGCAGCAGCCGCGCCCCCAGCGGACCCTCGCGCGGCTCCACGAACCGGGCCGCCAGATCGTCCGAGGCACGCTTCAACGCCGCCTCGTACAAGCTGAGTTTGCCGGGGAAGTAGTGGTAGACCAGTGGGCGCGAGATGCCCGCGGCCGACGCTATCTCGTCGATGGAAACCTCGTCGGGCGAGCGGCGGCTGAACAGTTCGAGGGCGACGCCGATCAACTGCTGCCGCCGCTCCTCCACTCCCATTCTGCGGCGTACCCCGGTAGTCATACGAACACCTTACCGATCAAATTCGGCCTTGAACGGGCCTGACCGACCAGGATGTTCGCGCGCCCCGCCACCTGCCCGGCTCCGGACCGTCACGGCGGAGCGGCCGGAACCCCCGTACGCCGGCCCGCCGGCCCGTCGGCAGGGCCTAGCGCAGTCCGCTGATCGACCGCCCGTCCTCCAGGGTCCCCCTGAGCTCGGCCCGCGCCCCCTGTTCGGCCCGCACGGCCAGCAGGTTGCCCCGCGCGAAGCCGCCGGCCCCGCCGGTCGCGCTCACCGAGGCCGTGTCCCGGTCGCCGGCGGCCAGCAGGTACCAGGTGCCGGCCTCCGACTTCCACAGCACCCCGGCCAGCACGTGCGGATCACGCGCCCCGCACGCCGGGACGTCCTCGGCCCTGGCCGCCACCGCCCCGTACGTCCCGCCCGGTGTGTGGAACTGCGCCAGCGCCCGCGCCCCGGTGCCGCGCCAGGTCTCCGCGCGCGTGCACACCCAGGTGGCCGCCCCGCTCGCATCCGGCAGCGGCTGCTCGGCGAACCGCCAGGCGTTCACGCTCCGTACCCCCGCACCGCGCACCGCGCTCAGCGAGCAGGCGTACGGCGCCCAGGTGCGCAGCGCCCGGGCGCCCGAGACGTCACCGGCGGAGCCGGGCCGCCCGGCGGTCAGCCGGGCCGGGACCAGCTCGCCGAGGTCGGTCAGCAGCCGCGTGCCGGCTCCGTCGGTCAGCTGGAGCGCGTTCCACGAGGTGCACGCGCCGGTCCGCAGCGCCGAGCTGGCCAGCGGCGAGGTCACGCCGTCGGTCAGGGTCAGGTCCATCGCCCCGGAGCCCGGCTCGAGCAGGTCCCGCTCGCTCGCCCGGCGCACCCAGGGAGCCGTCAGGTAGCGGACGTTGCCGTCCGCCCGGCCCAGGACCACCGCGCTCGCCTCGGCCCCGGCGGCGCCGTCGACCCGCGCGAAGTCCAGGGCGGCGCCCTGCGTGCCGTCCCTGGGCTCGGCGTACCGGGCGATGCGCAGACCGTCGTGGAGGATCACCACGCGCGCGTTGTCGACGACCCCGGCGTACAGCAGCTGGGGCGGGCCGGCCGGACCGCCGGACGGGGTGCCCGGCGTCGCCGACACCTTCACGGTCCGGCCGGGGCGGGCCCACACGGCCAGGGCGCGGCGCAGCAGGGCCGTGTCGCCGGTCAGGCCGCCGCGCGCCGGCCACACCGAGAAGTCGGTGCGCGCGGCGGTCCGCCACGCGGCGGGGGAGACCCGGGTCAGCCTGCCCGGGTCCAGGGCCGCCCGGGCGGCCGGGTTCTGCGCGTACGGGGGAGCGGCGGCGCCGTCGGGGCCCCAGCCCCCGCCGGGCAGCGCGAGCAGCGCGCCGCACGCGAGGAGGGCCGTCCCGGCGGCCAGCGCGGCCTTGGTGTGCCGGCGGCGCCGCATCAGGTCGGTGGGGCGGGCCTGCAGCGAGCAGGGGTCGAACTCGGGGGAGTCCAGCAGCGCGTACCGGGCGGGCACCTCGTCGGCCTCGCGCAGCGCGGCGCCCACGTCGGGGACGCCCGCGGCCGTGAGCACCTTGCGCACGTCGTCGTCCGGGAGCCGTTCCAGGCCGCGCAGCACGTAGGCGGCGCGGCCCGGGGCGGACAGGGCGGACAGCCGCTGGCCGAGGGCGAGTTCGTCGGCGCCGCCCGAGCCCGGGAACAGGCGCAGGCCCCACACCTGGGGCAGCAGCGGCGGCAGCTGGGCCCGCCGGGGCCGGGCCCGGCGCCTGAGCGGCAGGCCCGCCTCCAGCGCCGCCCGCACCACCTGCAGGCGGACCAGGGCGTAGCCGGGGTCGGTGTCGCGGCCGTCCACCGCCTCCTCGGCCCCGCTCCCGCCGGGCGGACCCCCGTGCTGGGCGGGGATCACGGGCGCGGGGGTGCGGCCCCGGGGCAGGGCCCGCTGGGTGAGGGCGTGCGCGGTCATCACCCGCCTGCCCCGGCCCAGGCCCGGCGGCAGCACCAGGTAGGCGAGCCGGGCCAGGCGCGGATAGTGCTCGACGAGCGCGGCCTCGGCCTGTCCGACGTCGACGACCGGGCCGGCGGGGGAGGAGGGTGCGGGGCGCTGGGCGACATCGTGTGACTGCACGTTCAGCAGAACGAGCGAATCGGGGGATGGTCACCTGACCGCGCGGCGTCAGCTCCGCGGCTGCTCCGGTTCCACCAGCAGCCGCGCGTAGGCCGCCATCGACCGCCGGTAGCGCGGCAGATGGCGGGCGAGGGCGCCCAGGGCGAGCGACAGGCCCTCGCGGTCGCGGCCCAGGCTGGACAGGCACAGCGCGAGGGTCGCGCGCACGGCGTCGTCCAGCTCGTCCGGTTCGGCGTCCAGTTCGGGCGTCAGCAGCTCGACGCCCTCCTCCGGCCGCCCGGTGTTCCGCAGGGAGCTGGCCATCTGGATCTTCGCGCGGCGCGCCCGGTAACCGCTCAGCCCGCGCGCCAGCGCCTCCCGGTACAGCGGCACCGCCTTGTCCGAGCGGCCCGTGGAGTCCCACGCGCAGGCCCGCTCGAACGGGCCGAGGGGGCTGTCGTCGGGCAGCTCGGCGACGAGCGCGTCGATCACCGCGCGGAACCGGGCCGCGTCCTGTCCGGGGTGGTCGTCGAACGCGATCCAGGCCGCGGCCACCCGGTCTTCCCAATCCTGGTTCACCGGGACACCCTCGCACAGGCGTGCCCGCCCCCGCGCCGGTATTTTTGAGCGCTCCGCGCCCCGCAGCCGTATCGAAGACCGGGGCCCCCGGCCGGGGCTCCGTGCGGCATGGCGCCGAAGGACCGGAGGAACAGCAGATGAGGGTGACCCGACCGATGCTCGCGCTGACCGGCGTGGTGGCGGTGCTCGCGCTGGCGGGCTGCGGATCCGGCGGGAAGCACGAGGCCGCCGTGCCCGAGACGGCGACCGGCAGCCTGGAGCACCTGGCCGCCGAGGTGAAGTGCGAGCCCGACATGCAGACGGACGCCGACACGATCCGCCAGGCCATCTGCAGGAAGGGCGCGCAGAAGTACATCCTCGCCACTTTCTCCACCGACCGCGGCCAGCGCGAGTGGCTCGACCAGGCCAAGGACTACGGCGGTTTCTACCTGGTCGGCCGCAAGTGGGTCGCCGTCGGCGAGGAGCGGACGGTCGAGGCGCTGCGCGGCACGCTCGGCGGCGACATGGAGACCGGGACCGACCACTCCGGTCACTCGGCGGGCGGCGGGGGCGGGGAGCAGACGCACTCCGGCCACCACGACGGCTGACCGGAACGAGGCCGGCCGGAGGGGAACGGCCCGGCGGCACGGGAAAGCCGGCGGCGGGATCTCCCGCCGCCGGCTTTCGGTGTGGCCGGTTACTGGCAGTCCTGGCCGGAGTTGATGCACTCGACCATCTCGTTCATCACGTCCTCCTCGAAGAAGTTGATGAAGTCGTTGTGGTCGGTGATCGGCTTGTGCAGCTGCTCGGGGAAGGAGTCCACCGCGTACGGGTTGCGCACCTGTCCGTTCTCGACGACCGGGGCCGGAACGTCGTAGACCAGGCGGACCTGCAGCTGGGGGATGGCCTGGAAGCCGTTCGGGCAGCTGCCGTCCGGCTGGACGAAGGCCACGTGCGTGCGGTGGTTGGCGCTGTCGATGTTCTGGCCGTCCCAGCAGCTCTGGAAGTTCGACGTGCGCACCACCTGGCTGCCCTCGGGGCACAGCGGGTACTTGTCCGTGACCTGACGGTCCTCGAAGCCGGTGCAGCTCCAGGAGGTGTTGGCGTTCGCGAGGCCGTTGGTGAAGGACTTGGCGTCACCGGTGATGATGCGCAGCGCCCTCGGCATGGCGACGACGTCGCTCGTCCTGTTGCCGACGAACTTCAGCTGGGCCTCGGCGGGCTCCAGGATCTTGCCGACGTTGCCCTCGGTGCCGCCGCCGGCGTTGTTCTGGTCGAAGTCCTGCGTACCGTCCTGCACGCGCAGCACCGGCCAGAAGTACGACGACTTGTCGCCCTGGTTCTGGCAGGAGGTCTCGGCGGCCGCCAGGTCCTCGTCGCTCGCGAAGGCGTCGTTGTTCTGGTTGCCGACGTAGTCGTGCAGGTGGTGGGCGCCGTTGGTGACACCGGGGGCGACGATCACGTTGTCCGTGTTGTGGTTGTCGTTGCCGTTGGTGCCGCAGTTCGTGGTGAAGCTGCCCGTCGAGCCGGTGTCCCCGTTCGCGGCCAGACCGTTCGGCAGGTTGCGGGAGTTGGGCTGGACGTCGTTGATGTCGATGAAGTCCGCGGCGACCGGCCCGTTGCCGCCCTGGCCGCCGTTGCCCTGGTTCTGGCCGTTGTCCTGGCCGCCGTTCTGACCGCCGCCGTTCTGGTCCTGGCCGCCGTTCTGGTCCTGGCCGCCGCCGTTCTGGCCGCCGCCCCCGCCGTCGTTGGTCTGCGGCTGCTCGACGGGAACGCCCTTGCACCTGGCGAACCGGCCCAGGTCACCCGGCGCGGTTCCCCCGACGCGCCGGATGTTGATCCCGATCCGGTCGAGGGCCGCGGTGCGCTTGGACTTCAGCGGGCCGAGGATCGAGTTCTGGACGAAGGCCGGGTCACCGGTCTGCGCCCGGCGCGTGGACGCCAGCCGGGCGTACGCCTCGGTGATCTGCCGGTCCAGCAGCGCCAGTTCCCTGGCGACGTTGGCGCGGGCCTTCCTCGGCACCTTGCGCAGCTTCTGGCCGACGTCCGGGCACTGGATCGTGGCGATCCGCCCCGCCGTCGCCGCCTTGGTCCGGCTCTGCGCCGAGTTGCTCTCGTGTGCCGAGGCGTAGAAATTCGCCCAGATCAGCCCGCCCCCACCGAGCGCTAGGGCCGCCGATGCGGCTACGGCCTTGGTGGCCAGCGGCGTACGGCGTTTTCTTGTGTTGCGTCCCATGGAACTCCTCTGACTTCCTTTTTCGGGGGCAGCGAGGCGCCCGACAGGAGTGAAGCGGCTCCCTCCCATACGCAGGGCGCCCCACGGGTGTTCAGCCGTCCCGGAAATTGCCGAGAAGTTCGTGCGGACACCGTGCTCTCAACAATCCCTGGAACACCGGGAGTTGCCGGTCCCCCACCAGTCGTGAACGGACGGGCCCGTTTTCACCGGCCGTGGTCGAGATACGTGAGAACCGCCAGCACGCGCCGGTTGTCGTCGTCCGAGACCTCCAGGCCGAGTTCGGCGAAGATGTCCGCGGTGTGCTTCGCGATCGCCCGTTCGGTGACGACGAGCTTGGCGGCGATCGCCGCGTTGGACCGGCCCTGCGCCATCAGCTCCAGCACCTCCTGCTCCCGGGGCGTGAGCCGCCCGAGCGGCCGGTCGGCCGCCCGCCGGCTCAGCAGCTGCTGGATGACCTGCGGGTCCATCACCGTACCGCCCGCCGCGACCCGCCGTACGGCGTCCACGAACTGCTCCGCGTCGAACACCCGGTCCTTCAGCAGGTAGCCCACTTTGCCGCTGCCGTCGGCGAGCAGCTCGCGCGCGTACAGCTGCTCCACGTGCTGGGAGAGCACCGGCACCGGCAGCCCGGACCGCTTCTGGCGGGCCTGAAGCGCGCACTGCAGACCCTGGTCGGTGTGCGGGGGAGGCAGCCGGACGCCGACCACGGCGACGTCCGGCTCCAGCGCGGCCGTCGAGTCCGGGCCAGGTCCGGCCCGGACTCGACGGCCGCGGCGATCTCGAAGTCGTGGGCCTGCAGAAGCCGGACCAGGCCGTCGCGCAGCAGGAAGAGGTCTTCGGCTAGGACAACGCGCAAGGGGTCTCCATGGTGACCATGGTGGGGCCGCCCGCGGGGCTGCTGACGGCCAGGACGCCGTCGAATGTACCCAGTCGCCGTTCGACTCCGGCCAGTCCGGAGCCGGCCCCGATCACCGCACCTCCCCTGCCGTTGTCGGTGACGGTCGCGCGCAGCATGCCCTCGGCGTGGTGCAGGTCCACCCAGATCCGCTCGGCGTCCGCGTGCTTCACGGCGTTGGTGAGGACCTCGCTGACGGCGAAGTACGCGGCCGACTCCACGGGCGCCTCCGCCCGCCCGGGCAGGTCCACGTTCACCTCGGTCGCCACCGGCAGCCGCAGCGCCAGCGCCCGTACGGCGTCGCCCAGTCCGCGTTCGGCCAGGACCGGCGGGTGGATGCCGCGCACCAGTTCGCGCAGCTCGGCCAGGGCCTCGACCGAGGACGCGCGGGCCTGCGCGATCAGCTCCCTCGCCTTGTCCGGGTCCTTGTCGAGCAGCGCCTCGCTGGTTCCCAGGTCCATGCCCACCGCGATCAGCCGCGCCTGCGCGCCGTCGTGCAGGTCCCGCTCGATGCGCCGCAGCTCGGCGGCGGAGGTGTCGACCGCGTCCCGCCGGGTCTCGGTGAGCACCCGCACCCGCTCGGCCAGCTCCCGCTGGTTCGGGGCGAGCACGGCCCGGGTGAGGTGGAAGTGCGCCTGCAGCATGCGCGGGGCGAGGAAGTGGGCGAAGAACAGCAGGACGGCGCCCAGCGCGGCGGCGCCCAGCGCGGACGCCTGCCCGGTGACCGGGACGAAGCCGTACCAGTACCCGTCGGGCAGGACCCGCCACAGCCCGGCCGCGATCGCGAACCCCTCCAGCGGGTACAGCAGCAGCACGGCCGGCAGCAGCGCGGTGAGGAAGCCGGCCGTCATGTCCACCGGCAGCCACCGCAGGTCCCGCCAGGTCGCCGGGTCGCGCAGCATCCCGAAGGTGCGCGCCCAGGGGTTGGCGTCCTGGGGCAGCGGCCGGTAGGCGGGCGGGATCCGCACCCCGCCCCACTCCGCCGCGAGCACCCGCCGCCAGTGCGCGAACGTCCGCACCCCCGTCAGCACGTACGGGGTCGTGACGAGGCCGGCCCCGAGGGGGATGAACGCGAGGGACAGGACGGACAGCGTGAAGAACAGCACCGATCCCGGCAGGGCGATCAGCGCCAGCGCCAGCCCCCGTACCGCGGCCAGGACCATGCCCCGCCACTTCGCCCGCATGCCGCCGTTCTTCGAGTCGATGGTCATGGCGTCAGTCTGACCGAGCGGGCGGCGGGGGCGCACTGGGCCGAGGGCCCCGGTCAGGGGGTGGTACCAGATACACCCCCGGCCGCCGCGAGCACCCTCGCCTCCACGTCCGGGTCGAGTCCCTTGAGCGTCCGGTCGGGGCGCTGGGGCGCCGTGCCGCCGATCTCCCGCAGCCAGCGCCAGGTGTCCGCCACGGTCTCCTCGACGGGCCGGCAGCGCAGGCCCGCCGCGACGGCCCGGGAGACGTCGGCGCCGTGCAGGGCGTCGTGCAGGTCGCTGCCGGGCGGCACCCACACCGGCAGCTGGGTCCACGGCTCGATGCCCGCCTCCAGGATCACCTCGGGCGCGGTCCACCGCAGTCGGGCCGCACCGCCGGTGACCCGCGCGCAGGCGTGGAGCAGTTCGCCCATCGTGGTGTGCCCCCGCGGGCTCATCAGGTTGTACGGGCCGCTCAGCTCCTGCTCCGCCGCCCCGAGGAGCCACTCGGCGAGGTCGCGGACGTCGACGTACTGCAGGGGCAGGTCGCGCGGCCCCGGAGCCAGCACCGGGCCGCCGCGGGCCATCCGGGTCAGCCACCACGGCAGCCGGCCGACGTTCTCGTACGGCCCGATGATCAGCCCGGCCCGGGCCAGTACCGACCGTTCGGCGCCGAAGGCGTCGACGGCGGCCAGCTCACCGCCGCGCTTGTCCCGCGCGTACCCGGCCGGGCCCGCGTCCGGCGAGGCGCCCTCCACCACGGCCGCGTCCTCGGTGTACCCGGCGGGCGGCGCCCACGCGTACACCGAGCAGCTCGACACGTAGACGTAACGCCGTGCGCGGCCCCGCAGCAGCCGCGCCGCGTCCCGCACCGCGCGGGGCGCCGCCGACCAGGTGTCGACGACGACGTCCCACTCGCCCGGGTCCCCGGCGAGGGCGGCCAGGCCGTCGGGGGCGGTGCGGTCGCCGTGCAGCGACCGCGCCCCGGGAGGCGGTTCGTGCCGTCCCCGGTGGAAGACGGTCACGTCCCAGCCGCGCCCGAGGGCCGCCTCCACGACGGCCCGCCCTGCGAACTCCGTCCCGCCCAGCGTCAGAAGCCTCATGCCGTCGACCCTGCCCGCCCGGGCGGCGGAAGGGAACCGGTGTCTGCCGTCGGCAGAGGGCCGCCGCGCGGCCCGGCGGCCGGACCGGCCCCGCGGCGCGGGCGGGCTCCGCGGCGCGGGCGGGCCGGGCGGTCAGCGCCCGGCCGGGGGAACGTACTTGTAGCCGACCCGCCGCACCGTCTGGATCGTGCCGCGGTGCTCCGCGCCCAGCTTGCGGCGCAGGCGCGCGACGTGGACGTCGACGGTGCGGCCGTCGCCGACGTGGCCGTAGCCCCACACCGTGCCGACCAGCTGGTCGCGGGTGTGCACCCGGCCGGGGTGGGCGACGAGGTGGGCGAGCAGCTCGAACTCCAGGTAGGTGAGGTCGAGTTCGCGTCCGTCCACCTCGGCGGTGCGCTGCGCGGTGTCGATGCGGATCAGCGGATCGCCGGCTCCGGTGCCGGGCTCGGTGCCGGTGGCCCGGGCCCGGTCCGGCAGGGCCACCGGGAACGGCGGCTGCTGGTCGGCAGGGACCAGCAGCAGGTAGCCGATCATCGGCGGCTGCCCCGGCAGCGCGGGCAGGGCGTGCTGCGGCGCGGGCAGCCAGGTGGCGCCCGGCGGGAGCAGGTCCGCGACGGACACGACCTCGTCCCGGTCGACGGCTCGCAGCCGGTGCCGGGGGCTGGTGGAGGACGCGGTGCTCAGGGTGGCGGTGGACAGGGAACGAGTGGTCGCCATGAGAGGTCAGCTCTTTCGCGCGAGAGGTTCGTCGGAAGGGGCGGGCCCGAGTTCGTGATCGGGTCCGCCGGGGACGTACGCGGTTCGCGCTGGCCGAAGGCCGGGGGTGACGGCTTCAGAAGGCCGGCGCGTTCATCGCGCGGCAACACACCCGGTCGAAGTCGTGGTGCTGACGGGAAGGCCAGAAGGGCTCGAGGTCATGGCGACCCGTCGCTGCGTACTTCCGGAAGCTGGCCATGGCCCCATTGAAGCAGACAGCCGCCGTCCGGAGGACCCTTCTCTCACTGCTTGGACACTTCCATGGCGTGCGGAGGGCGTCGAGCCACTCGTCCCACCAGGCGTTCTCGCCGGTCCGGCGGGGCGGGGGAGACCTCCGGGCCGGATCCCCGTCCCACTGGGCGGGCGGCCGGCCGGGTCCCCGGGGAGGCCCGTCCGGGAGAAGCCGTCCCCGCCGGCCCTCTGCCCCTGGCCCCTGCCCGCCCGGCACGCCCCGTCGGCACGCCAGGGGGCGCCCACCGTCCTGGTGGGCGCCCCCTGCGCGGAGCCGTCGGCCGGGTCAGACCTGGCCGGCCTTCTCCAGCGCCGCGCAGCAGGTGTCGACGAGGAGACGGGTCACGACGTACGGGTCGACGTTGGCGTTCGGGCGGCGGTCCTCGATGTAGCCCTTGCCGTCCTTCTCGACCTGCCAGGGGATGCGGACCGAGGCGCCGCGGTCGGAGACGCCGTAGGAGAACTTGTCCCACGGGGCGGTCTCGTGCAGGCCGGTCAGGCGGTCGTCGATGCCGGCGCCGTAGTTCTTGACGTGGTCGAGCGGCTTGGAGCCCTCGCCGAGCGCCTCGCAGGCGGTGATGATCGCGTCGTAGCCCTCGCGCATCGCCTTGGTGGAGAAGTTGGTGTGCGCGCCGGCGCCGTTCCAGTCCCCCTTGACCGGCTTGGGGTCGAGGGTGGCGGCGATGCCGAAGTCCTCGGCCGTGCGGTACAGCAGCCAGCGGGCCACCCACAGCTGGTCGGAGACCTCCAGCGGGGACAGCGGGCCGACCTGGAACTCCCACTGGCCGGGCATGACCTCGGCGTTGATGCCGGACAGGCCCAGGCCCGCCTTCAGGCAGTTGTCCAGGTGCGCCTCGACCACGTCACGGCCGAAGATCTCGTCGGAGCCGACGCCGCAGTAGTAGCCGCCCTGCGGGGCCGGGAAGCCGCCCTTGGGGAAGCCGAGCGGGTAGCCGTCCTTGAAGAAGGTGTACTCCTGCTCGATGCCGAAGACCGGCTCCTGGGCGGCGAACCTCTCGGCGACCTCGGCCAGCGCGGCGCGCGTGTTGGTGGAGTGCGGGGTCATGTCCGTGTTGAGGACCTCGCACAGCACCAGTACGTCGTCGCCGCCGCGGATCGGGTCCGGGCAGGAGAAGACCGGCTTGAGCACGCAGTCCGAGGCGTGGCCCTCGGCCTGGTTGGTGGAGGACCCGTCGAAGCCCCAGATCGGCAGCGCGTCCGTACCGGCGGGGGCGCCCGCGACGATCTTCGTCTTCGAACGCAGCTTGGCCGTCGGCTCGGTGCCGTCGATCCAGATGTACTCAGCCTTGAAGGTCACGGGCCACATCCTTCGGGGTGGGTCTGGGCGCACTCGCGGGCGCTGCGGCACCGGGGCGCCGCGGTGATGCCCGGCAGCCTGTCAACAGGCGATTTCCCGTCCATTGCCCGGATGTGAACCCCGTGTTACCTGGTGGTTCCGTGGTGCGGCTCACCATGTGAGGGCCCCGGCGGCGCGGAGAGCGGCACGGACGGCGCCCGGCGGGCCGGCGTAAGGGGTGTGGGGCTCGTACTCCTCGGCCTACCGTCACCAGTCCCCGTGCTCCTCCACCACGGTGGCGAGCAGTGCGTCGGCCCGGTGCCG